>JBBQDH010000012.1:0-43838 GCA_038319515.1 Bryobacterales bacterium
ATCTCGTTCGTTGAGAAGAGTGCGCAGTCGTGTTCGAAATATACCGGGGGCACTTCGGCGACGGCGAACTGCGCGGTGAAGCCGCAGTTTGTTTTTGAACGCGCGTTCGAAGGCGATGGCTCTTGCGTGCGGCAAGGTCAACACGATGCAGGGGCAGTGCCGGTTTAACCGCAGGAGTTCCTGGCGTTACCGCGCCCCGGGCGGATTGCACGGTAGCCCTCTTCAAGCTGAAGTAGTGTGGCAGGTCGGAGCGGTTTGGCTCTCCACCTTGACTGTCATGATCGGACCGTTCCGGCAGAAGCCGCGCCGGGACACCTGTTCGTCGATCCATGACTGCAGCAAGAGCATTGAGGGTCAGGTTTTGCCCAGGCATGGTGCGGGAGCGGACGGCGTTGCCGGTGATGATGACGGTGCAGGTCTCCGCACTGGCCGAGACCGCAGTCGCTATTAGAAAGTACGGTGCGGGGCGTACAATGCGTGTCGTGGACCACATGACACGAAGAATGTTGTTGTCAGGAAGCCTGGCCGCAACTGCGTTGCCGGGTGCGGACGCGTTGCCGGGTCAGGTGATCGATGTCGCGACGCATTTCTATGACACGTCGCGACCCCAGGGCGTACCCTGGCCTTCGCCAAAAGAGCCCATTCTCTACAAGCCGAGCCTGCCGGATCGATACCTGGCCGCCGTGCAGCCGCACAAGGTGGATGGGGTGGTGGTGATTGAGGCGAGCCCCTGGCTGGAGGACAATCTGTGGCTGTTGATGCTGGCGGACCGGACTCCCCTGATTAAAGGTGTGGTGGGGAATATTGCCCCGGGGCATCCGGACTTTCGGGCGGCTCTGGAGCGGTTTAGCAAACATCCGTTGTGGCGGGGGATTCGGATCAGCGGGGCGAACGTGGGGAAGTACCTTGCGGATGCGCAGGCGATGGGGGATCTGAAGTTTCTGATGGGGAAGAACTGCAGCCTCGACATCCTGGTGGGGGCCCCGGTTTATGAGCAGATTGCCCGGCTATCGGTTGCCTTGCCGGATTTGCGGATGATCGTGGGGCATTTACCTCTGGACGATTCGGACGGCCTGCGGGCACTGGCCTCCCGACGGGAGATTTACGGCAAGGTCTCCGGCGTGGTTCGCAAGGGTGGCGGCCATGCCGGCTACGCGCTGCTCGACGAGCTTTGGGATGTATTTGGGCCGGAACGCGTTCTGTATGCGAGTAACTGGCCCGCCTGTGACATGACAGCACTGTATCCGGAGGTGTTTCAGGTGGTGCTCGATTACATGGCCGACAAACCGCCGGCGTTACGGGAGAAGTACTTCTGGCGGAACGCGAAGGCGGCTTATCGCCTGTAGGGGATGCTGCGCGCAGTTCGCGGCGTAGCGCCAGGTCATCGCGTCGTTTCCCCTGCGCATGGTTGTTTCTGTCTGCGGTCGTCCTCTGACGCCCGGATCAGCGAAAGCCGGAATGACGTTGATCACGTCGAGCGGTATGCAAAATTGTGCGGTTGCCGTACCCGGCACGATGGTCAGAAGGGCGGTGAACGCCTGTAGTTGTTGACGCACACCCAAAGATCCCTGATGGCGGGTGCCGCAAGAAGGGGCGCCGTTCCAGACTATTTAGCAGGCGTGAGGGAAAAAGGCAAACGGTTGTCGGCGTTGAGCTTTGTGGTCTGGTCGACGTCGATCAGGGTCACGGATGCCTGGTTATGGGTGTTCTTCGTAGTGACGTAGTGCAAAATGTCGCCCTCAATCCAGTATGCGAGAGCGGTGTAGACCGAACGGTCTTTGAATGCGATCAGGTAGTACTTTGGTTCTGCGCTCTCATCGGCCTTTGTTGCGGTTGCCGCAAGTCCGGTTGCCACAGGTGCTGCTGCCGAGGTGGACGGTGTGAGGCTTTCCCGCGAGTTAAAGTACTGATTGATGACGACGGAAGGCTGCGGTGGCGCGGCCGGTGCTGCAGGGGTCACCGGCGTTGCCGGGGTATTGAACGTAGAGTATTCCGGTGCGGCAGAGAAGCCGGAGTCATATGCATTCGGCACGTAATAAACCGGCCCGATGTAACGATAGCCGGAAGATTGCTGTTGGTTCTGTTGTTGCGGAACGCCAATGGGGAATGTAGGAGGAGCGATTCCGCCAAGGGGGCGGCTTCGGCCAGAGCTTCCGTAGTTACCACCGAGCGCCCCCAGCGTGGGGACCACGATGGGGGGTGCTTTCTCCAGGCCGATCCCGCCATTTTGCGCGATCAGCCCGGAAAGAGGAAGAAACAAAAGTGCGACAGCGACTGCTTTCATAACGCGATCCGCCCCGAAACTTCAGGTTAGCACCAAATAAGCCCGCCAGCCGACTGGCCGTGGCCCCGATAGCTGAGGAACCGTGGCTCTTTCCGCCCGCGGGGCACGAAAAGTGCCCGTGTTCCTCAAAACCTATTTAGGCGGCGCGCCAGGGGTGATCGGTTTCTTCGGAGCTGCGGAAGAGGCGCCTCCTGCCGGAGGAGAGGGACGCGGGACTACCGAGGTGGACGGAGACCTGGAAGGCGGCGCGGACGGTGTAACCGGCGCAGCTTTGTCGTAGAGCGCAATCACGGCCTGGGTGATATCGGAAGCCGTGGACGCATAGAGGATGTTGTTCGGCTGCCCGCTGACGTCAAACACGGCAGTGTACTGGTTGTCTGCCGCGTACTTCGAAATGACCTGCATCATTTTCTGGCCGAGCAGGTTGACCATGCTCTGTTCATCGGCGCTCATGTCCTGCTTGATATCGTCCTGATCGCGCTGCATGGTGCGCTGCATGGCGTCAATATCGTGTTCAAGGGCGGCTTTGGCCGCTTCACTGATGGTGTTGACGGTCTTCTTATACTGTTCCTGTTTCGCGGTCAGTTCCTGCCCGCGCTTCTGGAACTCCTGATCTTTAGGAGCATACTTGCCCCGCAGATCAGCCACGGCTTTCTGGCCGTCTTTGGTGGCAACCAGCGCGTCCTGCATGTTGATGACGGCGATTTTCTGCTGCGCCTGGCCCGCAACGGCGAGCATGAGTCCGAGGACGGGGGCGACGATGAGATTTCTGTTCATGGTGATTCCTTTGCCTTACTTTCTGGCTGCCTTATTTCTTGATTGCCGGAGCCGCGGCTTTAGGCGCTGCCGGCCTCGGAGCGGGTGCGGGCGCACCAACCGACTGATCGTAGAGGGCGATCACTGCAGCCGAAATATTCGCGGCCTGGTCCGCATAGATCAGGTTGTTCGGCTGCTGGCTGACGTCGACAATCATCGAGATCTGGTTATCGGCAGCGTATTTCGTCAGGATCGCCTGCATCTTGCTGAGGATTCCGCCCAGAAGCCGGTTTTCTTCGGCCTGGAACTCGGCCTTGGTGTCATCGGCGTCGCGCTGCAGAGCTTTGGTCAGAGCGTCAACGTCGCGGGTGGCCTGTGCTTTGGCGGCATCACTCAGGGTGTTCTGGGTCTTGCGGAATTGATCCTGTTTGGCAGCCAGATCCGCCTGGCGCTTATTGAATTCGGCTTCTTTCGGGCCAAACTTCGCCTTGAGCTCATCGGCTGCTTTCTTGCCGTCCACGGTGGAGAGCAGAGAGCCCTGCATGTCGATAACGCCGATTTTCTGCGCCTGTGCTGATGCAGCCAGGCCCATTGCCAACGCTAAAGCGGGCACGATGGTGAATTTACTTCTCAAAACTTTGCCACTCCTTGAAGTTTGATATCCCGCGCCCGTTATTATGACTCAGAATGTTCTGCCAATTGTAAACCGGAACGTGCTCTTCTTTTCGTAGTACGGATAGGGCGGCGAATACTGCTGAATCGCCTGCACGAAAGTAGTCTGGTTGGGGAACATCGAACGATCCAGCACGATGGGTGGCTGCAGGTACTGTTGCAGCACCACGGGGTTATAGGCCCAGTAGACGCGGAACGGGGCCTGCACGATCGGCAGGATGACCTGCACTTCCACACCGGTGGACATGCGGATCGCCTGGGTTCCCGGAGCAATCTTGACCCGGTTGGAGAAAGCCGCCTGCGTGAAATCGTTGTTCAGCGAGTCGATTTGGCCCTGATTGACGCGAAGCTGACCGGGGAAGAGAACCTTGTTCAGGCCGGCGTCAAAAAACGGGGCCATTGTGACCGGCCCGAAGATCGGAATACGGTATTCGAAGTTAAAGATACCCTGTGTGTCTCCACCGGGCGTGATGATCTGGTAGATCGGGGAGTTCTGCCGGACAGCGGTCTGCTGGATGTAGCCACCAACCAGCGTCTTCTGAATGCGCTGCGAACCATCCGGATTCAGGACGTTGATCTGTGCGCTGCTGGGGATATAGGCGACCGGCGTAATGGAATAGAACTGGAAGCCGCGGACGTCGTTTTCGCCACCCAGGAAGGTACGGGAGAAGGGTGGAGCCACTTTGCCGCCATAACCGAACAGCGTGGAGGCCGTCAGGTGGAAGGCGAGCACGTTCTTGCGCCAGCGCGGGCTGACCCGATAGTACTGGCCATCGAAGGTTGGCCGGATGTTATTCACGTTTGCCCCGAGGATGCTGGCGGAAGCCTGAATCGAGGCGAAAATGCTCATGCCGCCCGTGGGGTTCTGGTAGTTGTTCTTCGAGTTGTAGGTGTAAGACGGCGTCACGCTGAAGGTCTTAATGCCGTTGAGGGAGTTCGGTCCGTCGACACCCCGGAAATTCAGGTACGTAAAGTAAGTCGAAGCGCCCGTCGACTTGGTGTTGATGCTCGAATCGTCATACCCAATTGACAGGCCAAGCCGCGCGAAGCTGCGCTTGACGGCGTAGCTGGCGTTGAAGGAAACACCTTTCGAGTTCTGCACGTAATTCAGCACATTAGCGCTGCCGAGTGAATTGTAGAACCGGGTGACGTCCGTGCCGCTGAGCAGCGAGACCTGGCGGCCCTGGTTATAGTCGAAGCGGCGATAGTAGACCGAGACGCCGGCCTGAATCGCCCGGTCAAACAGATACGGCTCCGTGAAGCCGATGTTCACATCGTTCGTCAGGGTTCCAACCTGTCCGCCGATACTGAGTGTTTCGCCCAGACCGAGGAAGTTGTTGGTGGAATAGTTCACCCCGACGAAGGTTCCGGAGATGCCCGAGACGCCGCCGTTGAGACTGATGGAGTTCTTGCCGCGTTCCTTCACCTTCAGGTTGATATCGACGGTGTTGGTGCCGGGATTGCGGTTCAGCGTGAATGCTTCGTTTTCCTTCAGTGTTTCGAAGTAGCCCAGCTGGTTGAGGCGCAGAATGCTGGCGTCCCAAAGCGTGGAGTTATAAACGTCGCCTTCATCAATCAGCAGTTCGCGGCGGATGACTTTATCCCTGGTGGTGGTGTTGCCGGTGAATTCGATGCGGCGTACGAAGAACTGTTTGCCTTCATCCACGTTGATGGTGAGATCGATTTTGTTGGACTGGGGAACCACGTCAATCTGCGGCTCACCCACGTAATCGATGTAGCCGAACTGGCTGTAGACCTTCGTTAGATTCTTGATGCCCGTGCGGAGTTTTTCCGTGGAGAACACGGTTCCGGTGTTCATCGCGAAAAGGCGCCCGAGGAATTCCGTGGAGCGGAAGAGCTTCACGCCTTCAAAATTCATCTTGGCGAGGTAGTAACGCTGCCCTTCTTCGATGGGAATGGTGACGTCCTGCGCCTGGCCGGGCTTGTTTTCTTTCAAAAGCGGGATGTGGAAGCCGCCCAGCGCGCCGCCGGTCTGGCGGAGCTTGACAGTGTGTTCGAGCGCCTTGGCGGTGAAGTAGCCTTCCTTCTGGTAGCCGTCGCGAATACGTTCTTTGTCCTCTTCGAGTTTGGCCGAGTCGTAGGTCTTCGAGAAAAGCTCTTCGAGGTAGATGGAGTGCGGAATGCCGATGGGCTTCAGGTTCTTCATCAGGCGAACCACCTGACGACGGTTGAACGCATCAAGGCCGGTAAAGTTAATCTCGCCAACCTTCACCTTCGGCCCTTCCTCAACCTGGAAGATAACTTCGAGGGAGGATGGCGGGATCCGGCGAAGTTCCGGGTTCACCTTCGCAAATTGGTGGCCGCGTTCGGAGAGCAGTTCCTTCAGCACCACGGCTGCGTGGTTGATCACATTCGGGTCGTATTGCGATTCCACCACGAGGCCCACCTTACGCTCTTTAAAGCGGTCGAGGACGTCTGAGGTGGAGGCGGACTTCATGCCTTCGTACTTAATATCGCGAATGACGGGGCGCTCAACCACCACATAGGTGAGGATGATGCCGCCGCGGTCGCCCTTTTCTCTTTCGAGCCGGATATCGTCGAAGCGATTGGTGTTCCAGAGCGCCATAAAATCACGGCGCAGTCCTTCTTCTTTATAGGCGTCCCCGGCGCGGGTGAAAATCAGCGCGCGAAGAGTGTCCTGCGGAACGCGGCGGGAACCTTTGAACTGAATAGTTTCAATGATGTTCGCTTCGATGGTGGGGCCTGTGGGGGCTTCGCCCGGCGCGACGACTTTGGGGGCCTCGAACTGAGGCGGAGTGGTTTGTCCGGCGGGGGGCTGTCCAGCCGCCGGAGCCTGTACCGCGGGCGCAGTCGGCACCGCTGCAGCGGGAGCTACCGTGCCTGGAATCGATTCAAAAGGGTTGTTTGATGCCGGTGGCTTGGGAGCCTGTGGTGCCGGTTGCTGTGGGGCTTGTTGAGCAGCAGGGGTTTGACCAGCGGCACTGACTGCACAGAGCAGGATCGTGAGCAGTCCGTTAAGGCAAACTTTGACGCTGTTCAGGCGCTGTGGCCCGAGTAAATTCATGAAACCTGATTCCTTTCCACCGGACGCAAGGGCGAGGGACGCTGCCCTCACACCTTACGTTTCCACTCTGCACGTTGACGCGCTACCGGATGAATCCTTCATTCTAGCGGACTTCGCTCTCCGGCTCAATGTGACGTGTTCGCACAGGTGAGTTTGGGGGGCACGGTTTGCACCTGGGAAGCGGAGGTTCCGCCCCCCAGCCCGGACTTCCGCCCCATTTGAGATGGGTAAGTTCCCGCCAGACCTGTTTCGGGTTGAAAATGCTTTTGCCCCGCGAAGTTCGGACCTGCACGAACCAGTTTTGTGGCCATGGTTCTTGCCTGGAAAGGTTTCGGCAATAGAAACGGTTGGTTACTTCGCCGACAGGAAAAACCGAACCGATTTTGCAGTGTTTGACCGGATTATGTCGCGTACCAGTGGCGAGCCGCGCCGGCCCTGCTCTCCTCTCGTCTCTACCGTCCGGCGGTTGGACGTAATAGAGTATCTGTTGAAGCCGTATGATGCTGCGCCGCTGCCTTCCACTCTTCGCCTGTGCTTTCCTCCGAGCTCAGACTCCGCCTGATTTCAGCAAAGACATCCAGCCTGTTCTGGAAAAGAGCTGCCTGAACTGTCATGGCGAAAAGCTCCAAAGCGCCGGCCTGCGGCTCGACCGCAAGCCTGCCGCCGATAAGCTCGCCCTCATTTACAAGCGCGTGGCCGGCGAAGGCAACCTCGCCCGCATGCCCATGGGCAGCGCGCTCACAGCCGACCAGATCGCGAAGATCAAAGCCTGGACCGACGCGGGCGCGAACTGGCCCGACGGCACGATCTCCGCAGCGCCAAAGAAAAAACACTGGGCCTTCATCCCCCCCGTCCGCCCTGCGCTGCCCGCCGTCAACGACACAAAATGGGGCCGTAATGCCATCGACCGGTTTGTCCTGGCCAAACTCGAATCCGAAAACCAGAAGCCCTCGCCCGAAGCAGACAAGACCACCATGCTGCGGCGCGCTTCCCTTGATCTGATCGGCCTGCCGCCCACTCCCGAAGAAGTGGATGCCTTCCTTAAAGACAAAAGCGCCCGCGCATACGAAAAACAGGTGGACCGCCTCCTCGCCTCCCCGCACTACGGCGAAAAGTGGGCGCGCCACTGGCTGGATGGTGCACGCTACGCCGATTCCGACGGCTACGAAAAAGATAAGCCCCGCTTCGTCTGGTTCTATCGCGACTGGGTCATCAACGCCTTCAACCGCAATCTGCCGTACAACGACTTCATCATCGATCAACTGGCAGGTGATCTGCGCCCGAATGCCACGCAGGATCAGCGCGTGGCGACGGGATACCTGCGCAATTCGATGATTAACGAGGAAGGCGGCGTCGACCCCGAACAGTTCCGCATGGAGGCCATGTACGACCGCATGGACGCCATTGGCAAAGGCATGCTGGGCGTCACGATTCAGTGCGCGCAGTGCCACAACCATAAATATGACCCGCTGCAGCAGGAAGAGTATTACAAGCTGTTCGCCTTCCTGAACAATTCGAATGAGGCGACGGCGGCGGTGTACACGCCCGCGCAGCAGATGAAGATTGCGGAGATCACGCGACGCACAAGGGAAATCGAGAGTTCCCTGCAGCATCGGACAACTGACTGGGAATCGCGGATGGCGAATTGGGAAGCTTCGGTCGCCAAAGACCAGCCTGTCTGGACTGTGGTGAAGCCTGAGGTGGACGACATTTCGACCGGCGGCCAGAAGTACGTCCCGCAGGAAGACGGCTCGCTGCTCGCGCAGGGCTATGCGCCCACCAAACACACCGTGAAGCTGACGGTGAAGACGCCGATGAAAAACATTCGGGCGTTCCGTCTGGAATTGATGACGGATCCGAATCTGCCGCTGGGTGGGCCGGGTCGGTCCATCAAAGGCACGGGCGCACTGAGCGAATTCAAAGTGGAAGCCCAGATAGCTGGGGCCGGGAAGCCGCTGCCGGTGAAGATTGTCTCGGCCACGGCGGATCTGAATCTGCCGGAAACGCCGCTTGATGTCCTCTATTTCGACAAGTCCACAAAGAAGCGTGTGACGGGGCCGATTGCCTTCGCGATTGACGGGAATGACGACACAGCGTGGGGAATCGACGCCGGTCCAGGGTTGCGGAACCAGGCGCGGAAGGCGGTCTTCAACACCGAAACGCCGGTCGGCGGCGACGGCGAGACGACTCTCGTTTTCTATATCAAGCAGAACGGCGGAGGCTGGAACAGCGACGATAATCAGAACAACAATCTGGGCCGTATCCGCATCTCCGTCACCGATGCAGAAGGCGCTGTGGCGGACCCTGTTCCCGCCCGCGTCCGGCAGATTCTGGCAACTCTCCGCACGCAGCGATCCCCGTCGCAGACACAGGAAATCTTTGGCTACTGGCGCACCACCCTGCCCGAGTGGAAAGACGAGAACACCACCATCGCGGGTCTTTGGACGGAACACCCCGAAGGCACGTCGCAGTTAGTGCTGAATGAGCGTGCCAACACGCGCGAGACCCATCAACTGACTCGCGGCGACTTTCTGAATCCAGGCAAACTGGTCACGGCCGGCGTGCCGTCCTTCCTAAATCCGATCCCTGCCGGAGAGCCGGTGAACCGCCTGACTTTTGCGAAGTGGATGGTGGCTCGCGAGGCTCCCACCACCGCCCGTGCTTTCGTGAATCGAATCTGGCAGACTTATTTCGGAATTGGCATCGTGGAGACCGCCGAGGATTTCGGTACCCAGAGCTCCCCGCCTTCTCACCCGGAACTGCTGGACTGGCTTGCGGTGGAGTTCATGGATCGCAACTGGGACATAAAAGCGATACAGCGGCTGATCGCGACTTCATCCACCTATCGGCAGGTTTCAAACGTGACGCCGGAATTGCTGTCGAAAGACCCCTATAACAGGCTTCTGGCGCGCGGGCCGCGGTTCCGCGTGGATGGCGAAATTGTGCGTGACATCGCACTTTCCGCCAGCGGTCTGCTGAGCGACAAAGTGGGTGGCCCCAGCGTGTTTCCGCCGGCCCCGGCGTTTCTGTTCCTGCCGCCAACCAGTTATGGCCCGAAGGTCTGGAACGAATCGACCGACGTCGATAAATACCGGCGCGCCATTTATACGTTTCGGTTCCGCAGTGTGCCATACCCGATGCTGCAGACTTTCGATTCCCCCACCGGGGACAGTTCCTGCGTACGGCGTTCCCGGTCGAACACTCCACTTCAGGCTTTGACCACTCTCAACGAGCCTTTATTTATCGAGTCGGCGCGGGCTCTGGCAGGGAGAATTCTGAAGAACGGCGGGGCCACTGACACAACCCGCTTAACCTACGCCATGCGCCGTGTGGTGGGCCGGGCTCCCTCCCCTGAGGAAGCGGCGGAACTGCTGCAGCTGCTGGCCAAAGAGCAGGGTAAATTCGCGGACGGCAAGCACGACCCGAGGCAGTTTGCGGGAGTGGATTCCGCGCAGGCGGCAGCGTGGACCGCAGTCTCCCGCGTGCTGCTGAATCTGGACGAAACGATTACCAAGGAATAGGCCATGAACAATATTTCGCGACGTTGGTTTCTCGATCAGTGCGGAGTTGGCTTAGGCGCTGTGGCGCTGGAGAGCCTGCTGCAGGCCGCGCCGGTGGACCCCCTTGCTCCGAAGGCTCCCCAGTTCCCGGCTAAAGCGAAGAACGTCATCTTCCTTTTCATGGCGGGCGCGCCCAGCCATCTCGAACTCTTCGACAACAAACCGATGCTCAAGAAGTTCAACGGCACGCTGCCCCCGGCGGACCTGCTGAAGGGCTACCGCTCGGCGTTCATCAATCCGAATTCGAAGCTCCTCGGCCCGAAATTTGAATTTAAGAAGTATGGTCAGTCCGGCGCGGAGTTGACGGATCTGCTGCCGCACCTCGCCTCCGTGGTGGATGACATCACCATCGTGAAATCGATGGTCACCGATGCTTTCAATCACGCCCCCGGCCAGTTGCTGATGAATACCGGCACCATGCAGTTCGGGCGGCCCAGCATGGGCGCCTGGGTTACGTATGGCCTGGGCAGTGAATCGAAGAATCTGCCCGCTTTCGTGGTGTTCAGTTCCGGCAAGAAAGGACCAAGCGGCGGCAATTCTCTCTGGGGCAGCGGTTTCCTCCCCACTGTTCACCAGGGCGTCCAGTTTCGCTCCGCAGGCGATCCGGTCCTGTACCTTTCGAATCCCGAAGGCGTTGACGCCGAACTGCAGCGCGACTCGCTCGACTCCATTAGCCGCCTGAACGAAATGCACCTCGGCAAGACAGGTGACCCTGAAATCTCCACCCGCATCAACTCCTTCGAAATGGCGTTCCGGATGCAATCGAGCGCGCCGGAACTGATGGATCTTTCGAAAGAATCGAAGGCCACTCTGGACATGTACGGGGCAGAGCCGGGCAAGCCGTCATTCGCCAACAATTGTCTGTTGGCTCGTCGCCTGGTCGAGCGCGGCGTCCGCTTCGTGCAGCTCTATCACGAAGCCTGGGATCAGCACGGCTCGCTCGTCAAAGACATCAAGATCAATGCCAAAGACACGGACCAGGCCTGCGCGGCACTTGTTAAGGATTTGAAACAACGCGGCATGCTGGACGACACGCTCATCGTGTGGGGCGGGGAATTCGGACGAACTCCCATGATGCAGGGCGGCGACGACGGACGTGACCATCATCCGAATGCTTTCACCATGTGGATGGCCGGCGGCGGCGTGAAGCGCGGTGCCACGGTCGGTGAGAGCGACGAGCTTGGTTTCAATGTGGTGAAAGACCGCGTCCACGTGCACGATTTACACGCCACTATGCTGCATTTACTGGGCTTCGACCACACAAAGCTGACCTATAAATTCCAGGGCAGGCCCTTCCGTTTGACCGATGTGCACGGAGAAGTTGCCCGGCAGTTGATTGCGTAGACCTTAACCCGACAGTAATTCGTTTGTAACTTACGGAACCTAAGCTGAAAGTTCCGTATGCAAAAAACTATAGCTCTTACCCTGCTTTTAATGGCAGGTCTGTCCACTGGGTTCGCTCAGACATCGGCCAGCCGACTGGTCGGGACAGTATCAGACTCTTCCGGTGCCCATATCGAGGGCGTCAGCATCACCATCACCAATGAAAAAACCGGGCAGGCCCGGACCGCGACCTCGAACGCCGAAGGTTTCTACGTGGTCCCGCAGCTCGATCCTTCTGTCTTCTCTGTGAAGGCAACTCACGCCGGTTTCGCCGACGCTTCTCTGAACGGTTTGAGGCTGGGCGTCGGCCAGGAAGTGAACCAGAACATCACGCTCCAGGTTGGCGCGGTGGCCTCTTCGGTGACGGTGGATGAAACACTTGCCCACATTGACACCAGCAGCGCCCGCGTCGGCGTCAACATCAGCGAGCGCGAAGTTGCGCAACTGCCCCTGAACGGACGCCAGGTATCGCAGCTGTATCTCATGGCGCCCGGCGCCGTGAACAGCGGCAGCGGCACTTTCGACAACATCCGCTTCAGCGGTCGTTCGAACCAGCAGAACGCGATCCGTTACGATGGCGTCGAAGGCGGCTCGATTGTGGACGCCTCCCCAGGCAATCTGAACGGCGAAACCACCTCGAATTTCCGCCTGCAGCAGAGTCTGGAGAACGTGCAGGAATTCCGCGTGGATTCGAACAACTTCCCTGCGGAATACGGCACGGGCACGGGTGGGCAGGTCAGCTTCGTGACGAAGTCCGGCACCAATACGATGCATGGCTCCGCGTTTGAATACATCCGCAATGATGCGATGGATGCCCGCAATTTCTTCTCGGGTGCGCGCAAGGACAAGCTGCGCCTCAACCAGTTTGGCGGTTCGTTCGGCGGCGCGGTGAAGAAAGACAAATTGTTCGTGTTTGGCAGCTATGAAGGGCTTCGGCAGCGCACGGTTACGCCCTTCGTCGAAACCACCCTCAGCCCGCTGGCACGCTCGCAGGCAGTGGCCGCAATTCAGCCGCTTCTCGCGGCGTTTCCGAGCGGCGGCATCGCTTCGAGCGACCCCCTGCTGAACATCGTGACAGTCAACGGACCCGGCTTTGTAGACGAGAATTCCGGCGGTATCCGCATCGACTACAACAAGAGCGATAAGTACCGCTTCTATGCCCGCTACTTCCGTGACGAAGGCGTCTCTTCGCAGACGCAGAACTCCACGCTCAGCAAGTACCTGCAGAACGTGACCCCGCAGAACGGCGTTCTCAACGCGACGCAGGTGCTCAGCCCGTCACTTCTGAATGAAGCGAAGTTCGGCTACAACGGCGTGAAACAGCGCGTCAGCGGCGTCCCCGGCCCCAGCCCGAATGCGGACCTGAATGGCGTCACACTCAATCTCAGCGGCAGCGTGGCGCTGGCCGGAATTGCCGGGCAGAGCGGTAACGCCGGCATCGCCGTGCCGACCGGCCTGATCCGCCTTTCCAGCAACTTCAATGGTCGCGGCGCTCCCTACACCAACTACAGCCTCTCGTTCATCGACAGCCTGTCCTGGGTGAAGGGCTCGCACAACATGAAATTCGGAGTGGAAGTCCGGCCCGTGCGGCTTTACAACGATCAGCAGGGCGGTACCACTTACTCGTTCGCGAACGTCGCCTCGTTCCTCAACAACGCTCCCAGTTCGGTGGCCTTCCTCGGCACCCTGAGTGACAAGAGCCCGTTCACCGGCCTCTCCGGCAATGCTTTCCTCAAGCAGGCCTACTATGTGTTCTATGCGCAGGACGAATGGAAGCTGACTCCGACGCTGACCCTGTCCTATGGCCTGCGTTACGAATACTATTCGCCGCTGCGTGAAAATCGCAACAAGAACGTTTTTTTCGACATCAACAAGGGCGACATTATCGCCGGCTACAAGGGTGACTGGTATGGCAGTTCGAAACTGAATTTCGGGCCGCGCCTTGGCCTCTCCTGGGCTCCCCGGGCGCTTGCCAACAAGACCGTATTCCGGATTGGCGGCGGTTACTACTACGGACCGGGACAGACCGAAGATCAGCTGCAGCCGGAAGCGAACGACCGCATCAGCACGACCATCACTTCGGGTGCTCTGAACAAGTATCCGCTGGATATCCCGGCTGTATATGCGAACTACAACATCAACAGCCCGACGCTCGGCTACCAGCCCCGCGCTTACGCTCCTGGCTACAAGATTCCGGAAAAAGTCCTCTCCTACACGGCGTCCATCCAGCAGGAACTGAAGGGCGGCGCGGTTTTGACTGTCGCCTATGTCGGCAGCCAGGGACGCAACCTCTTTCTGCGCAGCATCACCAACAAAATCATCGGCGTGACCATGAATCCGACCACGGGCGCAGGCACGGCAGTTCGCGAGTTCGGAGCACGGTTCGCTGAAATCGACTACAAGACCAGCGGCGGCACCTCCCACTACGACTCGCTGCAGACAACGCTGAATCGCCGCTTCAATACCGGTCTGTCGCTCGCCGGCACCTATAGCTGGTCGCACGACATCGGCAACACCGGCGGATCGAACGAAGCAAACACCGCAGGAAATCCCTTCAACTTCCGCGCGGACAATGGCAGCAACAACTTCGATATTCGCCAGAGCTTCAACATGACGACTCTGTACGAAATGCCTTTCGGTAAGGGCAAAAAGTACATGGGCAACCTGTCGAAACCGGCCGACTACATCCTCGGCGGCTGGCAGATCGGCGGCATCATCAACGCCCGCACAGGCGTTCCGATGGACGTTCTGATCACCCGGCCTGACCTGAGCTATGTCGACAAACGTGACGGCAGGGAATACGCAACGCCGGTGCTCGGCACCGACGGCACCGTTTACACCGTTCCGGTTGTCAACACCCTCGGCGGCGGCAACTCGCGCAACATTCGCCGGCCGGATGTGGTGGCGGGTGTGAATCCGTACCTGAGCAACGACCGCAGCCTGATCAACCCGGCGGCCTTCTCGATTCCCGCTCCCGGCAAGTTCGGCAACTCCAGCCGCAACTCGCTGGCGGGCCCCCGGCTGCAGCAGTTCGACCTGACGCTCAGCAAGCATTTCGCGCTCACCGAAAAGGTGAAACTGGAATTCCGTTCGGAGTTCTACAACATCTTTAACCGTGCCAACTTCTCCAATCCGGCCAACCTTCGGCTGGCTTCGGGCCTGCAAAACGGCGGTACCTTCGCTAATGGTCTGGTCCCGGCCACGCAGGCTGGTGTGCAGCCTGGCACGCCGTTCTCCACTGCGACCGCAGGCGGGAACTTCGGCGTGACAACGTCTACGGTTTCGAACCAGATCGGTATCGGCACCGGTCGGCAGATCCAGCTTTCTCTGCGCCTCGCGTTCTAACGAACGCTTTCCATCCGATAGAAAGACCACGCGCGGCCTGCCTTCTTCACGGAGGGCAGGCCATTTTCATCTGGGTACTGTTACTTTGAAATAACCCGCGACAACATGATTCGCCCTTTTGTCCAAGAACTTGACGACCTGCAGAATAAGATCCTCGAAATGGGTGGTCTGGTGGAGACTTCTGTCCACAACATCATCCGGGCACTGGTGGAACGCGATGAAAAGCTGTTGCGGGGCACCTGGGAGAATGAGAACCGGATCAACAAGCTCGATCTTGATATCGACGAGTGCGCTACAAGGTTGCTGGCACTGCACCAGCCGGTTGCGAAAGACTTGCGGTTTCTGACGGCGGCGATCAAAATCAACAGTGATCTGGAACGGATGGGCGACCTGGCGGTGAATCTCGCGCAGCGGTCAATTTCTCTGCTCAGCCGGCCACCGATCCGACATCTGGTCGACATCCCGCACATGTCGCGGATTGTGGAACTGATGGTTCGCAAGAGTCTGGATGCGTTTGTACAGCGCGATTCCGCGCTGGCTCAAAGCGTGCTGGAGAGCGACGACGAAGTGGATGAGCTGAAGGATTCCATCTATCGGGAAATGCTGGACCTGCTGGAGAAAGGGCAGGCGGATGTCGCGACCTCATTCGATCTGATCTTTGTTGCACATAATCTGGAACGGGTTGCCGACCACGCGACCAACATCGCGGAAGACGTTTTGTTCCTGGTCAAGGGCATTGATGTCCGGCATCATCATCTGGAGCAGTAAGCTGGCGTGGAGCAGCTGGCTGACGGTCGCGCTGCTCGGCCTTCCGGCGCAGGCGCAGGATTTGACCGTGAAGGCCGCGGTTGAAGCGGCGCTTCGGAACTACCCATCCATTCAGGTTTCGCAGGAACAGATGAATGCGGCCTCCGCGGGAATTGCCCTGGCACGCACGGCGTATCTGCCACGAATTGACACGCTGGCCCAGGTGAACAGGGCTTCCCGCAACAATGTGTTCGGGGCACTGCTGCCACAGTCGGTAATTCCGTCGCTCTCGGGGCCTGTGATCGGGTCAAATAATTTTGGCTCGGCGTGGGGCAGTGCGCTGGGCGCGCTGGTCACCTGGGAGCCCTTCGATTTTGGCGCGCGGCAAGCGGGCGTGGATGCGGCAGGTGCTTCGCGGTCGCAGGCTGCGGCGGCCCTCAAACGCACCGAATTCGAAGTGGCCACTGCGGCAGCGGACGCGTTTCTGACTCTGGTCGCCGCGCAGGAAATGGTTCGCGCGGCACAGGCCGGGGTAGATCGGGCAGAGGTTGTGTTGCGAACCACCACTGCCCTGGTGGGTGCGGAACTTCGGCCAGGCGCGGATTCATCCCGTGCGGAGGCGGAAGTGGCGGCGGCCCGCACGCAGTGGTTTCAGGCACAGCAGGCCGTTGCGGTGGCCCGAACTGCCGTGGCGAGATTTACCGGCATGGAGCCGGATCGCATCTTTCTCAAAATGGGTTCGCTTTTTCAGATGCCGCCCGATCAGAAACCGGCCGCACTGAACGCATCGGCGAACCCGGCATCACTCGAACAGAACGCGGTGCTGGAGCAGGCCCGGGCCCAACTGCGAATACTGGAGCGATCTTACTTCCCGCGGTTCTATCTGCAGGGTTCGGTCTCGGCGAGGGGAACCGGCGCGGAAACCAAAGGCATTATCCTCTGGGGCGCGAACGGATTGGCTCCGACTGTTCAAAATTATGCACTCGGTTTGACCGTGAGCTTTCCGGTAATGGATAAGCCCGCCATTCAGGCACGCGAATCGGCACAGGCCTCCGCAATAAAAGCGCAGGAAGCGCGGGCGCGCCAGATCGCGGTGGATCTGAAGGCACAATGGAACGCGGCGGTCGCGACACTGGAGGGCGCGCGGCGTGTTGCGGCCAGCGTTCCGGTGCAGGTTGCCGCGGCAAGGACTGCATCCCGGCAGTCTTCCGCACGATATCAGGCTGGCTTTGGAACCCTTGCCGACGTGGCGGAGACGCAGCGTTTGCTGACTCAGGCCGAGATTGATGAGGCGCTGTCAAGATTGTCCGTGTGGCGCGGGTTGCTCAGCGTGGCAACCGCGGCGGGAGACCTGCAGCCGTTTCTCAGTGAGGCGAGTCAATAGCCATGCGGCTTGTTCTGGCGGCCCTGAATCGACCTGTGACGGTGGTGGTGGCACTGATCGCAATGGCACTGTGCGCGTGGCTGGCTGTGCAGCGCATGGCGGTGGATATCTTCCCGCAGGTGGGCGACCCGGCCATCTATGTGGCGCAGCCGTTCGGAGGCATGGACCCGGCGCAGATGGAAGGCTACCTCACGTATTACTACGAGTATCACTTCCTCTACATCACCGGCCTTGACCACGTGGAAAGCAAGAGCATTCAGGGCGCGGCGCTGATGAAACTGGTGTTCCATCCGGGGACGGACATGGCCTCGGCGATGGGGGAAACGGTCGGCTATGTGAACCGCGCGCGGGCGTTCATGCCGCCGGGCACGGTGCCGCCTTTCATTACGCGTTTTGACGCGGGCAACGTGGCCGTGGGCCTGCTGGTTTTCAACAGCGCCACGAAGACCGCAGGGGAATTGCAGGATATTGCCATCAACCGGGTGCGGCCTTTGTTCGCCACGCTGCCAGGGGTTTCCGCGCCGCCGCCGTTTGGCGGGAATCAGCGAACTATCGTGATCACCCTTGACCCGGGCAAACTGCATGAGTATCAGGTATCCCCGGAAGAGGCAATCGCAGCAGTGAACAAGGCCACCCTGGTTGCGCCTTCCGGCAACGCCTTCAGCGGGACGACGAACCGGATTGCCCGCACCAACTCGGCACTTGGCGGAAATCTGGCGGAGCTTCTCGCCACGCCAATCCGGCCAAAATCGGGAGCCACGGTTTATTTGCGGGACATCGCGTCGATTGATAACGGCACTGATATTGTGACCGCGTACGCGCATGTGGATGGGAAGCGGACGGTTTATATCCCTGTGACCAAACGCGCGGATGCTTCGACGGTCGACGTCATTAACCGGGTCAAGGCGGCGATTCCGGATTTCAAAAAAGCCATTCCGGATGACGTGGACGTACGGCTGGAATTCGACCAGTCGCCGTTCGTCACGAATTCGTTGAAGGGCCTGGTCACAGAAGGCCTGCTTGGTGCGGTGCTCACTGGCCTGATGGTGCTGATCTTCCTGCGGGACTGGCGAAGCGCGCTGATCGTAGTGGCGAATATTCCATTTGCGCTGCTTTCGGCGGTGGTGATGTTGTGGGGTGCAGGGCAGACCCTCAATATCATGACGCTGGGTGGTTTGGCGCTGGCGGTGGGCGTGCTGGTGGATGAGGCGACGGTCGAGATCGAGAACATCCATTCCGGAATGCTGCCGGGTGTTTCCCGTGCACGCGCCGTGCTGGATGCCTGCCGCCGGACGGCCGTCGCGCGACTGCTTTCGATGCTGTGCGTGCTGGCCGTTTTCGTCCCTTCCTTCTTCATGGTGGGCGTGGGGCGGCAGTTGTTTGTGCCGTTGTCGCTCGCCGTCGGGTTCGCCATGATCGCTTCGTATGTTTTATCCAGTACGCTGGTGCCGGTGTTCTCCGTGTGGCTGATGAAAGAGCGGCAAAAAGAACAGGAGCTCGGGTGGCTGCGCGGTCTGTATGAGAAGTATCTGCGCGGCGTGATGGCGCTGCGGTGGCCATTGGTGCTGGTTTATGTCGGTGTAAGTTGCGGAGCGCTGTACGTGCTGGCTCCGCGCCTGGGGACGGAGATTTTCCCGGATGCCCACGGCACTCTGTATCGCATGCGATTGCGGGCGGCTTCGGGAACCCGTGTCGAAGAAACGGAGCGGATTGTGCTGCGTGCTCTGGAAGTGATCCGCCAGACCGCGGGCGTACAGAACGTGGCCATCACCAGCGATTTCGTGGGGATTCAGCCACCCAGCTATCCGGTGAACCTGATTCATTTGTTCACGACCGGCCCTCAGGAAGCGATCATTCAGGTTTCGCTCAAGCGGGACGCTCCGCGCGGCGAGGATCTGCGTGAGCGCTGGCGGGCTGCGCTGAAGAAAGAACTGCCGGGGGTAACGGTGTCATTCGAGGCCGGCGACATTGTCAGCCAGGTGATGAGTTTCGGTTCGCCTACGCCGGTGGAAGTGGCGGTGGAGGGTGCCGGCATCGCGGAGGACGCCGCGTTTGCGGCAAAGATTCGGGAACAACTCGCCAGGCTCAGTTTCCTGCGGGATCTGCAATACGGGCAGGAACTGAATTACCCCACGCTCGATATCAACATTGATCGCGAACGCGCCGGACAGTTCGGGCTGACGATGGCGGACGTGGTGAAGTCGGTGACACCGGCAACGTCGTCATCGCGTTTTACAGATCCGAATTACTGGCGGGACCCCAATTCCGGGAACGCGTTCCAGATTCAGGTGGAGTTGCCGAGGAACCGGATGCAGGGCGCGGAACAACTGGGGAATATTCCGGTGCTGGGCGGGACCCAACTGGCCGACGTGGCAACACTGAAGAACGGCGTGATGCCGGGGCTGATTGAGCGCTACAACGGTCAGCACATTGTCAGCCTGACGGCGAACCTTCACGGCATCACGCTGGGCGAGGCGGCGGTGCTGGTGAATGCGGCAGTGGCAAAGGCGGGCGTACCGCCCAAGGGGATCACGGTGAAAATGCGCGGAGAAGCCCCGTCGCTGGAGCAAACCATCGCGGGTCTGCGGACGGGCGTGCTGCTGGCTGTGCTGGCCATCTTCCTGCTGCTGGCCGCGAACTTCCAGTCGCTGCGCCTGGCGCTGTCGATTGTGCTGACGATTCCGGCCGTGCTTTGCGGGGTAGTCCTGATGCTGCTTGCAACCGGGACCACGCTGAACATTCAGAGTTTCATGGGGGCGATTATGGCGATTGGCATCGCGGTGGCAAATTCGATTCTGTTGGTGACTTTCGCAGAGCACGCCCGGCGCGGTGGCAGTACTGTTTTCGACGCTGTGGTGGCGGGTGCGGGCGGGCGGTTGCGCGCGGTGCTGATGACGGCGGCGGCCATGATCGCGGGCATGGTTCCGTTGGCGCTTGGTTGGGGCGAAGGCGGCGCGCAGGCGGCGCCGCTGGGTCGCGCAGTGATTGGCGGGCTGCTGGTCTCCACATTCGCCACGCTGACGATTCTGCCTTCGATTTATGCGATTTTGCAGGGTCAGGCGCACGGCGGGTCGCCCTCGCTGAATCCTCTCGATCCGGAAAGCCGGTATTACGATGCGAAGTAAGATTTTGTTGGTTCTACTCGTGCTGGTCGCGGCGTCTGCCTCGGCGCAGACAGAGATGGTCGCCGTGGTGTCGAAGCCCGTCTCTCGGACACTCGAACTTCCCGGTGAACTGCAGCCCTTCCTGAGGGTTGCCGTGCATGCGCGCGTGGGCGGTTACGTGGAACGGATTTTGGTGGATCGCGGCACCTTCGTCAAACAGGGCCAGCTTCTGGCGGAAATCAGCGCGCCGGAAATCAAATCGCGAATGGCGGAAGCATTGTCTCGCGTGGATACCGCTGAGGCGGACCGCGCGCAGGCCGCTGCGCAACTGGCCGGAGCCCAGAGCGCGCTGGAGCACCTGAAAAAAGCTGCGGAGACGCCGGGAGTGATCGCGGGCAACGAAGTAATTCAGGCGGAAAAGCTGGTGGAGGCAGGAAAGGCGCTGGTGGCGTCTCGTGAGCAGTCACGGAAAACTGCGCAGGCAATTGTGGAGACGGAGAAAGAACTGCAGGCGTACCTGAAGATTACGGCGCCGTTTGATGGCATGGTGACGGAACGCCTGCTGCATCCGGGAGCTCTGGCGGGTCCGCCGACGAACCCGGCATTGCTGGTGATTGAACAGGTTTCGCATTTGCGTCTGGTGGTGCCGGTGCCGGAATCCGCCGTGGGTGGGATTGTGAAGGGGGCATCTGTCAGCTTTCAGGTTCCGGCTCATCCGGAACGGACGTATTCCGGTACGGTGGCGCGCCTGGCTCACACGCTGGATGAAAAAACCCGGACCATGCCGGTAGAACTGGACGTCGTAAACCGGGATGATTCATTGGCTCCAGGCATGTATCCAACCGTCAGATGGCCCGTCCGGCAAAGGCTTCCTGCGCTTTACGTCCCGAAAACGAGCGTGGTAACGACGAATGAGCGCACGTTTGTGATCCGCGAAAACGAGGGAAAAGCGGTTTGGGTGAATGTGCGCAAAGGGGCTGCGGATGGCGATCTGCTGGAAGTCTCAGGGGAAATAAAAGCAGGCGACAGAGTGGTGCGGCGCGGGACGGATGAACTGCGCGATGGTGCGGCTTTGGTGTCAGCAAAGAAGTAGTGTGCTGCTACTTGTAACCATTTCTTCACTCAGTCGCAATATTTGAAATTGATCTTTCCATCTAAACTGAAAGTCGCACAGCACGGTTCCGTTTGTACGGAAACGCCCGGTCGCGGATTTTCATAATTTTGGAGAGTCTCCATGCTCGCTCTGAAGTCAAACGGACTTCGTGTGTCCCTGTTCCTGGTTTCTGTACTGAGTTTCTCAGGAATTCTTTTCGCGGCAGATGAGGCGCCCGTTACTCCGCCACCGTTCCGGACTGAAGAGATCGCCGTGTTAAGGGCCGCGCTGCTGGCGCAGCAGAAGCAGTTGGAAGTGCTGCAACAGACCCTCGCGAAACAGCAGGAACTCCTTGAAAAGGTGCTTGCCACGAGCACTCAGCCGCAGCGGCCGGGCAGCCTCGGGACGGTTGCGAGTCTTGCCCCGATGATCCCCTTGGCTCCGTTGCCGGCCCTGGCCATACCGGCCGCCCAGGAAAAGCCCGCCAACATGGTGGCCGACAGCGCGAAGATTGACGCCCTCCAGAAGGGAATGGACGCGCTGAATAAGAATCTGGGCGGCATCCGGCTCAGCGGAGACTTCCGCTTCCGTCTGGATGAACAGCTCCGCACGGGCAACAACGTGGCGGGTCCACTCCAGAACTCGCGACTCCGGTATCGCCTGCGCCTGAATGTGGACAAAGACTTCGTGCCCGGGCTGAGCGTGCACGCGCAGCTTTCCACCGCGCCTTATACAAACGAAACCACCAACGATCAGGATGCGGCCGGGTTCGGCATCAAGGCTCCATTCAGCCTCGCCGAAGCGTGGGTGAAGTACGCCAAAGGCGGCTTCAGCATTCGTGGTGGCCGCATGGAAGAGGTTTTTGCGGATAGCCAGCGGTTCATGTGGGATGACGACGTTCGGTTCACCGGCTTCGACGCCCGCTACACACACACGCTGTCGAAGGCCGCCAGCCTCGAATTTCGTGTGGGCGAGTATATCCTGAGCAACCCGAACACTCCGATCGTTCCGGCTGGTTCTCCTTACCTGAACATTGGGTACAGCGTGGGCCAAAAGGTACGCGACGCGACTCTCTTTCACCCGGGGGCGATCCTGAAGGCGAAGACCGGCAGGTGGACCAACCAGATCTATAGTGACTTCGCGCTCTATCGCAACGCTGACCAGATTCAGTTGGCCTCCACGGCCGCGGGTTTCCCGGTTCTTGAAAGCAACGCCATCGGCATCAGCCTCTCAGGAGCCGTCGGTCAGACCGGAAACGCCGTCACCACGGCGGGCGGTGCTATTTACACGGCCAGGGAATGGCAGTTGATCAAAGGCGGCTTTCGGGCCGACTACGCGGACATGAAGTGGGGCGGCCGTTCCATGCCTTTCTGGTTCGACTTCCAGGCTTTGGGTAACGCCGGCACCGATTCGGACAACAAGGCCTTCATGGCCAGCGTAAACTTCGGCCAGATCCGCAAATATGGCGACATGCGCTTCCTCTACCAGTACTCCTGGAAGCAGGCGAATTCCATGATCTCGCAGTTCACTGACGACGATCTGGGGACGGGTTCGGGCGTCAACACCCGGGTGAATTCGGTTCGGTTCGATCTCGGTATTACGCGCTTTCTGCAGTGGCAGAACATCCTGTTCATCCAGGATCCGATTGCCGCCAACAAACCTGGCTTCTTCGTTCCGCTGCAAAAGGGCGCCAACACGACGTACCGGTATCTGGGACACCTGGCGTTCACGTTCTAAGCGCTGTCCCCAGGACCTAACCAATTTGTAACGCGATTGAAACATTTGGATGGCAAACTGAAAGCTGCCGTCCTCGTCGAAAAAAGAGGAAAACTTATGAAAAATATCGTCCTGGCATCTGTTGTTTCACTTTCCGCGCTGGTCGCGGGTACGGCTGTTGCACAGTCAATCAATGCCGCAGGGGCAACCTTCCCGGCACCGATTTACCAGAAGTGGTTCGGTGACTACAAGACGGCCCACCCGGCCATTCAGATCAACTATCAGGCGATCGGTTCGGGCGGCGGTATCAAGCAGCTGACCGAAGGGACTGTGGACTTCGGCGCTTCCGACAAGCCGATGAGCGACGCGGAAATCGCCGCCGTGAAGGTGAAGCCTCTGCACTTCCCGACCGTCCTCGGCGGCGTTGTGCTGGTCTACAACATTCCAGGCGTGGAAACCGGCCTGAAGCTCTCCGGCGACACCATCGCGGGAATCTACCTGGGCGATATCAGGAAGTGGAACGATGCGAAGCTGAAGGCGGATAACCCGAAGGCTGCCTTGCCGGACCACGACATCGTGGTGGTGCATCGCACGGATGGCAGCGGCACCTCATTCGTTTTCACCGACTACCTCTCGCAGGTGAGCGCCGGCTGGAAGAAGAAAGTTGGCGCGAATACGGCAGTGCAGTGGCCGGCGGGTATGGGCTTAGGTGCCAAGGGAAACGACGGTATCGCGGGCACCATCAAGCAACAGCCTTTCTCCATCGGCTACGTGGAACTGCTTTTCGCCGTGCAGAACAAGATGAAGTTCGCTGACGTAAAGAATTCGGCGGGTCAGTTTGTGACGGCGAGCTTCGCTACAGTGACTGCCGCGGCGGCTGCCTCGAAGGGTCTGGAGAAGGACTTCCGCGGTTCGGTCGTGAACGCGCCCGGCGCAACATCCTATCCGATCTCCACCTACACGTGGTTGCTGATCCCGAGCCAGATTCCGGATGCGGGCAAGAAGAAGGCGATTACGGAATTTCTGAAGTGGATGCTGACCGATGGCCAGAAAGATGCTCAGGCGCTTAGCTATGCGCAGCTGCCGAAAAACGTGATTGCTCTTGAACTGAAGCAGATCGCGGAAATCAGGTAGGCAAAGCGCTCCATACGAAACGTAAAAGCCATGGCCACCCCCGCCGTTGTAATGCAACCAACAAAGCCCTACGCGAAACGCCTGATCGACGGCGATGCGCTCGCCAGGGCTTTTACGTTTCTGTTCGCCGTGCTGATCCTGATTGTCACGGCAATGATCGTGATTCAGCTTTGGGTGAGCAGTTCCCCCGCCAAAGAAAAGTTTGGATTCGGTTTTTTAACTTCTAAACTTTGGAATCCGGTGACTGATGAATACGGGGCACTGCCTTTCATCTACGGGACGGTGGTTACGTCCGCGCTGGCGCTGCTCATCTCCGTTCCACTGGGGGTGGGCGCGGCCATCTATCTCTCTGAATTGGCGCTTCCCAGGGTTTCGAACATACTGACTTTCCTGGTGGAACTTCTGGCGGCTGTTCCCAGCGTGATCTTTGGCCTGCTGGCCATCTTCACCCTGGTGCCTGCCATGCGGGATTACATCCAGCCGGCGCTCCAAAAGTATCTGGGCTTCACTCCCCTCTTTAGTGGCCCCATATTTGGTGTGGGCTACCTGACCGCCGGAATCATTCTGGCGGTAATGACTTTTCCGTTCATCATCTCGGTCTCCCGCGAAGCGCTGATGGCGGTGCCCCGGGAGCAGCGTGAAGCCGCACTGGCACTGGGAGCCACGCAATGGGAATCCACCTGGCAGATCGTGTTGCCGTTCGCCAGGCTCGGTATTTTGGGTTCGGTTTTTCTGGGACTGGCGCGCGCGCTCGGTGAGACCATGGCGGTTACCATGGTGATCGGAAACGACCCCGCCATTCACGCGTCGCTACTCTCCCCTGGCTATACCATTGCCGCGGTCATTGCGAATGAATTTACTGAGGCTTCCGGCAAGATGTATCCTTCGGCGCTGGTCGAACTTGCCCTTGTGCTCTTCGCCCTGACCATGCTGATCAACGGCCTTGCCCAACTGATGATTGTTCTCACCACGAAGAAAGGTTCGGCCAAGGCCTAGACTATGCCTGTACAGATGTCCAGCCGAAATAAGAGGCGGAACGCCGTCAACAATGTAATGCTGACCCTGACCGGCGTCTGCGCCTTTCTGACTGTCTCCACGTTGTTTCTGATTCTCGCCTACCTGGCATACAACGGCGGAAAGTCGGTTGATCTGAATTTCTTCACCAAGCTTCCGCTCGCGCCCGGACAGGAGGGTGGCGGCATGGCGAACGCCATCGTTGGAAGCGCGACGGTGATTGTCCTGGCCTCACTGATGGGCTTGCCGGTCGGGTTCTTCGCGGGTGTTTATCTGGCGGAGTTCAGTCCGAAGAATTTCGGCTTTCTGATCCGCTACACGGCGGATCTGCTGAACGGCGTACCCTCCATTGTAATCGGAATTTTTGCCTGGACGGTGGTGGTTCGGCCGATGCACCAGTTCTCGGCTCTGGCAGGCGGATTTGCGCTCAGCCTGATGCTGATTCCAATCACCGCACGCGGCACCGAGCAGTTTCTGCTGGAAGTGCCCCGCACCATGCGGGAAGGGGCTTTGGCTCTGGGAGCGCCCATGTGGGTCACCATCGCTACTGTGATCGTACCGGCGGCGCGCAAGGGAATCATGACCTCCATGATTCTTGGTGTGGCCAGAATTTCCGGTGAAACCGCGCCTCTGCTCTTCACCGCACTCGGCAATCAGTTCTGGAGTTCGGGGCTCAACCAGCCCACTGCATCATTGCCGGTGATGATCTTTACGCACGCCACTGCCCCGTACGACGACTGGCACCGGCAGGCCTGGGCGGCGGGCCTTGTACTGCTTGGCCTGGTTCTGATAGCTAATATCGCAGCGCGAATGATCGTTTCAAGGGGCGTTTCGCTCCCCAAGTGAGGGTTAAACCGATGAGCGCAACGCCACAAAGGGTACCCGAGATGTCGTCCAACACACAGCAAATTTCCGAAACATCCCGATTGAACTCTATCCCTATGAATCAGCCAGCCATTGGTAACCCCTTGAGCCAGGCCCCCCTGGCGCAATCAGGCGCCGTGAAAATGCGTGCGAAGGATGTCAGTTTTTACTACGGCAACTTCCAGGCGCTGCACGGCATCACCCTCGACATTGCCACCCACAAAGTGACAGCGATGATTGGGCCTTCCGGCTGCGGAAAATCGACATTCCTGCGCAATCTGAATCGCATCAATGAGACGATGCGGGATACGCGTCTGGAGGGCGAGATTACGCTCGATGGCGAGAATATCCTCGACCGTGACGTCACGGAAATTCGCCGCCGCGTCGGCATGGTGTTCCAGCGCCCGAACCCGTTCCCGAAGTCGATTTTTGAGAACATCATCTACGGACCGAAAATCAACGGCATGCTGAAGAACGGCATTACCGCAGCAGAGATTGTGGAAAAGAGCCTGCGGCGGGCCGCACTTTGGGAAGAAGCGAAGGACAAGCTGCACGAATCCGCCTATGCCCTCTCCGGTGGCCAGCAACAGCGTCTCTGCATCGCCCGCGCCCTGGCAGTGAACCCGGAAGTACTGTTGCTCGACGAACCCTGCTCGTCGCTCGATCCCATCGCAACAGCGAAGATTGAAGACCTTCTGGTCGCGCTGAAAGACCAGTGCACCATCGTCATCGTGACGCACAACATGCAACAGGCGGCGCGTGTAGCGGATACTACCGGCTTCTTCCTGCTCGGCAAACTGATCGAACACGACAAGACGGATGTCATCTTCAAGAACCCGTCAAAAAAAGAAACGGAAGATTACATCACGGGCCGGTTTGGTTAGAAGCACTTGCCTCACCATTTCAACGTACATTAAGGAAACCTATGCGGCCCTTTGAAGAAGAACTGAAGTCGCTCAACCAGGTGTTGCAGGAGATGGGCGCTCTGGTGGCGCAGTCAATCCACCGCAGCGTTCTGTCGTTGGTGGAAAAGAACGAGGATTACGCTCATCAGGTGCTGCGGGACGAAGCCCGGATCAACCAGTGTGAGATTCAGGTCGACGGGATGGTCACGACCCTGATTGTCCGGGAGTCTCCGGTTGCAGGCGATATGCGTTTCCTGGTCGGCGCCATCAAGATCAACACGGATCTGGAGCGGATGGGCGATATGGCCGTGGCGATTGTGGAGCGTTCGCTGGCGGGGTTGCGCCAGCCGGAGGTGCCGATGGACGTGAGTTTCACTGAGATGGGAAATCTGGTGGAAGGCATGGTTCTGACCAGCCTGGACGCATTTGTGGCACGGGATGAGCGGTTGGCCCGCACGGTGATTGCCTCGGATGACGCGGTGGACAAACTGCGGAATTCGATTACAGAACAGATGATCGAAACGATGAAGCGGGATCCGATCACTGTCGAACGCGCGTTGGACAACATCCTTATCGCGCGACGCCTCGAGCGGATCGCGGATCACGCCACGAATATTGCGGAAGACGTGATTTTTATGGTGAAGGGCATTGATGTTCGCCACCGCGCAACGGACGGGAACCCCGTTTCCGCGCGGTAGAGTAGCGAGGTAACAGATACCGGCACCACCGCGCGGCAATGCGGAGCAGGTGACATCGGTGGTCTTGCCACCGGTGTCTTCGCCCGGACCGTCAGCCTGCCTGGGCGTTCCGGTGACTGGTGAACCAGGCCTGGCTGTCCACGGTGCCTGAGCGAACCGATTCATAGGTTCCGTCCGGCTTGCCCAGGCGCACTTTGCGGCTATCGGCGAGATATTTTTCCAGCACTACATCCCGCAGATGCCGGAGCAGTTTCTGGTTCAGAATCGGGAAAAGCAACTCCACCCTGCGGTCCAGATTGCGCGGCATCATATCCGCGCTGCCGGCGTAGATCTCTTCCGCGCCGCCATTGCCGAACCAGAAAATGCGACTGTGTTCCAGGAACCGGCCGACGATGCTGCGGACCGTGATGTTTTCGCTCACGCCGGGAATACCCGGACGAAGACAGCAGAGCCCGCGGACGATCAGATCCACTTTCACCCCGGCGCGGGACGCCTGGTAGAGAAGCCGGATCATACCCTTGTCTTCGAGGGCATTCATTTTCAGGATCAGGTGGCCGCGCTCGCCCAGCGCCGTTTCGCGCTGGATCAGTTCCGCGATACGCTTGCGCATGGTTACGGGCGCAACAAGAAGGCGGCGAAAATCAGACTTATGCGAATAGCCGGTCAGGTAATTAAACAGATCGGTTGCGTCCGCGCCAATGTCGGGATCGGCGGTGAACAGACTGATATCGGTATAAAGCCGGGCCGTAGTCGGATTGTAGTTGCCGGTACCCAGATGCACATAGCGGCGGATATGTTCGTGTTCGCGCCGCACGATCAATGCGATTTTGCAGTGAACTTTCAGGCCGACCAGCCCATACACCACATGCACGCCTTCGCGTTCCAGTGCGCGGGCCCATTCGATGTTGCTCTCTTCGTCGAAGCGGGCCTTCAGCTCCAGCATCACGGCGACCTGTTTTCCGTTCTCCACAGCTTCCAGCAGTGCATCGACGATGGGAGAGTTCCGGCCAACCCGATACAGGGTCATCTTGATAGCCAGAACATCGGGGTCGTTGGCGGCCTTCTTGAGAAGGTCCACAATCGGCATGAAGGTCTGGAACGGGTGATGCAGCAGGCGGTCTTCACGGCGGATCACGGTGAAGATATCCTCGTCAGCATTCTTGCTGAATTCGGGCGGCGTAAACGGCTCAAGCGGCTCGTCGCGCAGTTCGGGCCGTTCCAGTGAGGGCAACTGGCGCAGGCGGGTCAGGTCGAGCGGTCCATGCACGCGAAACACATCGTCAGGGCTCACCTCCAGGTTGTCGACCAGGATTTCGAGGATGTCGTCGGAGATGGATTCGTCGGTCTGGAGCCGGACAGGCTTGAGGAAGCGGCGTCGCCAGACGGCTTCTTCGACAGACCCCAGCAGGTCGTCGCTTTCGAGTTCCTTGATGGCAACCTCTGCATCACGGGTGACGTGGAACGGGTGGGATTCCACAATCTCATAGCCCGGGAACAGAGAGTCCAGATTGGCCGCGATCACCTGTTCAATCCAGACGAAGCGCTGCGGTTGAGGTGCCGTCTTTCGCTTCAACTTCGGTCGCGTCGACTTCAGCAGCGTCTTGCGAGGCACCACGACCAGTTGCGGCAGTTGTTCGGGGACCTTGAGGCGGATGAACTTCTCTCCGCCGGAATCGCGCAACACAATGGCAAGGTTCAGGCTCAGGTTGGAAATATGCGGGAATGGCCTTCCCGGGTCAAATGCCAGCGGTGTGAGCACCGGATAGACCGTGTCGAGGTAGTACTGATCGACCGCGGACCGCTCGCGGTTGTCGAGATTTGCGTAGTCGATAATCTCAATCCCGTGGCGCGCAAGGCCGGGCAGCAATTGCTTCTTGAAGCACTCATAGATGTCGAGCATCAGCTCGTCCAGCCGTTCGCGGACAGCGGCCAACTGCTCCGATACGGTCTTGCCGTCGATGGACCGGTCCTGACTGCCGGAAGCGAGTTTCTGTTTCAGGGCCGCCACGCGGACCATGCAGAATTCGTCCAGGTTTGACGTGACAATGGAAAGGAATTTAACCCGCTCCAGCATCTTGTTACGCCCGTCGCGGGCTTCTTCGAGAACACGCTGCTGGAATTCGAGGAGGCTGAGTTCGCGGTTCATGTACAGCGAACAGTCGTCGAGGGAAACTTCAGCTGAGGTTTTGGTTGCGCTTGTCGCAGCCACCTGACTTACTGACTCCGTTACGGGTTCTTCTGATTTCGTCCGCGCCGCCGCATTCCTTTTTGTTGCGCGTTTGCGTGGCGCCTTCGGTCTTTGCATGTCAGGTTGGGTTTTCAGGCCGCAAGGGCATCGGGCACAGCCGGGAATAAAATCGTGAACGTGGTGCCTTTGCCCAGGCGGCTTTCTACCTTAATCGTACCCTCCATGCGATCAACAACGTGACGAACGATGGAGAGGCCCAGACCCGTGCCGCCCACTTCGCGCGAGCGAGCCCGGTCCACGCGGTAAAAGCGTTCGAAAATGCGGGGCAAGTCGTCAGACGGGATACCGCGACCGGTATCAGAAACGGTGATGAATACGCGGCCTTCGGGCGTGAAGCCGGATTCGATGCGAGATTCGCCGCCGGGTTTGTTGAACTTTACTGCGTTGTCCAGCAGGTTGATCAGTGCCTGTTCCAGGCGCAGTGCATGGCCGATGATGATGGCATCCTGGACGGGCCCCCGCACCAGATTGACACCTCGTACACTTGCTTCGGCTTCCACGGTCAGAACCGCCGTGTTGATTGCTTCTTCCACCGAAATCGGGCCGGGCTCCACGTCGCGGCGACCGGATTCGAGGTCGGATAGAATCAGCAGATCGGAAGCGATGTTGTTGAGACGAATGGCGTGGGCCTGAATGATTTCGATGAAGCGACGGTTGTTGTTGTCGTCGGTCAGGGCGCCGCTGAGCAGCGTTTCCGCATAGCCCCGGATGGCGGTGAGCGGCGTACGCATTTCGTGCGAAACATTGGCGACGAAATCCTTACGGACCCGTTCCAGACGTTCAATGCCGGTAATGTCGTGCAGGATGACGAGCGCGCCGCGATGGGGGGGGACGGCGAGCGGCGTTGCGTAGGCCTCAAACACAGAGGAATCGTCACCTGTGAACTGGAGCTTGGCGCTTCTGGGTTCACCGGAAGAGAGCACGCCGGAGATAAGTTCGAGGAAGAGCGGGTCACGCACGATACCCACCAGCGAGCTGTTCTGCTCCACGGGCATCTTGAGGCCGAGAGCTTTCGCCAGCGAGTCGTTGGAGAACATAACCCGCATCTGGTGATCAACGGCCAGCACGCCTTCCGCCATGGTCTTGAGAATCACGTCGCGGCGATCCGATTCGAGTCGGATTGTGTCCACCAGTTCCTGGATACGCAGGGCCATGCGGCGGAAAGACTGATTGAGGACTGCGGTTTCTTCGCCTTCGTCCGGCAGAGGAGTATCCAGGTTGCGGGCATCGAGCACGTGTTCGGTGAACGCTTTCAGCCGCTGGACACGCCAGGCGAGTGCGTGGACAAAGACGAACGAAAGAATGACGGCACCCAGTACGCACAGGCTGAATTCGATGGAAACGCGAAGGGTGCGGGATACGGCGGACAGTTCATCCGCGGCGATCACCAGAACTCCCATGACGAGGAGGCTGCTGAGGAAGAGGCGGAGTCGAATCGGAGTAATCAGGCTAGAGCTTAGTTTACACTCCGAATGTAAACATTATGTTGCAGCGGATTGTGCTTTAAAGACAAGCTGCGGAAACCTTTTCCCGTCCCGATGCGACAATAGCAGTATGGTGTTTCGGATGACCCGTACCGGATTGCTGATGTTGGTGTTCGCCGCGGTGAGCGCGGCGCAGCAATTGTCAGTGAACAAGCTGGTGGAATTCATCAGGTCATCGGTGGCGCAAAAGCTTCCCGACAAGGAAGTAGCAGCACAACTTGCCACGTTCCGCCTGACCGGCAAGCTGGAAGACCGGGTGGTGGAAGAGTTGCAGGGCATGGGCGCAGGTCCGCGCACGGTTGCCGCGCTGACAAAACTGGCCGATCAATCGGTGAAACTTGCCGTTGCCGCGCCGCCAACGCCGACCACGCCGAAGTATGTGGAACCACCTGCTCCCCCCCAGGCCGATCAGGAAAAGATCCTCGCCCAGGTGCGGGAGTACGCGCTGAACTATGCGAAGTCGCTGCCAAATTTCATTTGCCTGCAGGTGACGCGCCGGTCGGTGGATTCGCATTTTCAGTCCGGCACGAAGGGTGCGTGGTCCCCCACAGACACCATCCACGAAAAACTCAGCTATTTTGACCAGCAGGAAAAGTACGAGCCGATTGCGGTGAACGGCAACGCCATGTTCGGCAAGACCTGGGAGACACTGGGTGGCTCGATTTCCAGGGGTGAATTCGGCAGTCTGCTGCGCGACGTTTTTGAGCCCGAGACGGACGCGATTATCGTATGGGACCACTGGGGCACGTGGGACAAGAAGCTGGCGTATGTTTTTCGGTATGTTGTTTTGCAGCCGCGCTCGCATTACAGCGTCGAATATCAAAAATCTCAGCGCATCGTTCCCGGTTATCACGGATTGGTCTACGTGGAGAAGGGGCCGAACGTGATTCTCCGGCTGACTATCGAACCTGACATGCCGGACGGTTTTCCACTGCAGGAGATCCACCAGGAGATCAGGTACGGATATTTTTCAATCAACGGGCAGGATTACCTGTTGCCGCTGACTTCGTCGGTGCAAAGCAGGGCGGGCACGTATGCGAGCCGGAATGAGATCGAGTTCCGCAAATATCAGAAGTACTCGGCGGATACGAGCATTAAGTTTGATGATACTGATGAGCCGGTTCCGCCCGCTGAAGGCAAGCCGGCCGGGCCTCCGAAGCCGTAGCTGATTTGGGCGACAAAAAAAATCGTGTTATGATCCGTAGTTTGAAGGTTCGAAACATCATTCGGGGCACGGGCTGGCTTCGCTTCCTCGTCATCATGGTGGCAATTGCCGCCCTGCTTGGCGTGGCGGCGGGCTCAGTCACACCTGCGCACTTTCACGCTAAAGCCCCTGCCGGGGGCATTTGCGATATCTGTTTTGCGGCGCACCTTGCGTCGCCCGAAGCCGCGTCCACAGTCAGCGTTTTACAGTCCCCGGAAACGGCAGGCATGGTTTCCGCCTGTGAGACCTGCGCGGGCTATCAACTCATCCACAGCAGTTCCGTCTCTACACGCGGTCCCCCGTCTACACAGCTATAAGCGTGTTTCTCTCCCGATAGCTGCTGTTTCACGAAGAATTCCAGGGGATATTTCCATGAAGGTTTTGACGTTTGCCCTTTTGGGGGCTGCTGCCGTTTTTGGGCAGGGTATGGGCTCGTCCGGAGGTATTGGCGGTACGGTTACTGACCCCTCAGGGGCGACGATTGCAGGCGCGACCGCGCTGGTGAAAAATCGTGTTTCAGGCCTCGATAAGACGATGAAGACCGAGGCTGACGGAGCTTTCCGGTTTCTCGGTCTCGCGCCCGGAAATTATCACTTCGGCATCAGTTCGCCAGGCTTTGCGCCGCATGTGGAAGACATTGCGGTAAGGGCGGGCATACCCATCATTTTGTCGCTCACTCTGAAGCTGGCTTCCTCAGAGACTTCCGTCGACGTGCACGAAGATGCTGATTTGGTGGAGAGTGTCCCGACGCCCCACACGGTGGTCGACACCAGCCAGTTCGAGAAGCTGCCGGTCTATTCGATTGCGGGCGGGTTGAATGACGTTGTGGCGCATTCGGCGCCTGGCATTGTGGAAGATTCAAACGGTTTCATCCATCCGCAGGGTGACCACGCTCAAACGCAGTTTGTCTTTGACAACCAGCCGGTGACCGACCAGCAGAGCAAGCAGTTTTCGACCTCAATGCCTGAGAACGCCATCGCTTCGGTGGAAGTCATTACCGGCGCGCCCCCGGCGGAGTACGGCGATAAGACTAGCCTTGTGATCAATGCGATTACAAAAAGCGGCCTCGGCGTGCAACGGTCGTTTGGGAGCCTGTCCCTCAATTACGGGCAGTTCGGAACCTATGGGGAGAATTTCTCCTACGGCATGGGCGGGAAGAAGTGGGGCCATTTTATCGCCGCCAACACAGTGCGCTCGGGCCGGTATCTGGATCCCCCTGAGTTTTCTTCCATCCACAACGTTGGTAACAACCAGACGATATTCGACCGATCAGACTACCAGCCTTCCGAAAAAGACACAATTCACCTCAATCTGTTCTTCTCCCGAGCCTGGTTCCAGACACCGAACACCTACGATCAGGCTGCCGCCGGACAAGATCAGCGGGAGCGGATTGTGAGCTACAACATCGCGCCGGGCTGGGTGCATCTGATTAACGCCAACTCGACCCTGACGGTGAATCCGTATTTCCGCGTGGATCAGGTGAACTATCGGCCGAGCCGGGACCCGTTGGCTGACCAGCCAGCGACGGTTTCGCAGAACCGCCGCCTGACAAATCTTGGAATCAAAGCAGACTACGCCTGGGTGAACCACTTCAACAACATCAAGGCGGGCATTCAGGCCCAGCATACCTTCCTGAGCGAGCGCTTCTCGCTTGGCATCACGGACCCGAACTATGTGGAAGACAACGGCGCCGAGGGCTTAGCTCCCTATGATCTGACGCGCGGCGGAAAGCTGTTCCGTTTTGCGGGCCATTCCGATGTAAAGGGCTACGCTTTTTACATCCAGGACAGCATTACTCTGGGCGCTTTTACAGCACAGATCGGCCTGCGTGCGGATTTTTACAGGGGCCTGGTGAGCGCCAATTCGCTGCAGCCACGAATCGGCCTTTCCTACCTGATCAAGCCGACCAACACCGTGCTGCGCGCCTCATACTCGAAGTTCTTTGAAACGCCTTACAACGAAAACCTGCTGCTCAGCAGCCTGACCGGCGCAGGTGGCCTGGCGAACAATGTGTTTGGAGCGTTCGGTGCCACTCCGCTAAAACCCGGCACACGTAATCAATACAACGTTGGTCTGCAGCAAGGCGTTGGTAAACACGTACTGGTGGATGCCGGGTACTTCTGGAAGTTCACGCACAATGCGTTTGACTTCGACACACTTTTCAACTCGCCGATTGCGTTTCCCATCGAGTGGCGGAAGAGTAAGATCGACGGCTTTTCGGCGCGCGTGAGCCTCGCGGAAGTTCACGGATTGTCGGCCTACACGATTTTCAGTCATACCCGGGCGCGGTTCTTCGGGCCGGAAAATGGGGGGCTTCTTTTCAACTCTCCGCTCAACAACTCAGTGTTCCGAATTGATCACGATGAGGCATTTCAATCCACCATGAACCTGCGTTATCAGCCGAAGAAGAACGGGCCGTGGGGGTCATTCACGTGGCGATACGATTCGGGTGAGGTGGCGGGCAGGCTGCCGGACATCGAGTCAGCGCTGGCGCTCACGGGCAATCAGCAGGCTTCCATCGGGTTCCGCTGCGGCTCCCTGTTGCCTGCGGCTGGCCGGGCGATCACCTCCTGCGCGTCAGGGGGCACGGTTGCTCTGGTCAGAATTCCGGCACCAGGGACGGCGAATGACGATCACAATCCGCCCCGTGTGGCCCCGCGCAATCTGTTCGATATGGCGGTGGGCGATGACAATATTTTCCACACGGAACGGATTCGCTATCGTGCGCAGATTACCGCTGTGAACATCACCAATAAGGTGGCCCTTTACAACTTCCTGTCAACGTTCAGCGGCACGCATTTTGTCAGTCCGCGGGCAGTGACGGCGGAGATCGGGATGGTCTGGTAGGCATTCCCCCGCAGTAGACTGGTGCTTAGATGAAAGCGCCCGTTTTGCTGGTCTTCCTGCTGGTTGGTTCCGGTATTGTCCATTCGGCCGCGGGCGACAGGCTTCGCGGCTTCGACCCGGCTTCCCAGGCGAAAGAATTGAAGTGGGAGCAGGAGGCGCGCGCGATTCCGGATCCGGGTCGGATTCGCCGGGCAATGGAGCGGCTTTCCGCGCAGCCGCACCTGGCAGGTACTCCGCAGTCAAAACAGACAGCCGAGTACCTGTTGGAACAGCTCCGCGAGTTCGGTTTGGAGGCGCATATCGAGCAATACGAAGCGCTCCTGCCGCAGCCGAAGTCGCGGGAACTGGCAATGACGGCTCCGGTCATATTTCACGCCAGCCTGGAAGAACCGGTGGTGCCCGGCGACAAGAGCACTTCCAACCCGGGAATGATGCCGGGCTTCAATGCATACTCAGGCGACGGCGACGTGACGGCATCGCTTGTTTACGTGAATTACGGGGTGCCTGCGGACTACGAAACACTGAAAGCGCGCGGGATCGACGTCAAGGGCAAAATCGTTATTGCCCGCTATGGCGGCAGTTGGCGCGGCATCAAGCCGAAAGTCGCTTTTGAGCACGGCGCGGTTGGCTGCATTATCTATTCCGATCCGAAGGACGACGGCTTTTACCAGGGTGACACATACCCAAGAGGCGCTTTCCGGCCGGCCGAGGGCGTGCAGCGCGGCAGCGTGATGGACATGGTGCTCTATCCGGGGGATCCGCTCTCGCCTGGCTGGGCGTCCGAAGCGGGGTCAAAGCGTCTGCCGATCGGGGAAGCCGCGACTCTGATGAAGATTCCGGTACTACCGATTTCCTGGGCCGACGCGCAGCCGCTGCTCAGCAATCTGGATGGGCCGGTGGCGCCGGAAGGCTGGCGCGGGGCTTTGCCATTCACCTATCACATGGGGGGCTCGGCCGTGAAGGTCCATCTGAAAGTCACCATGGACAACTCGACAAGGCCCCTCTATGACGTGATTGCGAGCATCCCCGGCAGTGAGTATCCGGACCAGTGGATTCTGTTTGGAAATCACCACGACGCGTGGGTCCACGGGGCCAGTGACCCGCTTTCCGGCGCTACGGCGCAACTGGAAACGGCGCGCGCGCTGGCCGAACTGACCCGCAAGGGCTGGAAGCCGAAACGCACGGTTAAAGTGGCTTTCTGGGACGGCGAAGAGTACGGACTGGTCGGCTCCACCGAGTATATGGAGAAGCACGCGGAAGAGTTGAGCCAGAAACTGGTGGCGTACATCAACTCCGATTCGAACGGGGCCGGGCGGCTGGGTGTCGACGGGTCGCACACGCTGGAAGCCTTCATGCAGGAGGTGGTGCGGGATGTGCCCGATCCGGATGGCAAAAAGTCGCTCCTTGATGCGTATCGGGCCTCCGGCGACAAGGGCGGAACTCGCGAGTTTAAGCTCGGCCCGCTTGGCTCCGGCTCGGACTACACGCCCTTTCTGCAGCATCTGGGCATTGCCTCTCTGAACCTGCGTTTTGAGGGAGAGGACGCCGGTGTGTACCACTCGGTTTATGACGATTTCGCGTGGTACACGAAGTTCTCAGACGGTACTTTTGTGCACGGGCGCGCGCTGGCTCAACTGACGGCGACGGCGGTGATCCGGCTTGCCGATGCGCCGTTACTGCCCTTTGAGTTTGGTCGGTTCCGGCATACCGTCAGCGGGTATCTCGACGAGATCGAGAAGCTTTCGCAATCGCTCTCACAATCGAAGATGAAGGTGGAACTGGCGCCTGTCCGCGCGGAGTTGCTTCGGCTGGGGAAGACCAGTGCGGACCTTGAAGCCGCGTGGGGCCGGGCACTGGCAAAGCCTGGGAAAAAAACGAATCTGGCGGCGGTGAATCAGATTCTCTACCGCAGTGAACGGGACCTGACTCTTGACCCCGGTCTGCCCGGGCGCCCGTGGTTCCGCCATCGCATTTACGCGCCGGGACAGTACACCGGCTATGCTGTGAAAACGCTGCCTGGTATTCGGGAGGCAGTGGAGCTGGATAAGCCGGCGGAAGCCATTGAGCAGACGAAGCAGGTGGTGCAGGTGCTTCGCGCGCTCAGCGATCAGTTGGCGAAGGCGACGAGACTGTTGGGGGAGAACTAAATGTCAGAAATACCGCTGTTGAACACCAAATGGGGCGGCGTGGAAGTTGCCGATGCACACGTGCATTTATTTTCGCCCGCGTTCTTCAAGTCGCTGGCGGAACAGAAACACGATGAGTTTGTGGGAAAACTGCTCGGCTGGGACGAACCCACTTCGCCGGAGGCCCTGGCGATGCGCTGGGCTGCGGAACTCGGGCGCAACAGCGTGGCGCGGGCGATGCTGATTGGCAGTATTCCGAATGACACGCGGTCCATCGGTTGCGCGATGGAGACACAGCCAGACCGGTTCAACGGGATCTATATGGCGAATCCGCTGCTGCCCAGTGCGGATATCCGCTTCCAGGCCGCGGCGGACGAAGACCAGATCAGCGGTGTGTTTCTCTTTCCTTCCCTGCACCATTACTCGATGCATGACGACAAGGTGTGCGCTCTTTTGCAGGTGCTGGCCGGCCATCCGCATGCTTTGGTATACGTGCACTGCGGCGTGCTGAGTATCGGGTTCCGAAAGAAGCTGGGGCTGCCCTGCCATTTCGACATGCGTTACGCCAATCCGATAGACCTGTTTGAAGTCGCCGCGCGTTTCTCCCGCATCAATTTTGTGATTCCGCATTTTGGAGCAGGGTACTTCCGTGAAGCCCTGATGGTGGCAGACCAGTGCCCGAACGTTTATCTGGATACCTCAAGTTCGAATTCCTGGATGAAGTATCAGGCCGAGACCCTCGATCTTGCCGGTGTTTTCCGAAAGGCGCTGGACGTGGTTGGCCCGAAGCGGCTCCTGTTCGGTTCCGATTCCTCCTGGTTTCCACGCGGGTATGTGCGAACAGTGCTGGCTGAGCAGGTTAGCGTGCTGGAGCACCTGAACGTGGAGGAAGATACGGCGCGGGATGTGCTTGGAGGGAATCTTCGTCGGCTGTTGAGCATTACACCGTAAATTTCCGTAGGAGCGAGCTGCGAGAATTTTCCGGGTTTGCAGCACTCATTGAAAGTAACCAGTGCTACTACTCTCGCTCTTGCAGGAAGTGCGCCGTACGGGCGTCGCTTCCGGAGAGCTCCTTGGCCGCCGGCGCAAGGTGCTCAGCTCAAAAGGCCCACCCCTTAAGATCCCTCTCTTATTTTCCGGACCCATCGCGGTCCTCGAAAGGGGATTTCGGACTGAGCCTCGGATCCGGGAGTTCACTGCTCCCGACTATGTCGGTCTCGAGGACTTCGCGCCGCAGGTTTTGGTAGCCCCGCTGGATGCGGCTCTGCGACTGGCCGACCAGACGCTGCGGGGACTGGTGTCGCTGGGGAGTGTGGATTTTGCGCTGATCGTGCTGACACGATCAGAAGATACTCCTTTGGCGGACCATCACAGGGACCTGTTGTGGCAGGCGTTCGCGGTCCCCGTTTTTGAGCAGTTGCTGGATGTTGAAGGCCAGGTAATTGCAAGAGAATGTGAGGTGCACGACGGCTTGCATTTGGAGCCGGGCTGTTCCGCTCCGGCTGGTCTTGATTGTGTGGTTCTGCGGGATCACTGCGAATGTGGTGCAGAGACTCCGCGGCTGAAGCCTGTTGCTCCCGTTCGGGAAAGGGCCGCAGCCGCGGCAGCCTGATTCGCGTTATCCTCTGTACGTGCTGTGGCTCGGATTTCTGTTGCTCGTTTTCGTGCTGCCTGTCTTAGGCGATGAGCTTCCTCCGCACATCCTGAACCTGGCCCGGATTCAACGGCAGATGACGGCGGAACTCAAGCGCTTGCCGAACTATACCTGCCTCGAAACAATTGAACGTTATTCGGCGGCGGAGGGGAGAAAAGTTAAGCCGTACGACCGCATCCGGATCAACGTGGCGATTGTGGAGGGTAAGGAACTGTACTCGTGGCCTGGAGCGCGGACGTTCGACGAACGAAGCCTCGCGTCGATGATCAACAACGGGTTCATCTCCGACGGGGATTTTGCCGCCATGGCCCGCAATATCTTCGTCAATCGAAACGCCAATATCACTTTTGTAGGCACGGAGGCAGAGGGCGGGAGGAAACTACTCCGCTACGATTTCCAGATCTCGCAGATGATGAGCGGGTGGAGGGTGCGTGTGGGGAACTCGTATGGCACGGTCGCCTCCGCAGGGTCTTTTTGGGCCGATGCCGGAACCCTGGATTTGGTGCGCCTGAGTTTCGCTGCCCGCGGACTCCCGCCGTTCAGCCAGGAGAAGCGGCTCGAAGAGAGCGCCGAATATGGTCGGGTGCGGATCGGCTCTGACGAGGTGATGCTTCCGCTGGCTGTCGATCTGGACGGAGAGTCTTTCGACGGCACTGTGCACCACAACCACACCACGTTCACGGGATGCAGACAGTATGGTGTGGAAACGATTCTTTCTTTTGGTGACGACCCGGAGGGCCCGGTGGTCACAGAAGGCCCCGAACCCGTCCGGGCATTGCCGGGAGGACTCGCGATCACGGTGCGCCTGGAAGCGCCAATCGAGTCCTCACACGCAGCGGTGGGCGACGAAGTTCGCGCCATTGTGGCGAAGGATGTGAAGTTCGGCCAGGAGGTTGTGTTGCCGCGCGGCGCTTTGGTGAAGGGCGTCATTCGGAGGCTGGACCAGCACAGGGGGAACGCGCCTTATTTTGAAGTCGGGCTGGAGTTTGTCGAAGCGGAGTTTGGCGGCCATCGCGCTGTGTTCCAGGGCAAGCTGGAAGACGTTTCCGCATTCCCCGGCTATCACCGCAACGCCGTGGGATTCGTGACCTCAATCGGACCCCGCCAAAGCCTGGGCGTTGGCTGCTTTTATGTGGAAGGCGAGGCGATCCGGATCCCGAAAGGCACTTCCTTTACATGGCTCACGCAGCCGGTGCGCGTACCGTGAGCGCGATTATGATTTACTGAGTTACATGCATAAGTTGCTCGCGCTGGGCTTTCTGGCAATGTTGCCGATTGCCGCTCAGGTCAGGATGACGCAGGGGAATAACCAGATCTCGGTGGAGATTGATGGCAAACCTTACACCACTTTCTTCTACGGTCCGGACGTTGCGAAGCCCTATCTCTGGCCGCTTCGCGCGCCGTCCGGCTTGTCGGTAACACGCTCGTTCCCGATGGAAAAAGTGGAAGGAGAATCGACCGATCACCCGCATCAGCGTGCCGTGTGGTTTGCCCACGACAACGTGAACGGCGTCGATTACTGGAACAACGAATTTGCCTACGACAAAGATCCGAAGATGGCAAAGGTGAAGCGCGGGCATATCTTTGTCACGAAAGTAGACAAGATACAGAGTGGGGCGAAGACCGGCGAGATCGACGAGACTTCCGAATGGAAGCAGACCGATGGCACTGTGGTGCTGACCGAAGCGCGGAAAATGATTTTCCATGCGGGCGGACCGAATCGCATGGTGGATTTCGATTTCCTGCTGACGGCGAAAGAGACGGTCACCTTCGGGGACGGCAAGGACGGTGTGTTCGGGATTCGGGTTGCATCCGGTTTGGAAGAACCTGCCAGCCAGAAGGGGCAGCCCACTGAGCCGAAGCGCACCGGCGTGATGACGAATGCACAGGGCAAAAAGATGGAGCCCGAAATCTGGGGGAAGCGGTCGGAATGGGTGGATTATTCGGGCACAGTGGAGGGTCAGCAGGTTGGCATTGCGATCTTCGATACACCCGGCAATCCGCGATTTCCCACCTACTGGCACGCGCGCGGCTATGGCTTGTTCGCGAACAACATCTTTGGTGTGAAACAGTTCACGAAGGGCGCGGAACCGGATGGATCGATGACGCTGAAACCGGGCGAAACGCTGCACTTCAAGTACCGCGTTTTGATTCACCCCGGTGATGCCGAAGCCGCGAAAGTCGGCGAACTCTACAAGGTCTACGCGGAGAAGAAGTAGTCAGCGCTGCGCCCAATACCGGTCGCGTGCCTGTACTGTCAGACCCTTCGTCTTCGTGGTGAGCTGTAGTTTGCGAAATCCGGAGATGCGGACGGGCTCGTCGGAAACATAACCCAGGCTGTACTGCCCGCGCAGTTCAGCCTGAATCACTGCATAGATCTGATCGATGGACAGCTTCTTTGTGACCTCGAAGAAGCCCCCGCCTGTTTCGCGCGACATACGCTGCAGGATGCCCCGGCCTTCGGTGCCTCCAAACAGAATCGAATAGATCATCGTGTCGGCATGCTGGGCTGCCTCAATGGCGTCTGTCAGCGTGGCCTCGCTGCCATTTTCTCCGCCATCGGACAGGATGATCAGAGCCTTACGCCCCTGGCGCTTCAACATCGTGTTCTTCGAAGCGTTCACCACTGCATCGTAAAGCAGCGTGCCCCCACCCATCTGGCTGCGCAGTTCGGCCCGAGTAGGCGTATCCACGAAAACCAATGCCTTCTCCAACTGCTCCCGTGACGACGTAAGCGCCTGCGGAGTCTGCACGTTCATATCGAACTGCATGATGAAGACTTTGTCTTTGTCCTCCCGCAGAATCTGATCGACAAAGCGAAAGCTCGCGGAGCGTTCTGCGGAAATGACGCGGACCTGGCTCATGCTGGTATCCACCATCAGGCCGATGGTAAGAGGCAAGTCTGAATCGCGCGAGAAGTACTTGATGGTCTGCGGGCGCCCGTTTTCAGAGACCTGGAAATCGTCTTTCGTCAGATCGTGGATGATTCGGCCCTGTTTGTCGAACACGGTAGCCAGAACGCTGACGACTTTGACGTCTGACGAGAAGATGGTTTCGGGAGCCTGCGCGAACGCTTTGCAGGCTCCCAGAGCCGCCAGAAAGCCACGTCTGTTCATGTCTACTTGTAGCGCATTCCGCCTCAGCTTACGCGCAGAGCGGCCATCGGGTCGATGCGGGAGGCCCGTCGGGCAGGCAGATAACCTGCAATAGCCGCCACTGCCGTAAGCACGACCAACATTATTCCGAACGTTGCCGGGTCAGTCGGGCTGACGCCGAATAACAGACCACCAATCACCCTTGTCAGAAGCCAGGAAGCGGCAGTTCCAATCCCCAGGCCCATCGCCGCCAGACGCAAAGTCTGAAGCAAAATATCGCGTTGTACGTCGCGCGCCGAAGCGCCAATTGCCATACGGATTCCAATCTCCTGCGTACGCTGACTGACCGAATAGGAGATGACTCCATAGATTCCCAGCGAAGCCAGGATCAACGCGAACAGCGTGAAGCCGGAAAGCAGGAAGACCGTGAAGCGGCGCGGCGAGACGGCCTTATCGACCAACTGCTGCACTGTGCGGATGGCCATCACTGAGATGCCCGAATCGAGGGGCCTTAGTGCGGCGCGCAGAGCGGGCGCAAGCTGAGCCGTTGACATCTCACTGCGGACCACAAGGTCCACGGCACCATAGTCGCCCGTCTGGCGCATCGGGATGTACATCTCTTCGCCCGATTCTTTTTCGAGGGCCTCGTGACGGACGTCTCCAACCACTCCGACCACCTCACGCTCGTCTCCACTGGCCTTCAGAACCACCTTCCCGACCGCCTTTCCATCCGGGGCGATTTTCCGGGCAAACGTCTCGTTGATCACAATCACGGGTTTGCCTGTTGCGTCGTCCTTCTCGGTGAGCAGCCGCCCTGCCTTGAGGCGGATGCCGATGGATTCGAAGTAGCCATCTGTCACGATGCGGACAAACGCATCGTGGTTGTGATAACGGTCGTAGAGTTCCCCCTTGACGCCGACGCCCCAGCCGCGGTCGCCACCCAGCGGCAGCACGTCCGTAATCCCGGCGCTGCGAATTCCGGGGATAGCCCGAACCCTGTGCAGCGCGTCGCTCAGCGAGGCGTTCTGTTGTGCAGCGTTTTTGAAGCGCGTGCCTGGGTCGATCCGGAGCGTGGCCGTATCTTCGGGCTGAAATCCAAGGTTGAGGTCAAGGACGCGAATCAGGCTTCGGATCAGCAAACCCGCGCCCACCACCAGCACGCAGGCCATGGCGATTTCGGATACTGCGAGAGCTCCTCGTAAAGCATTGTGCCGCTGGCCCCGGCCCGACCCCCTGCCACCAGACTTCAGCGTTTCGTTCATTCCCAAAGCGTTCATTTGCAGCGCCGGAACAAGGCCGAACAGGACTCCTGTTGCGACGGCGGTCAGCAGAGTAAAGGCGAGTGCTGCGGGGTCGATCCGCACCGTGGAGAGCATCGGAACGCTCACGGCGTCCAGACTGGCGAGGAAACGCGTGCCCGCCACCGCAATCAGGAATCCGAGTACGGCCCCCATTCCCGACAGCACCATGCCTTC
>JBBQDH010000013.1:0-42593 GCA_038319515.1 Bryobacterales bacterium
AACCTCAGGCTGCGCGGGAGTATTCCCAATCACCTTGTTATGCAGCACAATCTCCAGGTTTTTCTCCTCCCACCCCTTCGGCAGCTTATTGAGAATCGTCCCCAGTTCCGCCGGATCGGCCAGCAATCGCCCCGCCGCTTCCGTGCCGAACTGCTTAATCCCCGCCGACACAATCAGCACGCCCCCTGTAGGCGAATGCCGGATCCGCGCGATCAAACTGTAGTCCTCCGGCGTCGACTCGTCATCCTCCGCCGCAATGGTCCAGCTCTTCCCGGAGCCCGCCTGCATGTCCTTGATCGCCGCGATGTGATCCTTCCCCCACACGAACTGGTACCGCCAGTTCTGCCCCAGTTCCATCGTCCAGTGGTTGCTCATCGACCCGATCAGATACGTTTTCGAGTGCCGCAGATCCGCAAAAGGAATACTGCTGGCCATCAGAATCCGCACCGGGCGACCCCGCCGCGCCAGCATCTGAGTCACCTCATTCGCCGCCACCATGTCGCCGAACCCCACATACTGGTTCATCACCGAAACGAAGTCCGCTCCCGTCAACTGGTTCGCGGGCAGGTCAATCTTCCGCTGCCCGGGCACCGCAGGTGGCGGCAACCGCTCCGCATTCAATACCGCGATGCGCTTCGAAGGCTTATAAACAATCGGATGCCCCATCCCGATCAGCAGTGGATCGCTCCCCTGATACACCGGAGCCCAGAACGCCTGAAAAGCCGCGGCTTTTGGGTCAGTATTCCATCGGGTCAGCGCGACCACGCCCAAAACCGCCAGCGCCAGCGCAGCCAGCCCGGGAATCAGCCATTGCAGATTCCGCTTCGTCGCCTTCTCCGCTACTACCGGCTCCGGAACTCCAGCCCCGACGGCATGATGACCCACAATAGCCGCCGAATAGTGGAAGTCCGGCGCATAAGATCCCGAAGGCAGATCGATCACAACCGCAGCCGCCCCGCCTTCCGGAGTCACATAATACTGCGCCAGCCGCTTCCGAACTTCCCGCGCTCCAACCCTCACAATCGTGTCTTCACCCAGCGCGCTGTCCGGATGTCGTCCGAAAACCTCTGTCGCGATCGCCCGCTCCTTCAGAGATCCCGCGTCGCCCGCCAGCGATCGGTCGCACACAAATTCCAGAAATTGCTGACACCGCTTGCTCCCCTGAAACGCCGGACTGGAGAGCACAACGCGCATTTGCGTGAGGATTTCCTCCGGCTTCGGAGCGCTCGGATCCCGCGCGAAGCCCGCTTCGTCGGCGTGCGTAGCTGTTCTGCTCATTTCGCGCCTCTTCGTATGCTGCTAATTCTATTACGAATTACACGGTGCAACACCGTGTATCCCCTTGAGTCCTGTTTATCAGGGGTATAAGTTCAAGATACTTCGACGCAGGGTCGAATTTCAGAACCAGAGGAGAGTACCTAATGTATTGGTCCAATGCCCGACCGGCGGCACGTCTCGCCGCGCTCGGGTTGCTCGTCACCGCTTGCGTGTTTGGCCAAACCGCAACCGGCACACTCGATGGCCGTGTCAACGATTCTTCCGGGTCCGCAGTACCCGGTGCCAAAGTCGTTATCGAAAACCAGGCGACCGGCATCAAAGCCGACCTCACCACCAACTCGGAAGGTCGCTTCTACCAGGGCTTCGTCCTGCCCGGCAGCTACCGCCTCACCGCCGAAAAGTCCGGCTTCCAGAAGTACGTCGAATCCGGTATCACTGTCAGCGTCAACCAGACGGTCTCACTCACAGTCAATCTGAACGTCGGCGACGTGTCCACTTCCGTCGAAGTCAGTTCCCAGGCGGCGCAGCTCACTACCGAAGCCTCCAGCATCTCCACCACCGTCAGCAACAAGTCCATTCAGGATCTGCCGCTGAACGGTCGCAACGTCTTCGGTCTGGCTACGCTTGTTCCCGGTGTAATCCCGGGCGGTGGCGGTTCCACCCCCTTCATCAGCGGCGGTCGTAACGCCACCAACGAAATCACCATCGACGGTACTTCGGTCATCCTGCCTGAAAACAACGTCAGCAACCTGCAGACCGGCTATACCCCCATCGTCGACAGCGTGCAGGAGTTCTCCATCGTCACCAACGCTCTCGAAGCGCAATACGGGCGCACCGGCGGCGGCGTCATCAACGTGGCGACGCGTGGCGGCACCAACGGCCTTCACATTTCGGCCTACGACTACCTCCGCAACAGCAAACTGAATACCAACACCTGGAATAACAACCGCAACGGCGTCAAACTCGCTGCGTTTCAGAGCAACCAGTTCGGTGGCACCATCGGCGGGCCGATCACCATCCCGCACATTTACGATGGCAAGAACCGCACCTTCTTCTTCTTCAGTGAACAGACCCAGCGCAACCGCACCGGCGCCACCTCCAGCGCCAGCGTACCGATAGCCGACTGGATCAATGGCGACTACTCGAAGCTGGTCAACGGCGTCAACCAGCCCATTTCCATCTATGATCCGCTGACGGCTGCGGACGACGGCACCGGCACCTACAAACGTCTCCCCTTCGCCGGCAACAAGATCCCGACCAGCCGCTTCGATCCGGTGGCCGTGAACCTGCTCAAGTACTACCCCACCCCGAACGCCACGCCAACCAACGCCTTCGCACTCACCAACAACTTCTATGCCTCCGGCAAGTCTGTCGGTGACGATGACAAGTTCGACAGCCGCATTGACCATGCCTTCACCAACAACTTCCGCATGTTCGCCCGCGGTTCCTACGACCACGGCGAAAGCGTGCCGCTCAACGGCTTCGGCAATGTCGGCACCTCCATCGGAGACGGCAAAAACATCAGCGACCTCTACAACGTCACGGTGAACGGAATTTACACGCTCAACTCCACCACCATCCTGAACATGAACTACGGCTTCGCCCGCAACGTGGGCATCCGCTACCCCTTCTCTGAAGGCACCAGCCCGGCAAGCCTCGGCTTTCCGTCCTCCTATGCCGCCATCGCCGGCATCTCGAACTTTGAATTCCCGAACATCAGCTTCGGCGGCAACAACGGCGTTTCAAATCTGGGTCAGTCCACTTTCACGACGCTCGTCAACCGGCCCATGTCCCATATCGTCCGTGGCGACGTGACCAAGGTGTTCTCGAAGCACACCCTGAAAGCCGGCGGCGAATGGCGCAAGTTCCTGCTGAACTTCACCCAGCTTGGTCAGCCCGATGGCGCCTATAACTTCAACGGCAACTACACCCAGCAGGTGGTTGGATCCTCAGCCAACAGCACCCAGGGCTTCGGTGTCGCTCAGCTGTTGCTCGGCGTTCCCAGCAGCGGCTCCATCACGCACAGCTTTGACGCTGCCATGGCCAGTTCCTACGCCGGCGTCTACATACAGGACGACTGGAAGGTCACCCAGAAGCTTACCCTCAATATGGGTCTGCGTTATGACGTTGACGTGCCCCGCACAGAGCGCTACAACCGGCTCAGCTATTGGGACATCACCGCGTCGTCACCCATCGCCGGCAAGGTCGCGGCAAGCGCCATCTGCCCGAACTGCGGCAATCTTTTAGGCGCCATGATGTTTACACGTCCCGGGCATCGCCGTCAGGTGGATACCGACAAGAACAACTTTGGTCCCCGCTTCGGCTTCGCCTACCATGTTCTCCCGAAGACCGTGGTTCGCGGCGCCTATGGCATCCTCTATTCCCCGTCCGTCACGCAGGCTTCCGGCACCTCCGGCAGCGGCGGCGTGGAAGGCTTCCAGAGCACCAGCAACATGAACGTTTCGTTCGACAACGGCCGCACTGTCGCAGCCTTCCTGAAGAACCCGTTCCCCGCCGGCTACAACCTGCCGTTAGGTTCGGTCGTTGGACCCATCAGCGGCCCCTCCACAGACCTTGGCCTAAGCATCGGCGACAGCTTTTTCAACGATTCGCAGAACCCGCTGGTGCAGCAGTGGAACTTCAATATCCAGCAGGAAGTCAAAGGCGGCTGGATCATCGACGTAGGCTACCTGGGCAGCAAAGGCCAGCACCTGGTCGATGGCGAAAGTAACATGAGCTGGGATCAGCTCCCGGCCTCCGCCCTGGCGCTTGGTTCGAAGCTCACCCAGTCCGTGCCGAATCCCTTCCTGGGGATCATCACCAACACCACATCTGTCCTGAGCCAGCCCAACGTTCTGCAGCGCTACCTGCTCGCCCCGTACCCGCAGTACACCGGCGTGAACGCGTTCCGCAAACCGCAGGCCAACTCCATCTATCACTCGTTCACCCTGTCTGCGGAACATCGCTACTCGCACGGCATCGTGGCGCTTGTCTCCTTTACGGGCGGCAAGCTGATCGACGATGCTTCCCAGGTGGTCACCTTCCTCGGAGCCGCCGGCAACAAGCAGGATTTCTATTGCCGCAAGTGCGAAAAGTCTGTCTCCGCGCAGGACGTTTCCAAACGCCTGGTCACCAGCGTCAATTACGAACTACCCTTTGGCAAAGGTAAGACCTACTTCAATTCCATGCCCAGGGCAGTCGATTTCGTGCTTGGCGGCTGGCAGATGAACGGCATCATGACCTTCCAGAAGGGTCTGCCCATCGCGATCTCGAATGGTGGCAACAACACCAACATCGGCTCGCCTGGCCAGCGCCCCAACACCAACGGGACCAACGCAGCAAAGTCTGGCGCGATCGCGGACCGGCTGAATTCCTACTTCGATCAAACCGCCTTCTCGGCGGCGCCCATCTACACCTTCGGCAACCTCGGACGCTTCGTTTCGAACCTCCGCGGACCCGGTCAGCACAACCTCGATTTCTCGCTCTTCAAGAGTTTTCGTTTCCGCGAGAAAGCAACCGTTGTAGTGCGCGCTGAAGCGTTCAATTTCACCAACTCACCCACCTGGAATGGCCCCGGCACCACCGTGACCTCGCCCGGTACCTTCGGCGTGATCACCAGTGCCAACGGGCAGCGTCAGGTGCAGCTGGCCATGAAGCTGAACTTTTAATTAAAGGGCTTTCGGGAAGTCCCCGAAAACCTCAAACCCAACGGCGGTGACCAGGACGTTGTCCTCCACCCGGAAGCCGCCAAATGACCTGTTGTAAATGCCCGGTTCCACCGATGTCAGCATGCCCTCTTCCAGGACATCGGTGGAACCGGGCGCGTGTTTGGGGCCTGCTTCGTGATAGCCGAAGCCCAACCCGTGCCCGGTGATGTGCGGGAAGTAAGCTTCGTATCCGGCCTCCCGAATCACGGAGCGGGCTGCTTCGTCCACATCCGCGCCGGTCGCGCCGGGCCGTATTGCCGTCGCGGCGGCCCACTGCGCCTTCACCAGCGCTTCGAACACGCGGCCCTGCTCCTCAGAGGGCTCCCCTGCCACCCGAACGCGTGTGCGGTCTGCCCAGTAGCCATCGGCCACCACTGCCAGCTCCAGCAGAGCCGCGTCGCCGTTCTGCAACCGGCGCGTGGTCGAAATCTCGTTCATGCGATATCCAAGCGCCGTTTCGTCAGGCCCGCCCGCCACCTGGGCCCAGGCCCGCACCCGTTGCGCGCCCCGGAATTCGATGCCGCGCGACATGATCTCCGCCTCCACCGCGGCCACCAGTTCTACCCCGGAAACACCGATCCCCACCATCTGCTGAAACAGCTCCAGCCCGAAACACGAGATCTCGTTGACGATGCGAAGCTTCTCCGCTTCGAACGGTGTCTTGCGGCGACGTTCCAGTTGCAGCAGTGCCGAGGCATCCACCAACCCGACATCCCCCAGAGCCGACTGGTAAAAAGGTCGTGTGTTCTCGTTCGGAACCAGCGACTCAGCCGCCTGCCATGCCGGGGCAATCAGCGCAAAACTACCCTCATAGCCCACGCGCCGCCAGCCTTTGCCCGCACCGGTGTCTGCCAGGAACTGCCGCGTCACTTCCATCGGGTCCGGCGCCGTTAACACGCCGAAAGGGAAGTATCGCGGCTCCGCTTCCCACAGCGATGGACCGGCCTCCGCGCTGTAGTAGTCCGGAATCAGAATCTCCGGCTTGCCCTCACGCGGAAACACCAGCGTGCACACACCCAGCATCGGCCAGTAGCCGCTCAGCAGCAGCACGTTTTCCGGCAGCCGGATCAACAGCGCATCCAGCTGCGCCGCCTCCATTGCCGCGCGCATGCGGTCCATCCTCAGCTGGTTCGGATGCATCACGGGATCGCGTTCCAGAACACCGGCGTCATTCTGGCCACGCAGTTCGGATTTGCTGTCGCCCGGTATTCGCGAAACTTCTGGATATGCGCCGAAGTCCCATGCGCATCCAGCGCCGTCTGGCTCGTCCAGATTTCGTAAAACAGAAAGCTGCCAGGGTTCTTCGCATCCCGGTGCAACTGGTAGATCACGCAGCCTTCTTCTCTCTGCGTTGGCACGACAAGTCCCGTCAGCCACTCCTCCATTTCCGCTTCATGGCCCGGCAGGGCCTCGAACTGCACCGTCAAAACCACCTGTTCCGTCTTCATCTTTTTCACCTGCCAAAGTTCCCCCTACTAAAGTAATTCATATGGACCTCGGATTCGTCAGCGCCATCCTTCCCGACCTCACCTTCCGTGAGGTCTTCCAGTTCGCCGAAGCGACCGGCTACGACTGCGTCGAGGTGATGTGCTGGCCGCTGGGGCATGCCGAGCGGCGCTACGCCGGCGTTACCCATCTGGACGTCAACGCACTCGATACCGACTCGCTGGCCCGCATACAGAACCGCGTGCGATCAACAGGTGTCTCCATCAGCAGTCTGGGCTACTATCCGAATCCGCTCTCCCCCAATGCCGGGGAATCGGAGGCCGTCGTTTCGCACATCCGCCAGGTGATTCGGGCCGCGCGCGCTCTGGGCCTGACCCGCGTCACTTCGTTTGTTGGCCGCGACTGGACTCTCTCTGTCGATGACAACTGGCCCCGCTTCAAGACCGTCTGGGGCGAGCTCATCAAATTTGCCGAGGACCATGACGTGAAGGTGGGCATCGAGAATTGCCCCATGTCCTTCACAAAAGACGAATGGCCCGGCGGGAAGAATCTCGCCACCACGCCCGCCATCTGGCGGCGCATGTTTGATGAGATCCCGAGCGAAAATTTCGGCCTCAACTACGATCCTTCCCACATGATCTGGCAGCACATGGACTACCTGAAACCCATGCGCGACTTCGCCTCCCGCATCTTCCACGTGCATCTGAAAGACGCCCGCCTGGATCGCCAAAAGCTGGATGATGTGGGCATCATGGCGCATCCGAACGAGTACCACACCCCAAAACTGCCGGGTCTGGGCGATGTCGACTGGGGCAGGTTTTTCTCCGTGCTGAGCGATACGGGATACAGGGGCGCCGTCTGCGTGGAAGTGGAGGACCGCGCCTATGAAGAGACGCTCGACCTGCGCAAGCGTGCGCTCATCCAGAGTCATGACTACATCCGTCAGTTCATCGGTCGCCATCCGGATGCATAGTGCGGTGCGCGCGACTCCTGTCGCCCGCACGCCACACTGTTCGGACAAATAACAGCCATATATCCCGCACGGAGGAGAAAATGCAGGCGACTCGGCATGCATTTCCGCAAAGTCGCAGTTCTCTGTCTCGTTGCTCTACAAGTGGCGGCGCAAAAGAAGTCGCTTATAAAGGAACTGCAGCCCGCTTACGACAGATGGACAAAGGAAGACGTCCTCTACATCATCACCAGCGAAGAGCGGAAGGCCTTCACCGATCTGGGTACGGACGAAGAGCGTGAACAGTTTGTGGAGCAGTTCTGGCTGCGTCGCGACCCCACGCCCGACACTGCGGAGAATGAATATAAAGAAGAACACTATCGCCGAATTGCCTGGGCGAATGAGCGCTTTGCGTCCGGCATTCCAGGCTGGAAGACGGACCGCGGTCGCATTTATATTCGCTTCGGGCCGCCCGATGAAATCGAATCGCATCCATCGGGAGGCTCATGGCAGCGGCCCGCGCAGCAGGGCGGGGGACAGACCACCGCGTTTCCGTTCGAGACCTGGCGATACCGGTATCTCGCCAATGTCGGCAACGATGTCGTGATCGAATTTGTCGATCCGACGCTGACCGGTGAGTATCGCCTGACGGGAGATCCCTGCGACAAAGATGCACTGCGCCACGTTCCCGGCGGCTCGCAACAAGCCACCATGGAGCCTGGCGGCTGCGCGGCGCTGAAAGACGACAAACAGTTCGACGCCATTCGTCTGCAGTCCGATCTCGAACGCCCGCCGGCCGTTAAATTCAGAGATCTGGAAGCCTTCGTCGACAGCCGCGTGAGTTTCGCAACCCTGCCCATGGCCGTTCAGGTGGACTACATTCGGCTCACCGAAGCCACGGTGATGGCATACGTCACCGTGCAGTTCGAAGGCGGCGGTGAAAAGGCCTCGGTCAATCTGTTCGGTCGCGTTTCCACTTTGTCGCGGCGGCCCGTCACCACATTCGAAAATCAGCTGGAGGTGCTCTCCCGGCAGCGGGGTCTCTTTCGCGTGGCTATCCCCATCTCGCCGGGGCGCTACCGCCTGAATCTGGTGGCCAAAGACCTTATGTCCGGCAATATGGCGGCTACCGAGCTCACGCTGGAAGCACCCCGCTTTCCGGCAGAATTACTGAGCGCGGGCAGTCTGATCCTCGCCGACATCATCGAGCCGCTGCCTGGGAAAAATCCATGGGCGGGAATGTTCGACATCGGTGATCGCAAGGTCCGTCCGCGCCTCAACGGGCGCTTCGCCAAAGACGAGAAGGCGGGGATCTACCTGCAGGTTTATAGCCCGGTTCAGGACGGTGGCACCATCGCGTATGAACTCGTCAGGGGAGGCACGGAGGAGCGCGTTTTGGCTTACACGGAGAAGGTGTCGCAGTTGCCTCCGGTGGTGGTGCAGTTCCTGCGTCTTAGCGATTTCGCACCGGGGGCTTACACGATGCGAGTGCGCATCTCAACGAGTGGCGGGCAAACCGTGCAAAAAGAATCAAGCCTCACAATAACGCCATAAAAAAGCGAGGGGAACATGAAATAATAGCCGCACCATGGCCTTTACGATGGCGAACGTTCCGCGCGCGGCCTGGCTGTTGCCGGTAGTCGGCCTGGCGGCGGGCTGGGGAATTTCTTTCCTGGTTACGCCTGCCTATGTTTCCGCTGCAACGATGGAATTCGTGGGAGTCGCGTCCCCGGCCAATCCCGCAGCCATCCACCACGATCTGGTGGAGTTCTTCATGCTTTGCCAGTTCGAGGTTCTGAGTCGGACTTCTCTTTCGGCAGTTATTCAGAGCCCCGGCCTGAATCTCTACTCAGGAGAGCGGCGGCAGGAGCCTCTGGAAGATGTGATTGAGTCAATGCGGCGAAGTCTCAACGTCAAAATTGTTGACCGGCCTGGCTATGCACGGGAGAGGCATACCGTCTTTGAGATTGCTTTCTCTTACCCGGATCCTGCCAAAGCGCAGATTACGACGCAGCACCTGATCACCCGCTTCCTTGACGTTGCAATCGAGAAGCAAAAGTCCCCGGAAGTGTTGGCAGCCGCCCGCGCGCAGGTCGGGGCGACCGCCGCGCTGGAGGCGCGAATTGGTGTTTTGGAGAGACGGCTCGGTATCGCCACCGAACCTGTTGTCATCGCCGACTCCGGCCCTACTATTGCTGTCAACGTTCTCGATCCGGCAAGCCTGCCCGATCAGCCGCTGTTTCCCAACCGTACTCTGTTCGCGGCCCTTGGCCTGGGAGCAGGAATCCTGTCGCTCGGTTTCGTCTTGGTGCCTGTTTCCCTGAAATAGTAGCGCTAATGTTCCCAAAATCACACATCCAACTCCGCGTCCAGCCGGACCACGTGGCGCGGCACTTTATGTTCTTCCCAGGCAGTAATTCTAAGTCGGACTACTCGTATCGGTGTCATTCAGAGCCCGCAATGAAGCCAGTCCTTCCCGCCCGGAAGCCGCGCATACAGTAAAGATGAACGACTCAGTCAGGAAGAGGCCTTTCAGGAGGGTTGACAGTTTCATCAGTTCCGGAATACACTGGCATGAAACAGACCTTTCAGGTCGGTACGGCAGTGGCAATAGGGGGTACTGGAACCCTGTTAACCTTATTAAGCGGTTGTGGTGCCGGTTTTTACCTTGTGGCTGCTTTGCAGGTTAGGTTATAGTGGAGAAGGTATCGGACCGAGAGAGCGTCCGAATCGGAGGATAGAGAATGTTATCAACTAAATACGCAGTGCTCGCAGGTTTGGCCATCGTCGCAACGGCGAATGCGGGACAGATTCAGATCGGTGGCGCGAACGGCCTCACCAACGCTTACGTTACAGGTAGTGGTGCCACAGGCGGCTGGAGCCAACGGCCTTACATGAGCGGGCTGTTCTCGAGTGTGACCAACAGCGGCGCAGGTCTGCCGACCACAACCAACACCACAGGTGCACTAGCTGGTCCCCAGACCATGACTGACGCCAGGGGCATCGTATTCAGCATGATTAACGATGGGCCGGTGGCGCTCAATTCGACATACAACTACATCTGGGCGTCTCAAAACGGTGGAGCCCCGGGTACCATCAATGTCCCTGTGAATGTCTCCGGAACCCAAGCAGTTTACGTCATGCTGAGTGACTACACCGGTTACGCCGGGCTGAACGCTACTATTGCTTTCAACTTTGCCAGCGGCACAGACACTATCTCGCTCGTCAATCTCGCTAACGGTCTGGGTGCGATCCGGTCTGCGGTCCAGTGCACTGCTGCAACGGGATCAACCCATTGCCCCTCAACGACCCCGAATGCCAATGTTGTCTCAGCCTCTTCGCCCGCCACGGTCAATACCAACATTTCCGGTGACGCGACCATCGTAACCCGGTCCATCTACAGCAACACTTACAGCGGTGGCGCTGCCGGGCAGTCGAACGACTATTACAACAACTTGACTACGGCCGGGTCTTCCTCCGGCAACATCACGCTCGACGAATTGAAGTTCACGTTCTCCACCGACTACTCAAACACCACCTTGCTCAGCATCTCGATCACTCCTGGTTCTGTATCAGGCATAACACCTGGCACCCAAAACGACCGGCTCGGACTCTCAGCCATCACCGTTGTCACTCCCGAGCCATCCAGCATGATCTTACTCGGCACCGGGTTTGTGGCGCTCGCCGGTTTTGGTCGTCGTCGTACCCGCAAGGCATAACCGCAAGTCCACGAAAATTCCCCAGGGAAGGTTTCCCTATCCTCAATACTCGTGCGGGTGAGCCCAAAGCTCACCCGCACTTTTTTTTTTGTAAACCCTTCAGGCCCTCCCCCGGATCATAAGAAATCCCAACTTCACAAGGCTTCGCACTAGTTCCACTTTCCCTTCGCTCGACAGTAATCCCTTGATTTCCCTCACAACAACAACTTCCCCCGTGGCCAGTTGCGCAAGGGTCGAGTGCAGGAAAAACGGAAGAGAGATAGAGCGCCCTCCCATCTGAACTTTAAGGGCACCTTGGCCGACGACAATTTTGGCTGATGGATCGATTCTGGCTTGTACCAAAGACTCTTCCGTCAGTTGTCCCAACCCAAGCATGTCACGAAAGCGCCCTTCCCAGCCGCCGGCATCCTCTACATGCAGTCGTTCGCTGCGCCGACGGATCAATTCACCTGCCGGCTGCTCTCTCAGCAGCGTTTCCATCATCGTCAACAGAGTGGTTTCCGCCGGCGCCTGAAACAACGGGTGGCTCCGGGCTACAGAAGCCAGTTCCTCTACAAGCTGCCAGTCGTATACTGCCCGTAATCCCAGAGTGATGTGCACGGAGGCCTCTTCAGCCGAGGCTGCCTCATGAGCCAGCCCTGCAGGGATATAGAGTGCATCGCCAGGATGCGTAACGATAGTCACCGCGACCGAACTAACAGGATGCAGCGTCCACACCTTGTGGCCGTGTAGCTGAAGCGCCAGCACTTCGTGGTTATCGGCATGTTTGGAAAATCCCTGAGCACCCGGTGGAGTGATGTACGCATTGGCTTGTACGGGAAAACCCAATTCGTGCCCCAACTGCCTGCATAGCTGACTGATCGCCGGGACAGATTTATGGATGCCGTTGCAGATCAGTGTCGAGCCCTGCGCGTAGAGTGCCAGCATCTTCTCCGGGCAGGCCAGCAACACAGGCCGGTGCGACGGGCCATCAGTCTGCGACCACTGCTCTACCGGAGCCGCAACCCCGTTTTGAAAGACCTCAAAAAACGCGGCGGCCAGATGCCGCGATTGGAGGAGTGTGTCCAGGGCACGAAGCGAGTCCTGTGACTGAGAGACCCCCGCCTCCCTCGATACCAGCAGATGCTCTCGCATCCAGTAGTCCCGCAGGAAGACATCGTTTGGGAAGGGTGCCAACAGTCGGGACAGTTCAGTCTGTTTAGTCAACGGAATCCTCCTCGATCATTGTTGAAAGCTCGGCAAGTCTTAACCGTCCGCGAACGTTCGTGATACGGCTCAGTCGAACCGCTCCTGCAATGGCGGCGCACCCTTTCAAGTGGTGCAAGGCAGCATCCACATCGCAGCGTCGCTGCCTGATGAAAGATTGTGCATTCAGGGAGGCCACCGCGAGCGGCGTTGCTACCGGCTCGATTGTCATCTCGGTTCCCGATTCCAGGAAATATATCCGGTGCAACGGAACGGGTTCCTGCATGCGGGGTTGACGGAGTGCCACGTTATACTTATCGATCTGGAGTGTCCGAGCCGACAGCAACTGCGGCGTTCCCGACGCGTCCAGCATTCCCAGCGTATCTGCGGTTAGTCGCAATCGTGGCCATGAGGGCAGAACTCTGCAAACACCTTGATGCACCGCAACCGGGGCGACGTCGTCCGTGATAACCGCGTGTCCCCGCGCATGCAGCGCGGCAGCCACGGTCGATTTTCCTGTGCCGGAGGGTGCGACGAAAAGCACACCTTTCCTGCCAATTATCACTCCGCTGGCATGCAGAGGCAGCCATCCGCGTTGCCACAGAAGGCTTGCCATCACGCGGCCCAGGAGAACGATGCGAACGGCCACCGCTTCCGCACCCGGGAGTGGATCGGCAACGATCGTATCGCCGTTCGTGACATGAAAAGCGCCCGCCTGGGTACCGTAGACGTATTGTTCCCTTAGGGTTGTACGGTGGCCAACGTGCGGAACAGCGCCCAGTCGGATGAAGATGTCAGCCGGTCCTGCGGTGGATGGAAGTTCGGGCAGGGGTAGCTCGGAGGCAATAGAAAGGCCATAAGCTGAATAAATGGGGGCCTCAGCGATCATCGGAACTCGGGAAACTGGCGCAGGAAGCAGATCAGGTAAAGCGTTGAGGGGATGATGGCAAGGGCTTCAAACGAACCCTGCACAGGGTGGACCGGCTCCAGACTTCGCGATAGTTCGTTGACGTCGACCAGACTGCGAACCGGGTCTTTCGGTCCAATGGCGCGAACAAACTCGCGAGCCATGGGGAGTTGGGCGTTGAAGCGCACGAAGTAGTCGGGAGAAAATGGCGCCTTACTGGTTCGCCACTGGATCTTTTTTGGCAGAATCCCATCGAGCGCCTGCCGAATGAGGTAGCGCGAATACCCGTCCCGGATCTTCATGTCGCCTGGAGTTGCCAGGCAAAACTCCAGAATCTGTCTGTCGCGCAGAGGAAAACAAGAGTGGACCTCATCTATTGTCTTGCTTCCAAACCGATGCGAATGTCTGGACAGGGAGTCCTGTACGGCCTTGAGGTGGGCTGCGCGGTGTTCTGCTGGTGGAAGTATTCCGGACTTTCCGGGCCGCGCTCTGCAGGAGTCCCGCGACAGGAACACGAGGGGCTGCGGTGTGACCGAGCGAGCCATCAGCCGGCGCAATAACCCAGCTGCCAGGGCCCGCACAGCAACCGCAGGTTTTCCTGTGGAGTTACGCGAACGGGCTGCCAGCCTGGATGCCAGCATGCGCCACTGCATGGTCAAGAGCAGCTCCAGGTAGTAGGGACTGCCATCCACTGTCGCGCTTAACTCGCCGAAACAACCGTCAAAGATCGTGTCGACGCCATCGGACACGGCCCGCTTTCCAAACTCCTCGTAGACGTACTTGCGGGAGGACGCGAGGAACGAAGACTCGTACTTTCCGGGTTCGCCGAGGCGGTCGAAAGGGCCCCTTCCCGGACACTCAAACAGTTCAGAGCGTACGTTTGGAAATGCGCGGAACTCCCGGATGAAATCATTCTCGTGGCGAAACCGGATATTAGCCGAAGGAGCCGGAACGCCCGAGTAAGTGAGCAATTCTTCTCCGCGCGATGCCTGCTCCCGAGCAACGAGTGCCGCAAGTGAAGAGGAATCCAGGCCGCCACTCAGCAGGCACACGGGTTTACGCCTGCCCTTGAGATGATTCCTGGCGCTGCCAATCAGCAGTTCTCTCAACTTTGCAAACGCATCGTCGTCATCGGGTGGTACAAGCCCGTCCCGAATGGCAGGCGTCCAGAATGTTTCGGAACGCAATCCAGAGGCATCGATAGTCAGACAGGTACCAGGGGTGATAGAGAAGATCCCGCTGTGGAGTGTCTCCGCAGGCCCTTCGCATGAGGTCTCTCCCGATGCGAGGTTCAGAATCGCGTTCAGGTTCGGAGCACGCGGAACTTCAGGAATGCTCAACAGCCGGGAAGGACTACTGGCAAAGGCGAACCTAGCCCCTTCGGTCCAGTATCCAAGAGGAATATTTGCAAAGTGGTCAACGGAAAGAAATAGCGAATTGCTGAGACCGTCAAAGATTGCGAAGGCAAACTCGCCCTGTAAATGACGAACACAAGATGAATTCCATCTCTGGTATGCTGCGAGAACAACCAGCGAATCATCGCCACCCAGTCGGAACCCCGGCAGGTCAGAGAGTTCGCCTCGATTCTCAAGTCGCACGAAACCTACGAAAGTCAAAGCGCCCAAGACTGTTTGGACTGGCGTCAACGTGGCTACGCCAGCCCCAAATCGGGCGTGATTTTGAGCGACCGCACCAAACAGGCGGAGGTGCATCGGAGGCCCGCTCAGTCCGGAGTAGTCAAGAAATCCCCCGAAATCTATCAAAAGCCCCCAAACATTACCAAGCGGAAGCGACTTTTCTGTTCAAGTGGGGGCGCGTACAAGGCTTAATGCGAGCACTGCCCTGCCAAACTAGGACAGGCTGTCGAGGGCTCCGCCGCCATCGCCGCCAGTGCCGCCACCGGTGAGCACGAGTGAATGGATGGGTCCGAGTAGCGTCAACTTCGGTGTGTGATACGTCTTCGAAATCGCCACTTCGTTGGTGTGCGTATTGTCTTCAGGTTTAATCATAGAATCTTTACCCCTTCTAATTTAACATCATAACACGCGTCGGGAGGCGTAGTGTGGCACTTAGTGACTTCTACCCCACCGAAGGTTTCACTCCGGCTGAAATCTCTAACTCACGTCGACTGACTGGTCCGACGCCTTTAAAAGTCCGGATCCAACCAACTGCTGCACAAGAGAACACAAGTCGCGGCGAAGAGTTTCAGTCTCTACATCATAAACCGAACTCAGTCTTCCCACAACAGTCTCCAGGTTGCCGAACTCCACAAGCAGGCTCCACATACTCGTGCCAACGTTATCAAGACTGAAATAGTCCTGAGTGGCCAGGTTCAGGACCACCGCTTCATCGTTCAGCTTCTGGAAAATGACGTCATCGCCGATTTCTACGCTCTCCGGTAGCAGCTTACCCAATCACTGTTCTCCCTGATGGATATACGGGGACCAATCCGATACGGATTGTCGCCCCCAGACTTTTACGATATCACGCAATCGCCCGGACGCAAGTCAGACACCATACCTACCAATCACAACATAGATTTATCGAGCCCGCTGGTATGATCACAGCGGAGCCGGATTTGACTTTGCTGTCACTTGACGAACTGAAGTCCGAAATGGCTCGGTTGCCCGGCCTCATACCTGTTGGCGTAGACAGCTCATCGGGGCAACTCCGGTGGCTGGACCTTGCTTCTTACCACTGCTACCAGGGCTTTTTCCGCGATGCACTCGCCTTCTATCGGGCTCTGAGTACATCGGAACCAGCCGAAATGTGCTCCCGGCTTGACGTTTTGGCAGTGCCGGATCTGATACCTGACACCATTGCGCCGACTGGCTTTATATTTCACGCGGGCCGCTGCGGGTCTACCCTGCTTGCGCGTGTGTTGGCCCGTTCCCGCAGCAACATGGTGTTCAGCGAAGCGTCCGCGCACAATCAGATGTGGAGGCTGATCTCTGCACAGGACACCCTGGATCTCGCTCTCTATCGGAGTCTGCTGACGGGGATGGGGCGGCAGCGTTTGCCGTCTTACCGCCACCACATTATCAAACTAACCTCCTGGAACATCGTTCAATCGGCGTTTATCCAGACCGCTTTTCCCGACGCTCCGGCGCTGTTCCTCTTTCGGGAGCCCGGACGTCTACTGGAGTCCTACGGGCGGGAACAGGCGCCCTGGATGGGGATCGATACCGGAATCGGGCTGGTTTGGAATACACCCGAAGCTGCCATCGAAGCGTTTTTTGAAGCCGCCATCGCGCGGTCGGGCCCCCGGTTTCGGGTTCTGGACTATGCCGACCTTACACCCGAAAGACTGCCCTTGATTCTGCAATACCTTTGTGTGGAGGTCTCCCCGGCGGAACTTCGCCAAATGACGTCTGAGTTCCTGTTTGACGCCAAGAGCGCCCAGCCCCGCCCATTTCAGGCGCGGCCAACCCGAGGGGATTTCCCGCCGTCCCCTTCGCTGGTGCGGCTCTACGAAATCCTGCTGCGGCAGGCACGCCTGGACTGGGCGGACACCTCCGGCGCTTCCGGGCCCGCTTAATACACCAGCGGCTTGTAGCCCGCTCCCCCGAAGACCAGATAAATCTGTGCGGATTCATAACCGGTGTACCGATAGTTACCGACAATGTTAATGATCCACAATCCGTTTCGGTAAACGCCGATCTGGTTCGCAATTCCGGATCCCCTCCAGTCCCCCACCACGGGCGTATCGCCGGCCTGACCATAGTTATATGTGGCGGTCACCGAGTTGGTGCCTGTTGTATCCAGCAGCCACTGGCCATTCCGGAAGACTCCCACCTTCGTGCTCCCCGACGCGTTCCAATCGCCAACCACCGGAATGTCCCCGGCCTGCCCAAATGTGAAAGTCCGGTCGCTCAATCCGGTCGCAACCCCGGACAGGTGGCCGCTCAGATCCAGAATAAAGGTTCCCTGGCGAAACAATCCGAGCTTGACCCGCCCTGTGCCATTCCAGTCGCCGAGCAGAGGTAAGTCCCCGGACTGTCCAAAGGACACGGTTTTGTCCGTGCCATCAATGACTCCGTTACCGTTCGTGTCAAGGATCCACGATCCTGCCCGGAATACACCCAGCCGTTTGACTCCGGTTCCGTCCCAGTCTGCAATCAGCGGTACGTCGCCCGCCACGCCGAAAGTTGCCTGATTCAGCGTCACATTCGCACCGTTGTAGCCGGTGTTGTGCCAAACGTCGAGAAAGATTGACGGCATGGCAGTGACCGAAAGCGTGAAACCGGGCGCCAGTTTGGCGAGGAAGGAACTCAGCGCGGCAGGCTGCGTCCGGCTGAGCCCGGATCCTGCCCCCACTACTGTCGGGAAGCCGCCGGAAGTCGCTCCCGCCACCACCACATTGGTCAGTGAATCCACTGCGATCGCGTTCGCTGTGTCGTTGCCAAAACCGCCCAGGTAGCTCGAGTAAACTATGCTCGAGAAGCCCATTCTGGCAACAAATGCATCCAGTCCCCCGGCATTCCTCGTCTGCATCCCGTTCACGATCGGGAAATCGGTGGAAGAGGTGAAACCGGCGACATACTGGAAGTATGAATAGTAGTCCGTCACTATCGCGTTGATGCCGTCATCACCGGACCCGCCCAAATAGGTGGACCGCATGAGGGCTCCCGTCGCCGGATCCAGACGGGCGATAAAGCCGTCCGTCTGACCCCCTCCGAAAGTGCTCTGAAGTACGGGCGGCGTGACCGGGAAATCAGCTGAGCCTGTTGTTCCCGCGATCATCAGGATGCCGTCTGCGCCCAAAGAGATCCCGTTCACCGACTCCTGGGCGCCCGGTGTTCCCCCAGACCCGCCAATGTAGGTTGCGAACACAAGCGCCGAACCGGCGGGATTAAAACGCGCCACAAAACCATCCTGCCCCCCACCCGACTGAAGCTGGAATCCGAGCAGCACCGGCAAATCCGTTGAGTATGTCGAGCCGGAGATGAAAATCCCGCCCGATGACGAAATTTTGATTGCGGCACTGTGCTCTGAGCCGCCGCCGCCGTAGTAGGTCATCAGCGAAACAGCACCGCCGGAGGCCGAGAGCTTTGCCACAAACGCGTCCTGCCCCCCACCCGCCGAAGGCTGAAATACGCCGATTGTCACCGGGAGATTGCTGGAGTTCGTATCCCCCGTGATGTATGCCGCGTTACTGCTGTCGATTGCAATGGCGGTGCCGACGTCGACTCCCGTCCCTCCCAGATAAGTGCTGTAAATCAATGAGTTCGCGGTAGGGCTCAATTTCGCCACGAACGCGTCCCGGGCCCCCTTCAGCTTCGCCTGAACACCACCCACAACCGGGAAATTTATGGAAGAAGTCTGTCCGGTGATGTAGATATTGTTGCTGGAATCAACGGCAAGGCCCAGTGCCCTGTCATCGCCCGAACCGCCCAGGTACGTGCAGAACAGCAACACACCTCCATTGGGACTAAAACCGGCAACGAACGCATCCACCCCTCCGGCGTTGCGGGTTTTCGCCCCCGTTGATGCGGGAAGGTCCGTTCCAACCGTCCAGCCGGCAACCACGGTGTTGAAGTACGAGTTAATCGCCACACCCGTAATGGTCGATTGAGAAGTGCCGCCAAAATAGCCGCTGAAGATCATTGTGGGGTCGATCACCAGTGGATGCTCCCTGTCGTAGCTCCCGATGGCAAAGCCAACGGATCCATCGGCCCGAATCAGAAAAGTTCCTCCAACCTCCTGTTTCCCCGTGCCTTCAAACTGGTAGAGATAAGGCCTTTCTTCACGGAATTCACCGGAAGCATTTGACACCACCAGACTGCCATCTGGCTCGATTCTGGCGGTCCCGTCAAAGCGAAGACGGATCTGGTCGGGCGAGGCGCCGGGAGCCACCACATACTCGGCCTTACTCTGCGAATTCACGCCCAGGAAGCGAATCTCAATACCCTCCCAGACTCCGTCGTAGTGGATGGCGCCAAACAGGGGAAGATCCCGCTGCCAATGTTCCGGATCGGAACCCCGCAGGTAGTTCGCTGTCGCTCCCAGCGCCCCGGACGCCGTAATATGCGGATGCTGTCGCGCTCCCTCGAACTGAATCTTTGTGACGGACTTGCCCTGCTGAACGGTTACTCCGGCATCCCGAAACCATGCCTTAAACTGCGGTCCATTACCGACATAGCGGATCGCCGGGTCGGCCTGACCCTGGTTCTCTACAAAAGTGAACGGCATGGAGGGCGAAGCCCCATTTGTGCCCATGCTGTTCCCTGCTACCTGCGATGCCGTGGTGATCGTTATGAAACAAAGCGTGCCCCACTTTGGAACAAGTTTCATTTTGGGATTCCTCATGGGCAGATAATCGGCGTCCGCCGAACAAATCTGTAGGGCTCCCGCGAAAATGATTACCTCAAAGGTTCCTGCATACCACCGCAAAAAAAGGCCCCCAGCGGTAGTTCTCGATAACGCTCAGGCCCGCCTCCGCAACTTCCCTGTCAATCTGACCCCGGCTGAATCCCTTGCGCCGCCGTCCCGGAAACGCATCTCCTGTCTCAAACTCCGGTTTGCGAAAAGTACAGATCCGCACTGCATTGGCGACCTTCGCTGTCCAAATGACAGAAGGGCTCGCCGGACTCCAGGCACCCGAAATCAGAATCGCCGCTCCGGGTTCGAGATGCGCCCTGAGCGCCCGCAGGAACGCAATACGGCGCGCGCGCGGCAGAATGTAGGTATATCCATTCCACCCGACGATCAGTCCGTCGTAAGTGCCTTCGAGGGCCGGAACCTGGCATGGCGGCGCCCATGTGAACCTGCCCGAAATGCCCCGCGCGGCCAGCGCCCGGACTCCCGTTTCCACCATTGCCCGACTGCAGTCAAAACCGTCTGCCCTGAATCCGGCGCGCGAAAGTGCGATCATTTCGCGCCCCCCGCCCGCTGCCGCGACCAGCACCCGCGTTCCCGCTTTGAAGTGTTTCTGCACGGCGAGTTGTTCCCAGAACTGGAAACCAGAGTCCAGATAGCCGTCGTTGGTATAGCTGGAGCCAGCGCCGTAGCTTTGCTCGGTCGTCGCATCGGCTGTCTGATCGCCGGGAAGCCCCAATAGAATGCCTTCGACCACAATTTGAGTCCCGGCATGAAGAAAATGGAAAATCCGGTAGATGGAAAGAACTGCCCGGGAGAGGATCGTCACACTCGGAGCGTATCAGGCCGATACGCCTGCTGTTTTATCGCTGCTCCCGAATCTCCAGCAACTGGTTCACCGGCGTGTCAGATTTCGAGGATTTCGCCCCGCCCGGCCACGTGATTTCAATCCTGTCAACCTTCGTCGCGGCCCCCAAACCAAAATGCAGCCGCAAATCACTCTGTGACAGATAGCTCCCGCCGCTGCGCACTTCCCCGGTCTGCACCAGATCCCCCGCCGTAATCCGCACCCGGGCCCCGATCGCGCTCCGATTAGACTTTGTCCCTTCCAGTTTCAGTGTGATCCAGTTGCCCACCGGTTTCTCTGCCTGCCGCATTAGCGAAGGCGCTTCATTTTGGCTGTTCACCAGCACTTCCACTGCGCCGTCGTTATCGTAATCCGCAAACGCCGCGCCGCGCGCCGAGTGTTTCTCCAGGATGCCCGGGCCGGAGGTCTCCGAGATATCCACAAACCGTCCGCGCTCATTCCGGTACAGAATCGCCCGCTCACGGTAGTGAATATCGATCTTCAGGCTGTCGACCTCCGGGAAAGCATGGCCGTTCACCAGCAGCAGGTCCGGCCAGCCGTCGTTATCGAAATCGAAAAAGCCGCAGCCCCAGCCGACGAAACGAGTGTTCTGGCCCAGACCCGATTCCACGCTCACATCTTCGAACTCACCTTTACCCCGGTTGCGGTACAGCGTCTCCAGTTCGTCGGAGAAGTTCGTCCGGAAGATCGACGGCAACCCCTGGTGAAGGTAATCGGCCGTGGCCACACCCATTCCCGAAAGCGCCTTGCCGTTCTCGTCCAGCGCCGTGCCCCGAATCAGTGCCTCGTCCACAAATTTCCCGTTACCCTGGTTGATATAAAGGATGGATGGAGTCTGGTCGCACGCAACATAGATATCGGTCAGGCCGTCTTCATTGAAGTCGCCGGTCAAAACGCCCAGCGAATAGTTGCCGTCGGGTTTTGAAATGCCGCTTTCATCGGACACGTCGCGGAACCCACCTTTTTCCTGGTGATAAAGCAGGTTGCGGTCGAATGGCAGGCCGCGCGGGCCGCAGTTCACCGCGATCCCGCGATAGAAACAATATGGATTCGCGCAAGGCTTCGGCGTGGTTTTGAAATCGAACTTCAGGTAGTTGGAGACGAACAGGTCCAGCTTGCCGTCGTTGTCATAGTCGAGGAACGCGCAGCCTGTGTTGTAGCGGACGCGGTCCTGGGTTAGTCCCGTTTTGGCGGTCACGTCGTCGAAACGTTTGCCCGCGCCGTTGTGATAGAGGACGTTCTGCCCCCAATACGTGACGAAAAGGTCGGTAAAGCCGTCGTTATCGTAGTCGCCGGCGCAGACCCCCTGGCCCCAGCCTTTATGCGTCAGGCCCAGCGATTCCGTGGCGTCACGAAACTTGCCGCCGCCCTCGTTGTGGTACATGCGGCTGGGGGCATCGGGGCCGGAGACAACAAAGATGTCCGGCAGCCCGTCGTTGTCATAGTCAATGAAGGCCACGCCGCTGCCGGTGGTCTCAATAATGAATTGCTTCGACGTGGTCCCGCCATTGGGGACTACATGGGTCAGCCCGGCTTCTTTGGCGACATTGCGGAAGTCGGCGGCCTGTAGCGTGAGCAACGAAAGGGCCGCGATGCAGAGTCGGAGCGGCATTACTGCGGCTTCTCGCCCAGGCGTTTCAGGAAGTCGGTGAACTCGCCTTCAGGCGGTTTCTGCAGACGATCCAGTTCGGCCTTTTCGCGCTGCGCGTCGGCGGTGCGGCCGGCATTTCTGTAAGCCATCATCAGGTTATAGTGCGCAATTTCGCCCCTGGGCTGCAGCTTCACCGCGCGTTCCAGCAACGGCACCGCTTCGTCATAGCGCTTCGCTTCGGAGCGGATCTTCGCCACCGCGATCAGCGCTTCCGGAAAGTCCGGCCGCATCTGCGCGGCGCGTTCGTAGTGCGAATTGGCTTCGGATTTTCGCCCCTGCGTTGCAGAAATCTGCGCCACCTGAAATTCCGCCACCGCGTCCGCCGGATTCAGCAGCAGCTCCGCTTCAAACTCCTTGCGGGCCTGCTCCAGCGCCGACGGATCGTGCGACTGCTGCAGCAACGCCCGGCCCAGCCTGTAATGCAGATTGATCGCTTTCGGGTTCTTGCCGAGGGCTTTCCGATACTCCCCAACAGCCTCAGTGAACTTGCCCTGTGTTTCGAAAACTTCGGCGGAAAGCTGGTCCACGCGATACGACGCCGGGGCCTTCTGATACATGCGATAAATCGCGTCGTTCCAGGCCTTCATGTGGTAGTTCGCAGCCACGTAGAGCACATCGGGATCGGCGGGAAAATCGCGTTCCAGCGCAGCGACCACCGGTCCGGCAGCAGTGAACTGTTTGGCCGCGATGCGGCACTGCGCAAGGGCAATCCCGGCCAGCCGGTCTTTCTTCGCGAACTGCTTTTCCAGCTCGGCAGAGACGGTGTCGCATTCTCCGCGAGTCGCCCGCTCCACCGCCGTCTGCGCCTGCACGGCCAGGCAAACCAATAGAGCCAGTGCCGGCTTAGTGACCCGCATCATCCGTCATCAATCCCAGGTTGCCGAACCGTCCGCGATCACTCGCGTCAAAGTAGCGGAAACTCAAAACGGGTGGCGCGCCGGGTGCATACAGCGCGGGGGGATTCAGCCGCTCCGAAAGCGTTTCGCCAGCCTGCACGGCGAGTTCTCCCGGATCCGGCAGCGCCCCCGGCGCAAGCAGGAGCAGCGCAATGGCGAACCGAATCATCGGCCCTCCAGTTCGCTCAGCGCCCTGGCCGCAATCGCGTTCCCTGGCTTTCGTTCCATCAGTTGGTTCAGCACTGTTTTCGCCTGCTCCCGTTCGCCCATCGTAACGTAAATTCTGGCCAGATTCAGGTATAACTGCTCATCGTCCGGGCTCGCCTGCATGCCATACCGGAAGGCCGCAATCGAGTTGTTCGTCTGTCCCATCTTCGCGTACAACACGCCCAGATTATTGATGGCCCCGGCATGATCGCGCTGCGCTTCAATAGCCTGTTGGAACCACTGCCTCGCCGCGGGCATGTCGTTCGCGGAAGCAGAAAGCAGCCCCAGCTGGTTGGCGGCATCGGCACATTTCGGGTCAGCCGCCAGCGCTTGCCGGAACCTTTTGAGTGCGCCCCCGGGGTCGTTCAGTTTGACCAGCGACTCACCAATATTCACCATGGCAGGCGCGTGATCCGGGCGGATCGCGAGCACCTTTTCGAAGGTCCGAATCGCTTCGGGGTAGCGCTCCAGTTCCAGATTAATGCGGCCCGTCGCCAGCAGCGCCTTCCAGTTTTCAGGCCGTGTGCGGACCGTTTCTTCCAGATAGGGCAGCGCCCGTTCCGGGTGGCCCGCCCAATAGAACGCCGCGCCCAGTTTGAAGTAATTCCGGCGTGGTTCGGCGTAGTAGCGGCCAGGGAAGGGAAGTGCAAGGTTGCGGTTCTCGTTGATCTTCGCAAGGTCGGCGCGCATGTCGGCGTCCGACGGTATCCCGGCATAGATCTTGCGGGCGCGGCTCTCGCTGTCGATCAGAACGGTCATGGGGAGCATCAGCTCCTGGCGGTATTCAAAGAGATACCGGCGGAAGATCGACCATGTCGCGGCGACCTCTTCCTTCTCCTTCGCCAGATCGCCGGCCTGCAGGACGATGAAGCCCGGGCCCTTGTGTTTATCGGGCGTCGGGACCGGTTCGAGCAGCCAGGTATCGGCGGCAATTGGTTCGTTCCGCGGGACCACCGGTTTGTCGGGGTATGCCTCGCGTCGGCGGAAGGCTTCGGTGCGTTCCGGCTTTGCGGCACCTTCCACAAGCAGGTATAGAAAGCCCGCGTCGAGGCCGGAGAATACCTCCCGCAGTCCCGAAGGCCAGACCACTGTTGCCCTTCCATCACCGGCGTTGAAGTAGAGCTTCTTCGAATGCTGCGAGAGAAATCCGCTGCCTGCGTTCAGCCACTGGACGTGGCCGTTCACTTCCACGCGTGCGCCGATTCCATCGCGGTTCGATTGCACTCCGCGCAACTGAATTCCCAGGACCGGAGCCTGCTCGCCCCGGTTATTCTGCATGGCGCGAACCTGCGGTCCCAGTCGGTTTTTCAGGATCAGGTCGGGCCTGCCGTCACCATCGAAATCGGTAACGGCAAACGTGCGCGTGTCGTCTGCGAAATCAAGCCCGCTCACGCCGGAAGCATCCAAGTAGCGGTCTCCTTCGCGCACATAAAACACATTCGGTTCGTGTCCGTTCCAGGAGTAGTCTTCGCGGATCAGCTGATTAATCGCGTTCCAGCCATTCTCGTATTCGGGCGCGGGATCCTTGCCCGGCGGCGTCTTCGCAACCACCTGACGCCAGAAGAAACTGCCCAGATCCTTCGTGCCGCCGTTAGTCACCATGCCGCAAGCGATCAGGATCTCCGGCACGCCGTCCATGTCGAAATCGAAACCGCCGGAACTCCAGGCCCAGCGACCCATTTCCACGCCTTCCTGCGCCCCGGTTTCTTCAAACGTTCCGTCGCCCTTGTTACGGAATAGCGAGTTGCCCTTCGAATGGCGGCGATACGCTTCGGGGTTATCGACAGCCGGTTTGAACGCCGCGTCTTTCGTCACACGTTGACCGGCGGCGGTCCACATGTTCGAGACGTAGAGATCGGGGCGTCCGTCGCCGTCGTAGTCGAACCACGAAGCGCTCATCCCCGGGCCCATGTCTTCCACGCCTGCCACTTTCGCTTCGTCCGTGAATTTTCCGTTGCGGTTTCGGTAGAGGTTGTTGCGGCCAAAGTCGTTCGCCACGTAGAGATCCTGCCAGCCATCGCCATCGAAGTCGCACCAGGCGGGCGCGAAGCTGAACCGGTTGTTGTTCTGGTTCATGCCGGTGGCTTCGGTCACGTCCTCGAACGAGCCGCCCTTCTCCGTCAGGTTATTGCGGAAGAGGAAGTTCGGCGGGCCGTTCTGCGCATCGTGATAGGGGGCGGGGTATTGATACTGGTCTTCGCTTTGAAAGTAGACGTAGCAGCAGAGGTAGAGATCCACGCGGCCATCGCGATCAAAGTCAGCGGCGGCCATGCCGGTGAACGATCCCTGCGGTGTGGTCTTGAAGCGGAACGCGTCCGGGTGTTCGCGGAATCTGCCGTCGCCCTGATTGAAAAACAGCAGGGGGCCCGACGCCCGCAGCACCACCAGATCCTGGTGACCGGAGTTGCGAAAATCCACAAATAAAGCGCTGTTGGAATCGTCCAGAATGCCCAGCCCGGCGCGTTCCGTGATGTCGACCGCGGTGCCGTCCGGGCCGATCTTGTACAGCCGGTTGGGCAGGCCGCCGGGCTGGCAGACGTAGATTTCGTCAACGCCGTCGTTATCAATATCGCCCACCGCGATTCCCTGGTTGCCGTAGAGATCGATGCCGGTGGCGGAATCCATTCGGGCGCGCCAGTGGGGGTTGCCGGGAAGCAGTTGTTCGTTGAAGGAAGGGGCCGCGCCGAAGACGTGGCTGGTGACGTCGCGGAAGCGGGCGCGGTACTCGCCGGCTGGCCTGGATTCAACCCGCACCTTGCCGTCGGCCAGTGCGTAGTATCGGCTCCCGGCGGGCGCTGAGGCTTCGAGATCGGCGGCGGCTTTTTCCCCCTTGAATTCGTCACTTCCAGGTTCGATAAAACGCAGCACCGCGTCATAGGGATTCGGGCGCCGGTAGCGCACCGGAAATGCTGTCGCGGATGTCGCGGTGGAAGGTGTTAATCCCGCGGCGGCGACTGCGGCGAGGAATTCGCGACGGTTCATCGGGCCGCATCCCCGGAGGCGGTCAGTTTCGAGTGTTTCGCCCGCTCGGCTTTGGCTTCTTCCGGTTTACCCAGGCGGTCGTAATCACGAGCCAAACGGTAGTGTGACGCAGCGTCTGAAGGGTTCAGAGAAACGGCTTTTTCAAACTCACGTGCGGCATCCGGAAATCGCTGCAGTCGATCATAAACCGCACCAAGGTCAAAGTGTGCCGAAGCATCGCGGTCGTCAATCGAAAGCGCTTTTTCCAGTAGAACGGCTGCTTCCGCCGGTTGTCCATTCAGCGTACGGGCATGCAGCAGCCAGCCGGCGGCATTTTCCGGGTGGGTTTTTTCGAAGCTCACCGCTTGCTTCAAGATGGACGGCAGCCGGGCGGGCACCTGATCCGAAAATTTTCCCAGAAAAAGGTATGGTTGCTCCAGTTCCGGGGCGATGGCAATCGTCTCCAGAAATGCCCCGGCGGCTTGATCAAATCGCCGCAGCCCATAGCAGGCGACTCCCAGCATGAGTTCGATCTGTGCACTGCGCGGAACATGGCTTTTGGCGACTTCCAGAATCCCGATGGCCTCAGCGAATTTCTCCTGCTTCAGCAGCGGCTGGACCGCCTCGAAATAGTAAAGGGCCAGACTCTGCCCCACCACGTTGTCTTCGGCACCCAGCTTCGCGGCTTTTGCCGCCGCTTCATCGGCCTTGCCCACCGCATTGAGTTTGCGATAGGTCTGGGCCAAAGCGATCCAGACCCGTCCATTCGCAGGTTGCAGTTTAGCGGCGCTCTGCAGATTGCTCTCAGCGGCGCTCAGGTCATTGCTCTGCAGCGCGACAAGCCCCGCGCGAAACGTCTCTTCAAACGTTGCGCCGAATGCCAACGAAGCTGTCAGAAAGAAAACGAAAGCGGCTAACACGGCAGTTGCCGTTATTTTATCGTGTTTGAGCAAACACCAGGGGTTTAAACAAACACGGTAGAGATATCGACCGGCGTCCGCGCGCCTTCCACCACCACAATGCCCGTTTCAGTGACGTGATAAAGCTTGTTATCCATCACCGGGTCATATCCAATCACGGCATCTTCCGGGACCCGCACGTTCTTGTCGAGAATCGCCCGGCGGATCTTAGCGCGCCGACCGATGTCGCAGTTGTCAAGAATCACGCTGTCCTCCACATGCGCCCCGGCATGAATCTTCACGCCTCTGCCGATGACGGAGTTCTTCACATACCCGCCCGAAAGGATGCAGCCGCCGGAAACAATGGAATCGATTGCTTCGCCGCGCCGGTTTTCCTCATCAAACGTGAACTTGGCTGGCGGGTCGGGGTAACTGCTGGTACGCAGCGGCCATTGCCTGTTGTAGAGGTTCAGGGCGGGCTTCACGGCGCGCAGATCCATATTCGCTTCCCAATAGGCGTCAATGGTTCCGACGTCACGCCAGTAGGTCTCTCCCGGCGGTTCGCCTGGAATCTTGTTGCTCTGGAAATCGTAGGCGTAGATCGCCTGCTGGTCAGCCACCAGCTTCGGCAGGATATCGCGGCCGAAATCGTGCGTGCTGGTTTCATCCGCAGCATCTTCCCGCAGCGCTTTGAGCAACGTTCGGGTGGAAAACAGATAGTTCCCCATGGACGCGAAGACCTGCTCGGGGTTGCCGGGAATGGTGGGGGCGTCGGGGTTCTTCTCGTGGAATGCCAGAATCCGGTTCTCGTCATCCGTCTCGATGACGCCGAATTCGTGTGCGTATTTCTTCTCCACGGGGATGGACGCTATGGTGCAGGCGGCATTCAGGTTCTCATGGAACTCGATCATATGCGCGATGTTCATGCGGTAAATATGATCGGCGCCAAAGATGGCCACCACGTGCGGTTCCGACTGTTCAATCAGGTTAATGTTCTGGTAAATCGCGTCCGCGGTGCCCTGGTACCAGGTTTCCCCGGGCGAACGCATCTGCGCCGGGACCGGGATAATGAACTGGTTTTTCAGGATTCCGCCCATTTGCCAGCCTTCGCTCAGGTGCTGCAAAAGGCTCTGGCTGCGGAACTGCGTCAGCACGTAAAGCGAATGGATTCCTGAGTTTATGAAGTTGCTGAGAACGAAATCGACGATGCGGTACTTGCCGCCGAAGGGCACGGCAGGTTTCGCACGTTCTTTAGTCAGGGGGTAGAGGCGAGTGCCCTTACCGCCGGCGAGAATGAGTCCGAGCACGCGCAGTCGCATGGCAAGGCCATTGTGTCTCATGCGGGGGGATTCCGCAATAGATATACAAAACATTTCTTGTCCGCCGTGTTCCAGGCCTTGCGGGCGGGTTCGGTTTTTCAGTGATAGCGTAGTGGAGCATGAGTAAGTATCTGTTTCTGTTGGCGCTCGCCGGGGCGTATCTGGCCGGACGCGCCGACGTCGCCCGAAGCGCGAAACTCGAGAACGCGCGGGTTCGAATCACGCAGCTGGACTATGAGCCGGGCAAACCCCGCGAGAAGTCGATTCGGAGCTCCGATCAGGTGATTGTGTTTCTGGACGACTCGAAGTACGAGCGGATCGACCCGGATACCGGTGCGAAGGAAGTCCGCACCCGGAAGTCGGGAGACGTCATTTGGCACAATAGGGGCGAGGTGGCGCCGGTCCTGACGAATCTTGAAAAAAAGACTTACCGGACACTCGTAGTTGAGTTGAAATAGTGTTGATGCGATTACCGTTAATTTTTTTGGTTCTGTCTGGCATGGCGGCAGGGCAGTTGCCGATCTATTTCAGCGTGCCGGGTCCGGAAGCGCCGGAACTGGCGAAACGCGGGGCGTTCGCGGTGGGGGTTCGAACGGTGGACATTGTGCACCGGAACCAGGTGGACATTCTGAAGTTCGACAAGGCCACCGGCAAAGCGCCGATCTATGACCGACCACTGAAGATTGAGGTCTGGTATCCGGCCACCATTCCTGCCGGCAAGGAAGAGAAGACCGCCTACATCAGCGCCATGTTCGGGACGCAAAACACGGGCGGCTCCCTCGAAATTCCCGGCAAGGCGCTGCGCGACGCGCCGCCTGTTGCCGGGCAGAAATTCCCGCTGGTAGTGGTCTCACACGGGTACCCGGGTTCCCGAACCTTTCTCACCTACCTGACCGAGAACCTGGCGTCGAAAGGCTATGTAGTGGCGGCGATAGATCACACGGATTCCGTCTTCGGGGAGGTCCGCCCGTTCCCGAGCACGCTGCTGAATCGCTCCAGTGATCAGCTCTTCACCATCGAATCCATCGGGGCGCTTTCGTCTGACAAAAACAGCTTCCTCAATGGTCTGGCTGACGCCGGTAATGTCGCGATTGTCGGCTATTCCATGGGCGGTTATGGCGCGCTCGCTACCGCCGGGGCGGGCTACAGTAAAGCCGGCGCGCTCTCCGCTGCCGTGCCAGGCGGGTACATCGAAGACTGGTTTGCTGACAGCCCGAAATTCCAGGCCATTCGCAGGGATCACATCAAGGCCGTGGTGGCGATTGCGCCCTGGGGGCAGCAGCCGCCCTTCAACGTCTGGGACGAGAAGGGTTTGGCGGGGATCCGCATCCCTTCGCTGTTTATCACGGGCGATCATGATGACGTGGCGGTTTACGACACCGGCATTAAACGCGCTTTCGAACGCGCCGTGAATTCCGATCGCTGCATGCTGATTTATGAAGGCGCGCGGCACAATACGGGCGGTAATCCGCCGCCTCCCGGGCTGACCGATTTGCGCTTTGTGCAGGGTTTTGAAGAGCCGGTCTGGCGGAAAGACCGCATTACTTCGATCAATCAGCACTTCATCACGGCATTTCTCGACCTGAATTTGAAACAGGACCAGAGCAGGCGTGAGTATGTGCAGGTGAGCCCGGCGAAGTCCGGTGAAGGGACGTGGACGGTCGCTCCGGGGACGCAGGATACCGGCAGTTACAGCACCGGTAAAGATGCCTCAGGAAACGCGTTCTGGAAGGGCTTTCAGCGACGCTGGGCACTGGGGATGGAGATGTCGTGCCGCCCGACGAAGCTGGTGCCATCGACAACTCCCTGACATGTCGCGGAGGTGTGGACCGTACCAGGGCAAACGCTTGAACGCGATATCGTGTTAGAGCCCAATCCGAAGGGGGGCTGGCAGGTGCGAACTGCCGGCCCTCGCCGCAAAAAAATATAACAATCCTGTCAAAACTCCCGCCAGACCCTACTTCCAGTTCATCGCCAAATTTACAAAAGTCCCCAGCGGAACCCCGGTTGGACCCTTTGCCATAAACGGTTTCGCATCATCCAGCCATGCCGTGCCCGCCACATCCACGTGCACCCATGGCGTCTCTTCGGCAAATTCCTTCAGGAACATAGCCGCCGTGCAGGCCCCGCCCCAACGCGTCCCGATGTTCTGGATATCCGCGTAAACGGTTTTCAACTGATCCCGGTACTCGTCGTCGAGCGGCATGTGCCACATCTTCTCGCCGGCATCTTTCGCCGCGCCCATCCATTTCGCCATCAACTCGTCGTTGTTGGTGAACACGCCTGAACTGGTCGGTCCCAGAGCCACCACGATGGCTCCCGTCAGCGTCGCGGCGTCCACCATGTGCGTGCAGCCCAGCTGTTTCGCATAGGTGATGGCATCGGCCAGAATCAGGCGGCCTTCCGCATCGGTATTCAGAACCTCAATGGTCTTGCCGGAAAGCGAAGTCACGATGTCGCCGGGCCGCTGGGCCTTGTGTCCCGGCATGTTTTCCACCGCCGGGATGATGCCGGTCACCGCAACACCCGGCTTCAGGCGCGCAATCGCCTGCATCGCGCCAATCACCGCCGCACCGGCCGCCATGTCGTACTTCATCTTTTCCATGCCTTCGGAAGGCTTGATGGAAATGCCGCCGGTGTCGAACGTAACGCCCTTGCCAATCAGGGCGAGGTGCCCTTCGGCAGTCACTTTCTCCGGCGTGTACTGCATGATAATCATGGCCGGCGGCTCCGCGCTTCCCATGGCAACGCCCAGCAGGGCGCCCATGCCCAACTGGCGCATCCGGTCCTGATCCAGCACTTCGCAGGAAAGGCCGCACGCTTTAGCCACATCCACCGCGCTCGCCGCCATTGTGGTCGGGGTCAGCAGGTTCGGCGGTTCCACCGCGATATCGCGGGAAACATTGAAAGCCTCACCCATGATCCGGCCGCGTTCGAAAGCTGCGTCCAACTCTGCGCCAGAGCCCACCGGCACCGCAATCGCCACCGATTCCACACGGCCCTTCGCCTTGTCTTTATCGGTTTTCAGCCGATCCGGCTCCCATGCTCCCACCAAAACGCCTTCGGTGGCCGCCGCGACGTTCGCCGCTGTCGCCAGTTCGCCATCCAGCAGAAGTGTCGCTTCCGGCGCACCTTTTCCCTTCAGAAACCGCACGGCCGCCGCCGCCATCCGCCGCACACCAGCAGCATCCAGCTTCTCCGGCTTGCCGCAGCCGGCAACCAAAACCCGCAGCGCCGCCAACCCCTGCACACCGTGGATGAGGGTGAATTCCAGCGCCTTGCCATTCAATTCGCCGGACTCATAAAGAGCCGCCAGCGAAATTTCCAATTCGGGGCGCTTCCCGCCCTCCGTTTCCGGAAGAATCAACGCCGCTGTCTTCAATGCTGCAATTTCCGCCCGTACCAGTTCAACTTGCATGTAAGTCCTTTCGTTTCTTAGAAGGATCGCGATTTGCTTTCGCGGACTGCGGCGCGCGCTTCATTGTCAGCCGTCTTCGCCCGCTCCGTTTCGCGCTTGTCGTGGAACTTCTTGCCCTTTGCCAGGGCAATCTCGCATTTTATCTTGCCATCTTTCAGATAAAGTTTTGTGGGGACAACCGAAAGCCCCTTTTCGCGGGTGGCTTCCAACAGCTTGTCAATCTCCCGCCGATGCAGCAGCAGTTTTCGCTTCCGAACCGGACTATGGTTGAACTGGTTCCCGTGGCTGTACTCGCTGATATGCGCGTTCAGCAGCCACGCCTCGCCGTCTTCCACCTGCGCATAAGCCTCCCGCAACTGCACCTTCCCGGCCCTGGCAGCCTTCACCTCGGTCCCGGTCAGCACCAGCCCGGCCTCATAGCGGTCCATCAGGAAAAAGTTGTGGCCCGCCTGCCGGTTGTCGCTCAAAAGCTTGTGCGCGTCTGTCCTCGCCTTGTCAGTTCGAACTGCCAATCTTTCTCCTCAACGTCTCCGCGCTGCCGCACGTCAGTCAATTCGATGATAATTCAGCGGAACGGCTGTCCGCCGCCAGCTCCCCGGGCAGTCCGCCATGGACAGGTGAAACGCATTTGCAACCGGATCAACAATTTCGGCCTGAGTTTGCTACTGCCCGGCTGGAACGCGGGTCAGATGGTCGCGTTGCTTCTGGTGCTGCTGCTCTCACTGCCCCCTGTTCCCGCCGAAGGGAAAACCCGCAAGGGGGAGAAGCTCCGTGCGGAGGCGCGCGCGGAAGAGATGAAAGGGAACATCGACGGCGCTCTCGAACTGGCCGAGCAGGCTTTTGCGCAGGACGCCGGTGACCCCTCCTACAATCTTCTGGTTCGCCGCATCCGTTTTGAGGCCGCCGCTATCCACGTCAAAAACGGCCAGAAGCTCCGCTCTGCCGGGAAGCTGGACCAGGCTCTGGCTGAATTCGAGAAGGCTTTCGGCATCGATCCAGCCTCTGACATCGCCGCCCAGGAAGTGCGCCGCACACGGGATATGATCCAGCGCAACGCCACTGGCGGAGACGGGCTTTCCGCCGCCGTCTCGCCCGATGAGCGTAAGGTCCTGACTCCCTCTGAGCTCGCGAAGCGCGAAACCCAGGACCGTACCGATTCACTGCTGCCCGTCGCCGAACTCCGTCCCTTAAATACCGACCCGATCGATCTCAAGATGACTAACAAACCCCGGGTTCTCTTCGAAACCGTGGGCAAGGTCGCCGGAGTCAATGTCCTGTTCGATCCCGAATATAACCAGCAGCAGACCATCCCTCAGGTTCAGATCGATCTCAACCGCACCACGCTGGAAGAATCTCTGGACCAAATTGCCGTCATCACCAAGTCGTTCTGGAAGCCCCTCTCGAAAAACGCCATCTTTGTAACCGTTGACAATCCCACCAAGCGCCGTGAGTATGCCGAGCAGGTGGTGAAGGTTTTCTATCTCAGCAATGTGACCTCGCCGCAGGAAATGCAGGAACTGCTCACCGTCCTCCGCACCGTGGTCGACGTCCAGAAAGTTTTCAACTATACCTCCCAAAACGCTTTGGTTGTGCGTGCCGAATCTGACACCATGGCGCTGGTTGAGAAGCTCATCGCCGATCTTGATAAGCCGCGTGGCGAAGTGATTATCGACGTGATGGTGATGGAAGTCAGCAGTACCTACATGCGGAACCTGACGGCAGCCTTTGCGCCGACCGGCATCACCACCAGCGCAATGTATGGAAAGACGACCTCCACTTCGGCCACCAGCACGTCAGGCACAACACCTGTGGCCGGCACGACCACCACGAACCCCCTGACCCTGAATCGCCTCGGCAGAATCTCGTCTCAGGACTATTCCCTGACAAATCTGCCGGGCGCTCAGTTTGAGGCCGTCCTCAATGACGCCGCCACACGGGTTCTGCAGTCACCTCAGATCCGCGCCGCTGACAAAGCAAAGGCGTCCATTAAGATCGGCGACAAGGTTCCGACGGCAACCGGCAGCTTTCAGCCCGGTGTGGGCAGCGTGGGCGTCAGCCCCCTGGTAAATACTCAGTTCACCTTTCTTGATGTCGGCGTGCTCATTGAAATTACTCCCTACCTTCACGACAACAACGAAGTGTCCATGCACATGGATCTCGACGTGTCACAGGTGAAATCCCGCATTGATCTGGGCGGTATTTCCCAGCCGATTATTGGTCAGAACAAGGCCATTGCGGACATTCGCCTGAAAGATGGCGAAGTGAATCTGATCGGCGGCATCATTCAGCAGACGGACAGCAAGGCCACCACGGGCATACCCGGCCTCGCGAGTATTCCCATCCTCGGTCGTTTGTTCAGCGGGGAGAATATCCAAAAGGACCGTACCGAACTGGTCATCGCGATTGTGCCGCACATCGTTCGCGGCTCCGACGTCACCCGCAGCAATCTGCAGGGTGTGGCCGCCGGCAATGCAACCCAGATTAAGGTGGGCTATGCACCGCGGAAACCGGCTCCTGTGCCGGTCACTGCCGGCGCGGGTCCCTTGGCCGGAGCGCCTCCTGCAACAGCGCCACCGATGAATGGCCCGCCCGCGACAGCCCCGCTCGGCGTTCCCCCGGCTACGGCACCGGCTGAGAACGAGCCTCTGCCCACGCCGCCTCCACCGTCCGGGCCGCCGGCGCCCCGATTGCCGGGTCCCGGAGGACCCGGGCCCTCGCTGCCTGGTTTTGCCCGCCTCAGCTTCCTGCCGGGCAACAGCGTGGATACGCAACTCAGCCAGTCCATCACCGTGACCATCTATGCGGAGAATGTGAAAGACCTGACGGAGACTGTGGCGCGCCTGCAGTTCGATCCGAAAATCCTTCGTGTGAACAACATCGTTGCCGGTGATCTGCCCCAGCGCGGCGGCGTTACAGTGCAGCCTTCGAAGAATATTCTCAACGATGCGGGCCAGGCCGAAGTGAGCTTCTCCCGTGAGACCGGCGTTTCCGGTTCCGGGGGACTGTTTTCCATAATCCTTCAGGCGGTGGGGCGTGGCAACACCATGCTGACCTTGTCCGGTGTCTCGATGCGTGGCATGAACGGCCAGTCCATCCCGTCTAACGTGCCTCCGGCGCTGGTGGTCAACGTCAAGTAGGTATGAGAGTCATTTCTCCAGCCCGCAATCCCCGCAGCGGCATGACATTAGTCGAGCTGATTGTGGCCTTCACAATCCTGCTGGCGTTGACGTCGATGGCCGTGCCCCTCGCCCGCTCGAACGTCCGGCGTTTACAGGAACGGCAACTCCGCGTCGCGCTGGAAGATATGCGCCATGCCATCGACAAATACAAAGACTACGCAGACAGCGGCAAACTGGGGCCGCCCGACGGTGTGGATACCTTCAACTACCCCAAAACACTGGCAGCCCTGGTGGACGGGGTGAAGGGCGCGGGCCAGGGTGCGGATACCAAAATCAAATTCCTTCGCCGCATTCCGCTCGACCCGCTGACTCACAACCGCGAATGGGGTGTGCGCAGCATGCAGGACGATCCGAAGAGTCAGGGCTGGGGTGGACAAAATGTTTTCGATGTTTACAGCAAAGGCACAGAGAAATCCAAGGATGGAACACCCTACTCCGAGTGGTAGCCTGCGCCGCGGCTTCACCCTGATTGAGCTGATGATCGTCATGGCGATCATCGTGATCCTCATCGGCGTCGCTGTGCCTTTCTACCAAAAATCGATCACGCGGGCCAAGGAGACTGTGCTGCACAACAACCTGGCGGCCATGCGGAACGTAATCGACGAATATACCTACGACAAGCAGAAGGCCCCGCAATCCCTGCGCGATCTGGTGACTGACGGCTATCTGCGGGATGTGCCGAAAGACCCCATCACCGGCAATGCGGACAGCTGGAAAGTGATTCAGGAGGACGCCGGTCAGGCCGTCAGTTCCACGGAACCCGGTATTTTCGACGTCCGCAGCGGATCCAGCCTGAAAAGCCTGGATGGTACGAATTACTCCGATTGGTAGAGTGCGAACATTTTCCACCGGTTGCGTCTTCGGGTAGAATAAAGCCAACTATGTTCAGCAACCGCGTTCGGGCTACAGGCTTATTTGGAGCCTGCCTGCTCCTGTCTTCCGCCGCTCTGGCCCAACCCACCTGCAGCGCGAATTCGACCACCGTGCCCACTCACGTCGAGGGTCTTGCGGAGCGGGTCGGCGATATCACGGTCTCCTGTACCGGCGGCACGGCAGGCAGCACCGTTTCCCTGTCTGTATTTGTCACGCTGAACACGAACGTTACGAACCGGACTGACACCGGCGGAAATGTGCTCGGAATCACTTTGGCCGGGGCATCCGGTATGGCGCGGCTCACTTCCGCCACTACGCTGAATATCAGCCCGCTGAATTACACGGTGCCGGTTGTGCCCGCAACGCCTGTCACCATCACTATCAGCGGTATCCGCGCTGCCATCGCAACAGCCGCAAATGGTGCCCCCACGCCGTTCATCACAGCATCCGTCGTCGGCATCGGCGCAAGCTTCCCGCCACTCATTTCTCTCACTGTCGCCAACTCCATCAGCACCCTGCTGGCATCCACTTTAAGTAACGGCGTGCCGTGTAACGGCTCCCCGCTGCCCGCAAACAATACGGATTTCTCCGCCTTCCTGGCCGCCGTCACTAACTATTCCACCGTGCGTATTACTGAGGCATCCCCCGGCGCCTTTACTTTGATCAACGCCGGTGCCGATACAGGCCTCCGCATCCGCGTTAATCTCAGTGGCTACGGCTCCGCCGCGCGTATCTTTGCTCCGGATTTCATTGCCGGCAACAGCGGTACAATCGCCACCTCAGCCGGTGGCTTCGGCACCACAGCGGCGGCCGGCACTTACACACCCGGCACCAGCCAGTTCCTCCTTGGACGGATTACCGGGGTAAATGCCGGGGGCGCGGGCGGCGCTCTCGTCCGCCCGAAACCTGCCGTCGCTACCGCGCTCGCTGACGTGTCGGAGATCGTAATGTCCGGCGGTGCCGGGTTCATCGTTTATGAGGTGCTGGACAGTAACCTCTCAGCAATCGATTCGGCTCAGATCCCGGTCTTCGTCACGGTTGCCCAAACCAGTTGCCCCAGCACTCTCACTCCGCAACTGGCGGTCACCGCAGCGCCTGTTTCCACCGTCAATACCTCCACGGCGACGGACGCAATTCCCCGCTTCGTCGCCACCGTTCCAGCCACCGATTGTCAGCAGTTCGGTGATTGCAACGCCAATTACTTTCCTAAACTTCTGGTGGACGTGACGCCGGTCGTGCTCTCGGGCACCTCGAAGGGCGCGCTGCAAACCGCCAATATCAGGGTTGGCAACGGCGGCGGCGGCATCCTGAGCTTCACCACTTCCATCATTTATGACAATGGCTCCGGCTGGCTATCGCTCAGTCCGTCCTCCGCTATCAACAACGTCACCATACAGGCCATCGCGGACCCCACCAACCTTCCGCAGGGAACCTACACCGCCACCATCAAGGTGGATGCGGGGGCATTCGGCTCCGCCACGGTGCCCGTCACCTTTACAGTAGGTGCGGTGGGCGTAGTGATTCAAAATGTCGGGAATGCCGCTTCCTTCCAGTTCGGAACGGTGGCTCCGGGCTCCTATGCGGTGCTCTTCGGCCTCAACATGGCCGGCACGAATGTCAGCGTCACTCTGAACAGCCTGCCCGCCACCATCATTTATAAGAGCGCCACCCAGATCAACTTCATCGTCCCGAACAACCTGGGCGCCCCACAGTTCGCCAATGTCGTGGTTACCGTGGATGGTCAGGCCAGCGGTCCATTCCGTGTGAACAGCGTCGCCAATGCGCCCGGCATCTTCACCCCCGGCATCGTCAACTTTGCCGATGGCTCGATCAACGATGCCGCACATCCGGCAGCGCGCGGAGCTTTTATCATCGTCTTCTTTACCGGCCTCGCCATTCCGGTGGCACCCGGAACCATCACGGTAAACATCGGTAGTCAGACCAATCTGATTCCGGCCTTCGCCGGACCGCAGGGACTACCCGCGCTCGATCAGGTGAATATCACGGTTCCATCTTCGCTCCCCCCTGGCACCAGCCCGGTTCCGATCCAGGTTTGCGCCCCCGGCTCCACCGGTCAGCAGACTTGCTCGAACCAGGTCAATCTGTATATTCAGTAGCTTCGGCTCCGGGAAGCGGCCTGTACCCTCGCTCCCCGCACGACGCGTACTACCATAGACAGTTTGATACCCGTGCGAAGACTATTCATTTCCGTCACGCTGATTGCTTTGGCCGTATCGTTCGCCGTTGCAGCCACCATCGGCAGCGGCTCTCCTTCCGCCGCGATCCAGCAGAGCTTCCTGAACGCGTATAACCGCGGCCAGTTCCCGCTGCTGGTAAATGCGGTGCCCCTCGCCGATGTGCGCGCCCTCGGCACTCCGGGTCTGGTGCAGGAGTTTGGCCCGAGGACCGGCGGCAGCAATACCGTGAAATTCGCTTTGATCAAGCCGGATCCCAACGCACCTGTTTCCCAACTCGATACCCTGCAGGTTCTGAGCGATCTCTACGCCTACTACTCAATCGTGGGCGTGACCGCTGCGGGCTACCCCGTGAATGATACGCAAACCTGCCCCACCAACAGCGTGGGTGCCTGCAACTATCAGATCTTTTCGAAGAATTACGCGCTGTTCGTGTATTCCACGCCTTCCGTTAATCTGACAGTTCGCGACCCTTTCTATACTGCCTGGAATAACAACGGAGGCGTCGGTGGCGTGCCTGGTGTGGTCATCAGCGCAGAAGCCCCCGTCACCTCTGTCTCGAAAGTGCAGGCCACGCAGCAGCTTTTCGACGGCGCGAGTGTTTTCTCTTACCCGGTTGGGTCTGCCACCCCGATGGTTCGCAGCGTAGTCGGGGCTTTTAATGCTGCCTACGGCAACGCGGGCGGCCTTGCCGCACTCGGTCTGCCCACCTCAGACGTTCAAACGCAGACCGTTTCCGGCCTGATGCGGCAAACCTTTGAGTTTGGCCGTATTGAACTGATACCCGGCGGCACTCCCACTGTCCTGTTTGCTCTGGCCAATCTGGATATAACTTTCGCCACCCAGGGCCTGAGCCTGAACCCCGGCTCTACCGCAACCATCGCGGCCACCACTCTCGACCTACGCAGTTTTTCGGTGACTGATCGCGTCCTCACCTGGACAAGCACCAACGGTGCCGTAGCCAAAGTCACCGGCAACGGCTATACCGCTGTCGTCGAAGGCGTCAGCGGTGGTTCCGCACAGATTTACGTCACAGCAGAGGGCAAGACCAGTACGCCCCTCGCCGTCCGCGTCGGTTCCGTCTGTTGCCTCATTGGCGAAGGTGCCCTCACGCCCGCGCAGACGCAGGCTTTCCAGAACGCGGTGACGCGCAACAATCTTTCTGTAGCCACTCCCGTTGCCACGCCTGTCACCCGGCAGGGCGCGGGCTACAACCAGACGCTTGCCGCAGCGGATGGTTCGGCCGCTTACGTGGTCACGCTTGCCGACAACGCCGGCACCGCTTACGTGCTGACCGGTCCTGTTTACAGCGCGTACCTTGCAAACGGAGGCTTTACCGGCCCTGTCGGCTACCCCGCGTCCGACCTTCTGCCCGGAGGTGTGCAGCGCTTTACCAGCGGCGTGGCTCTCGCAGGAAGCCCTGTGCGGCTGGTTCCGGCGAACATCGCTTCGAAATGGTTCCAACTGGGCGGCATGGCCGGTCAGGCCGGTGCGCCAGTTGCAGACGCTGCCTTGTTCACATCGTCCAGCGGTGCTCCCGGTGTCACCCAGAGCTTTGCAGGCGGCACTTTCTTCGGAGTCACCACCGGATCCGCGGCCGGTCAGGCATACTTCTCTTCCGGCGCGATCCTCGCTCGTTATCTCGATCTCTCCGGCACAGCAGGGGCGCTCGGTGTCCCCACCGGCGACATTGTCGGAACAACCGTACTCACTCAGAATTTCGAAGGCGGCTACATCGACCTGCAGCTTGGCGCCGCTGTCGCCGTGGAGCACTTCAATCCCCGCCGCCCTGCGATTTCCGCCACGCCGGCGATTGTGGTGCCCGGCGGACGGGTTCGCGTCAGCGCCACCGGGTTTACCCCTGCTTCCACCCTTTCCTTTACAATTACGGGCCAGCCGGCGTTCTCCGTCGTCAGCCCGGCCGGGGCCTATACGTGGGATGTCGTCATTCCGGCCGGCGCGAAGTCAGCAACTGTAACCATTCAGGCCACCGCGAAGCCCGGTGCCGACGCGGCTTCCACTTCTTATACCGTCACTTCCGTCCCGGCGCTTCTGCCCAGATTCCGAATCCTTTCCGGTGACCAGCAGACCGGCGCTCCGGGTGCGGCGCTGCCCACTCCCATCACAGCAATACTTACAGATTCCGATGGTGCGCCCATTGCGGGAGTTCCGGTTGGCTGGACGACGTCGCCCGGAGCCACGCTCCAGTCCCGCTTCGTCACCGACGCGTCAGGGCGCGTCTCTGCAATCTTCCGCCTGCCTTCCACCACAGGCGTGGCCGTTGGCTCACTTTCCGTGGGCGGGAAGGCCGTCCAATTCAGCGCCCTCGCGTCTTCCCGTTCCATTCAGGCCTATCCCGCATTCGCGCAGGCCGATCCACAGGGTGCCCTGGTTGCAACACTGGCTTCTCTGTTCCGGTTTCAGCAAAACGGCGGGGCACTCCCGCTTGCCAACGGGGCAGCCTCCCCCGCAGCGCTCGCCACCTGGCTGTCCGGGAATAATGGATATGCCGCCGCCGATAGCGGCGCACAGATCGCCAACCCCTGGGTAGCCGCGCAGTTCGCCAAAGCGGGGTTGTTCCTGGAGCCCACCGCCCTGCCGGGAGTTCTCGATCTGGTCAGTTCCGGCACTCCGGTCGGGCTGGTCCTCAGTCTGACTGCCGACGACGCGATATTCGGCCAAGCCACAGTCAGCGCGGTTGGCGTCAATGCCGATGGCAGTCTCGCCATCTCCGACCCGAATCCTGCCTTCGCCCGAACGTCGCTTGCTGACTACCTCAACGGGTTTGCCGCGCAGGGCAAGGTTGTCAAAGGCACGCTCTCCGCCGTACTGCGAGTTGGCCCGGCCACCGCAGTCAATGCCGCAGCGCCTTTCGTTATAGCCGCCCCGTTCAGCGCCAAAGCCTCTGCGAACTCTCCGGTGGGTGGCTGCAGTTCCCTGGCAATTTCAGACAGCGCCGCCAGCGGAGTAACCTATCTTTATTGCGATGGCTCCCAGCCGGTGTATGAGCTGGACCTGGCGGTTTCAAAAGTCGCCACGGTTGTGGATCTGACCGGGGCAGCCCCGGTCACTCTGCCCGCCAACGGCACGCTGGCATGGCAACTGGGTCGCGCGACCGGCGTGATCCAGCCCGTCGTGCAGACTTTGAGTATCAGCGCGGTTACTGACTCTGCCTCATTTGGGCCCGGCCTTTCTCCCGGCGGTCTGTTTACCATCTTCGGCGCAGGGTTCACTGCGAACTCAACCGCGACCCTCGCAGGCACGCCCGTGCAATTAGTCGCCACCTTCCCATTTCAGATCAACGCACTCATTCCGGTCGGGACCGCGCCGGGAAAAGCCGCCCTGCAGGTGACCGGCTTACTTGGAAATGCGAGCAAAGACGTCACCATCGCCGCCATCTCTCCGGGCATCTTCCTATTGGGTTCGAACGTGCAGGGGGCTATTTTGAATCTCCCCGACGCCACCATCAACAGCCCGGAGTTCCCGGCGCAGCGCGGTCAGTTCATTTCCATCTATTCCACTGGCCTGGGGGCCACCGTCCTGCGGAATGGGTTGCAGGCGACCGCTACCCAGGTTTCAGCTGTGGTAAATACGGTGACAATCCCCTCCAGCTTTGCGGGCCTCACCCCCGGTTTTGTAGGGCTGTACCAGGTAAACGTACAGTTGCCCGCGAACCTGCCGCCCACACTCAACGGCACACTTTTGCTGCTACAAGGCGGCCAAACCAGCAATACTGTCGCCTTGGCGGTCCAGTAGCATGAAAATTCGCTCATTTTTTGCAAACCCTATTGCAACGGAGCCGTGGACTCGGTATAGTTCTTGTTTTGAAGGCTGGATTGGTATCTGGGATTAGCTGAACCTGCTTGACGGTAGTCGTTCGCTTGCGGTATCACAGAGATTACACAGCTCTTCTACGATTTTGCTTTTGGGTAGCACAGCAAGCAGTCACAAATAACGCTGGCACCCGCCGAGATGTACCGCCTTTGCTAACCGCTTCAGGAAAGCAGGCAAGTCATACCTCCGCCCGACCGGAGTAGTTCCCCAAAGGTAGTACACACGTATTTTGTTGTAGTTGAGGCTCGGGTTGTATCGATCTTCGACCGATTCAAGAAAGAAATTCAACAGGAGAACAAATGTCAAACTTTAGCACAAAGATTTTTGGCCTTGCCGGCGCCGCAGTAGTATTCGCGGGCATGGCATTCGGCCAGCAGGCGACTTGCGCCGCACCGACCGCGACGACGAATATCATTCGCGCGGAAGGCACTGCGGAACTCGTCGCCACGGTCAACTTCGTCTGCACCAGCGCCGCTGGTCAGCTGCCTGGCATCGGCATCAACGCACAGGTTTTCCTGTCGCCCGCCCTGCCGGTCACCAGCCGAGTTCTCTCGGGTGTCTCAACAACTGAAGCGATCCTGACGATCACCAGCTCCGCAGGCGGCACCAGCACCATCCAGGGTTCCGTTTCCGGTTCTACGATCAACTTCAGTGGTCTGACGCCTAACGTGCCCGTTCCCCCGGCAGTTGTCGGTCCTTCCATCCCCGCAGGTGGCACACTCACCTTCTCGATCGCCAACGTTCGCGTCAACGCGACCTCGCTCAGCGTCACGACTGGTGTTCC
>JBBQDH010000014.1:0-42346 GCA_038319515.1 Bryobacterales bacterium
CTTCGAGTGCAATTTTACATTCGAAATTTCGATCCCACGGCGGGCCGCTGGTGCCCCCCATCTCTTTCACGCGGCCTTTATAAACATGGCCGGGAACCGCCACGATTTTGATCTTAGTAACCTGGCCCACTGAGATGTGCCCGCGGTCGAGTTCACTGATCTTCGCGCCAATCTCCCAGTTCTTCAGGTCCGGAATTTGCGCTACTGCCATGCCGGGTCGAACCGTGTCACCCACTTGAAACGAGGGCAGCGTCATCCCAAAGAACATCATGTTCTGATTACTGTTTTGCAGAATGGAAACGTAGCCGTCGCGGTGGGCTTTCAAGGTCATCGCTTCGATATTCTGCCGTGCGGTTTTTGCCTGTGACTCCGCTTTTCCCCGGCCGGCTTCCTGAATCGCAATAGCAGCGTCTGTGGTGGCTTTTCGGTTCTGCAGATTGTGCTCCAGTTGCGTCAGGTGGTCTTTCGCTGCTTCCAGTGCCAAAGTATTCTGGCGCGCCGTCAGAGTGGGCAAGAGCGCATTCTTGCGGACCTCCAGTTCGGCCAGCTTCACATCGTTCGCAGCTTTGAGAAGGGCATAGCGGTCTTCCTCTTCCTGCGCTTCTTTCTGCGCCCGCGCCATCAGGAGCCGCTGTTCCGTCTCAGCAAGATCCGCTTCCGCCTCGCGCAGTTTGTATTCCTGTTCGGTGGTGTCAAAAGACGCGATCACCTGGCCGGATTTCACGGAAGCACCGCTCTCCAGCATGTTGGTCAGATGCATGTCGAGCCCGCCCGTCATGGGCGCAATCAGCATCTCCGGATTGCCGCCGCGAAGTTCACCCCGTGCGGTGACATCCAGAGTCACATCGCCTCGCAGCACCTTCGCGGTGGGGATCACCTCCTGTTTGACGCCGGTAAGGTCCTTCCACGCCCGATACCCATAGAAGCCACCCGCGCTTCCCGTGGAAAGTACCAGAACGGCCGCGACGATCCAGCGGCTCCATTTGCGGCGGGCGCTCATTTCTTCTTCTCCGCTGACTTGTCGCCCGCGCCATCACCCTTCGGCGGTTCTGTCAGCGCAACCTGCGTGCCGCCATCAATACCCTGGACCGCCACTTCGTCCGGATTCTTAGCAATCACCTGCACAATGGTGGGCACGTATTGGCCATTGGCCTTCACATAAACCGCAGGCTTGCCCGCAATAGTGAACAGCGCCTTCGAAGGGATGCTGACCGCATCAGGGATACGCTTCTCCACAAGGTCGGCACCCGCATTCATACCGGGGCGCATGCGGGGGTCCGCTTTTTCGAGCACAGCAAAAGCCCGGAAACTGCGGGTGGGTGGCCACTCATTGAAACTCTGTTCGGTGAGCGGAGTAATGCTGGAGATCTTTGCGGGGACAACTTTCTCAGGAAATGCATCCACGTGAACCAGGACCGTGGTGCCAACGGCGATCCGGCCGCGATCCACCTCTTCGATCTTGCACTCCATTTCAAGGGTGCTTAGATCGGGGATTTCCGCCAGCACCTGCCCGGCGGCGGCATGATCGCCGATCTTGAAAGGCTGTGCGTTCATCCAGCCCTGCGAGTAGTTCGGCATGTAGTTAATCACGCCATTCAGAGGGCTCTTGAGCTCCATCAGGGCAAGGTGGCTTTGGGTCAGTTCAACCAGATGCTTCGCATTATCGCGGGCGCGCTCCAGAGCTGAGATGCGGGAGTCTGCCACCTTCCGGTGAGTCAGCATCGCGGCTTCCTGCACGCGAAGTTTCTGCTCGGCGAGGCTTAGATCGATGGCGCTCTCTTCGCCCTGGATAACACTCATGATGGCCTGCTTCGAAGCCTCCAGCTTCGCTTTCTCCACCGTGTACTTCGCGGTGGATAAATCCAGCTTGTCCTGATCCTCGGTGATCCGGCCCTGGGCCACAGCCTGGTCCAGCGTGGACTGAGCCTGATTCAGCGCCGAATTCCGCTCCTTCAAATCCTGCTGCGTGCGGCTGGGGTCAAAGCGGATGACAGCCTGCCCCTCCTTTACTTCTCCACCGGCAGCCACCTGCCAGACGATCTGGAGATCGGATACATCGAGCGGGGCGGCAAGTTGATCGGAGCGTCGCGCCATCAGTTGGCCGCGCGACCGCACCAGCACCAGAAACTCTCCTTTCCGGGCAGTGGCGACAGGCAGGTCCGCCAGTTGTTTGGTCTTCCGAAACTCACGCACCGCGAAACCGGTACCAGTAATGACCAGAAGCGCCACGGCGGACCGTATAACGAGCCGAAGACGAGATCGCATTACTTCCCTGCCCCCTGCGGACCAACGATATCAACGGCTGCGGAGAGGTCGGGAAGCAGGCGGGGATCGCTCTTCTCAAGCCGGAAGCGGGCGAGAAAAGTCTTGACTGTAATGCCCAGTGGTGATGTCGCAACCGGGCTGGAGGACTGGTAATGAGCGGTGAAGACAAGATCCGGAAACGCGTCCAGGTGCACGTTTGCTTTTGCCCCCGGCACCAGCACCGCGCCGTCTGGTTCACCCACTGAAACTTCAACTTCCATGGCCGCAGGGTCGAACAACATAAGAAGGGGACTGCCCGGCCAGATCTGATCGCCCTCCTGGGCATGACCCATCGAGTTGTTGCGGTAAACATTCTGCAGCGCCACCATCCCGTGAATGGGAGCCTTGACAGTGAGCCTTTCAGAGTTGCGGACCTGGCGTTCCACGGCCACCTTCTGGCGATCGCGCTGCAATTCGAGGACCCGTAAATCAGCTTTGTCGACAGCCTCACGGGCTTTGTTGGAACGCTGGAGGCTGGCTACGTGCAGCCGCGCGTCCTCCAGCTTGACACGGTTCTTTTCCTGATCAATGGCACTCAGCACAGGCCCTTTGCGGCTCTCGATTTCAGCTTTCTTCAAATCGGCGCTGGCCTGTGCAAGATCCGAAATGCGTTTTTCGGCATTACTCAGATGTTCGGCCTTCTTTTGCTCAATTTGATGGTCCAGGTCGTCGAACTTACTTTCGGAGTCGCGGAGCAGCTTGAGTTCACTGGCCCGGTCAAAACTGGCGATCACGTCACCGGCCTTCACCAGCCTTCCATTTTCGACAAGTGTCGCGAGAGTGAGATTCCCTCCGAGGCCTTCAATTCGGGGAACCAGCACTGTGATGGACTGCACAGCGCGGACGAGGCCGGTGGCCCGGACCGAGGGGTGCGGCAGTGGTGGCGCAGTCCCGGTTCCGTCCGCGGCGGACGCAAGGAAGGCCGCGAAGCAGAATAACAACGATCTGGCGATTACCGGCATAGTCAGTCTGTTACCGTTCAGACGCTCGAACAGTGGGAAACGTTGGCTGCAAAAACGTGGCCGAAGTTAAGACTGATGTAAACGCCGATTTGTTTCAGAGATTTCTGTGGAAATCCGGGATTTCCCGTGTGTCGCCTGAACGCCACAGGTGAATGGGCAGTTTCACGCCCCGCGGACTTCGCTCATCAGGGTAACCAGGTTGCCCTCCGTATCGCGCAGGAACGGCATGCAGAGGTCATGATCCGGCACGCCGTTGACCGCAAGCTCATTCTATGTCGCGAGGATATCCGCCGTCTTGTAGTAAAGGATCGAACTGCAGGTGGATTCCGCGGTCTCAGAGATAGCTGAATCGGTAATGGTGAGGGCGAGCTGTCCGATGGAAGTGATGGCGGCCATGCGGCAGATTACAACCCGGCAGTACCATTGCTGATTGCTGCCGCCAGTTTACAGGCGAGTTGCGACGATCGTTCCGGTTAGGATGTTTTGCGCCGATGCAGGCTGCCAACGCTCATGGTCAGAACGCGCGAATGCCTTCGCTTCCGGGGCCAACATTGCCCCGGAGGCGAAGGCAGGTGATTTAGAAGCTAAACCGCGCCGAAACCTGCATGATGCGTGCGTTGCGGGCGGAGGTTGCTTTACCGAAGGTGAGGTTCGTCTGAGCCCCGGTGTTGGGATCGAAACGCGCCGCGTTATCCACGTTCTGGAAGTTTGTGTGGTTGAAGATGTTGTACACTTCCCATCGCAGTTGAATAGCGCGGTGCTCGCCTCGAATCGGGATGTTCTTGAACAGGGTCACGTCGGACACGATCAGGCCGGGACCACGATAGATATCGCGTGCCGCGTTACCCGCGTCGTTCAGTCCGGAGAGTTTAAAAGACGCCGTATTGAACATATGATTGACCGTGTGTTCCCCGTGAGGAAGAATCGGGTCGGAGATGACCGTTATGCGTTGTCCATCGCCACCGCCGGTGAGATCGATACCGGATGTGGTGGACTGGCCGACGGTCTGCGGGGTGCCGCTGGCGAGCGTTGTAATGCCGGAGATCTGCCAGTTGTCGAGAGCCACTCTGGTGATGCGGCCCGGGGCAAACCTGCTCAGCTTCGGCAGGTCGTAGCTATAGTTGGCGACAAAGACATGGGTCTGGTCGAAATCTGTTTTACCGTAGCTCCATTCGCGGAACGAACGATAGGTGGGCAGATTGGCATAGTCCATCGCTTTGGAGAACGTGTACGCGATGCCGAACTGCAGGCCATGCGAGTAGCGGCGGTTCGCCGTGGCCTGCAGGGAATGGTAGTTCGAGCTGCCACTGGACTCGCGGTAGGTGATGCCACCATAGCCGGGATACGGGCGAAAGAAGCTATCGGGCAAGGCGCTGGAGGCGGGGTTGGCCGGATTGAACGTCTTGGTGGGGTCCCTGTTCTGCGGCAGGAAACGAGCGCCGTAGGGCACGCGATTGATGTCGCGCGAGGTGGCGAGGTTTCTTCCCAGCGTGGAGACGTACTTCACGTCCAGAACGGTTGAGAAGCCCAGGTTCTGCTGTACGCCAAGCGAGATGTTGTAGAAATCGGGGGCTTTCAGGAAGCGGTCGTGACCCGTAGCGCCACCGGGTGAAAGAACGCCCCCGCCTGCGAGAAACGTGCTCAGGTTGCCGTTGTAGATGGTGGGGCTGAAGGAGATGGGCGCGCCCGCGGATTGCGGTTCATAGCGCACCAGTTGGTTGTCTTTGGAAAAGCCACCGCGAACGGCGGTTCTGCCAGTCCCAAAGACATCGTATGCAAAACCAAAACGGGGCTGAAGCAGCTCCGGTGACTTCTCGTAGAATCCGGAGGGGTAATTTCCGTCGCGAGTGGTTACGAAACCGTTGCCGGGGTTGCCAGTGCCGGGAACGAACTTTTCAACGAAGACCTGATTCAGGATTTGATTGGTCAGCGGGTTCACGGCAACGCGGACGCCGTTCACGAGCGCAGGGCGGTATTGCACGGGCGCGTCGGAGCGCTTATAGCGGCCAAGCGCGAAGGAGGACTGCAGTCCATCGGTCTGTTCCCACGGAGTAAAGTACGCTACGCGCAAGCCGATTTCGAGGGTCAGCGTTTTCGTTACCTTCCATGAGTCCTGAACGAACCAATCGATATTCGCCGCGACCGCCGAAGGCTTGGTGGGATGCTGTGCTTCCGAATAGTTCTGGAAGGCTCCGGTGAGCCCGTTACTGTAAGGGTTTCCTGTGTCGCCGGGGTTGTTGCCGCCGGTCCCGAAATTGAAGTTGCCCATCCACGGGACATTGAATCCAAAACCGGTGGTGATACGATCGCGTTCCGCATAAATGCCGAACTTGAAGCTGTGGCGCCCCTTATTCCAGCTCAGGTTGTTGCCGATGTTCCAGTTGATGTCGTCTTCGAACTGGGGGAAGCGCGTTGCGAAGAAGCTTCCGAAGTTCGGAGAGTTCTGGACACCACCGAAGGAGGCCTGAGGAATGATCTGATCGGGATTCGCCAGTGGATAGAGCTGGCCCACCACGAAGCCGGAGGTGGGGCGTCTGGTTTTCGCGAGATCCGTTGCGGCATCCGGGAAAGGCAGTCTTTCCTGAGGACGGCGAACACCCAGGTTCAACTCGTTCACGATTGACGGAGTAATGATTCGCGTGTAGCCCATGGAAGCGTGCTTATTGATGAACGTTTGCCGGACTTTGATGAAGTCCCAGTTCGTCAGGTTATATCCTTCACTGATCGTATTGAAGAACGTGCCGCGGAAGAAGATCGAATCTTTATCCGTTGCACGGTAGTCGATGCGGAAGAGTTCCTGATCGCGAGAGCCTTTTTTCACGTCCTGAAACAGATAGTTGTAAGAGCCGTTTGGATCGAAGCTGTTGGGCAACGTAAGGAGATTGACGAGTGCCTGACCGCTCTTGTTGATCTGGCTGGCAGGAATCATGTTACCCGGATAGGCAGCGCCCGTGGTGGGATCTTTCGGCTTCAGAGAGGACTGCGAAAAGTCTCCGTTGCGTTCCGCCTGAGTCGGCATGGTCAATCGCGTGATACCTGAGGGCTCCAGGCTGGGGTTGCGTTCGAGACTGAGGAAGAAGAACAGCTTCTGGCGGGAGGTGTTGAACAGTTTCGGGATCGTCACCGGGCCGCCAAACGTGAGGCCTTCAGTGAGATAGCGATAACGCGGTTTGGGTGTGGGAGGAATAGAGGCGTTGTTGAAAAAGTTCTGCGCATTAAACATTTCATGGCGCTTGTACCAATAGGCGGAGCCGTGGAAATCTTTGGTTCCGCTCTTGCTGACCACGTTGACAACCGCGCCGCCATTGCGACCGTACTCGGCCTGATAGTTATTCAGAAGAACCTTCACTTCGGCGATGGCATCAAGGCTCACCGATGTGGTGTATGTGTTGGAGCTGCCGTTGTCCTGACCCTGCTGGCCATCGACGCCGATGGTGAGCGCGCCGGCACGGATACCGTTGACGTTGGGGAGACCGGTGCCAATGGAGCCGGCACCGTGGAGAGCTTCGGATTCACCGGATGTGGCGACGCCCGGAAGAAGGCGCAGATAGCCGACTACGTTTCGGCCGCGCTGCGTAATGCTGCCCAGCTGTTCGGTGGTGAGTACGGCGGCGCCTTCCGCGCTGGCAGTCTGGACTACCGCGGATTCCGCGGTGACAACTATTGTCTCGGCGACCGAACCGACTACGAGGGAGATGTTGCCCAGCGAGAGGCGTTCACTGGCGCTGACTACGATACCTTTCTTTTTGTAAGCCTGGAATCCCTTGCTCTCGACCCTGGCTGTGTAGGTGCCGGGTTGAACGCTGGTAAAAACAAAGTTGCCGGAAGAGTCTGTGGTGAAAGTGCGCTGATCGTTCGTGGTCTCGCTGACCAGTGTGACCGCTGCGCCCGGGACGCTTCCGCCCTGGGCATCCAGTACAGAGCCGAGAACCGAACTGGTGCTGCTTTGCGCCCATGCTGAGGTACTTACCAGCAGCAACAGGGCTGTAAATGTTAGAAGCGCGGAGGACGCGGTCCTGTAAACGGTAGAAAGCTTTTGCATTCGGATACTCCTCGGAATTTGTTGAAAAACAGCTCGGGCCAGGTGGCTAAGCAAGGATGTCCCGGACTGCTTCGCCATAGACGTCAGTGAGCCGAAAATCGCGGCCCGCGTGACGATAAGTGAGTTGCGTATGGTCGATGCCCATCTGGTTGAGCATGGTGGCGTGCAGGTGGTGGATGGATACGCCCTTTTCCACGGCTTTGAAACCAAACTCGTCGGTTTCGCCGTATGACATGCCGCCTTTGACTCCCACGCCGGCCATCCACATGGTGAAGCCGTAGGGGTTGTGATCGCGGCCGTCGCCGCTTTCAGAGACCGGCGTGCGGCTGAATTCCCCACCCCGGACGACGAGTGTTTCGCCCGGAAGGCCGCGCCCCTTCAGATCTTTTATCAGCGCAGCGGAGGCTTTGTCCATATCGGGGCAACGTTCGGAGAGACTCTTGTTGATGTGGGAGTGATCGTCCCAGGGCTGGCCTGGGCCGTAGTACACATGCACGGTCCGAACGCCCCGTTCCGCCAGACGCCGGGCCAGCAGGCAGCCGTGGGCGAATGGGGTATCACCGTATTCCTTGCGAACCGCTCCCGATTCCTTATTGATATCGAAGGCGTCGGTCGCTTCGAACTGCATGGTGTAAGCGGTTTCCATGTAGCGAATGCGGCCTTCGAGGTATTCATCCTGACCGAACTGCTGCTCGTGACTGCGGTTCATCGACTGGATTAAATCGAGTTGCCGACGCTGGACGTCTTTATCGGGTTCTTTGTTCCGCAGGTATCGGAGCATCTTGTCCGGCGCAGTGACGGAATCGTCGAAGTCCGTGCCCTGATGCGGCGAAGGGAGGAAGCCGGCGCGCGCAAAACCTCCGGCCGTGTCTTGCGCGGGACCTAACACGACGAAGCCTGGAAGATCTTTGTTCTCGCTGCCCAGGCCATAGGAGATCCACGCACCCATGGACGGGCGGGTGGCCGCAATGTTGCCTGTGTGGAACAGGCTTCGCGAGGGCGTGTGCGTCGGGTTGAAGGTGGCTGCGGAACTGCCGGGCACAACAACGGAACCGCCATTACCGCCGCTCTTCACTCCGCATTTCGTGTCGAGCACCAGGCCACCCATGGGCGACTTGAATTTCGAAGAGTGGCAGCCGTAGCAGCTGGTGGCGAGGACGGGACGGATCTCTTTCTCAAAAAACTCAATCCCCGCAGGTGTTTGAGCACCAAGGGTAGCGGCGAAGAAAAGAATTCCGCAGCTCGGAAAGAGCCGGCGGCATGGGACCGGGAACGGCATACGGTTGAATTTTATTAACATTCGATTCTGGTGCGAATGGTCCAGATGAACCAGCTGAAGCGCAACGCGAGCTTATCTTGTGAGGAGAGTCTATCTATCTAAAGCCCTGCACGCAAGGTGTCAGCAGAACCGTTTCCGTATAGTTCATTCGAACTATACGGCCTCTTCGCAACCGCATTTACTGTAGAGTTAGCGGAGACACGTAAGCTGACCATGCCTGGCAAATTCTCAATAGCCTCCACCTGGGTGGGTGTCATCGCGGCGCTCACCGCGATTACGGCGGGCGGGTATTGGATTCAGCTTCGCCAAACCCCTGTGATTCCTACCATCGCCTTGATCCCGCAGACGGCGGGTTCGATGCTTTGGGAGGTAGAATATTTTGGGGCAACGCGTTCGGCAGAGAAGCTGAAGTGCCACCTCTACTGGAATACGCCTACATCGGAAAACGACCTGGCAGGACAGATTTCGCTCATCGACCGGGTTGTGCGCAGCAAGTATCAGGGGCTGATTGTGGCGCCCAATCATCCGCTTTCTTTGCTGGCCCCCCTGCGACGCGCGATGGACGCGGGTATTCCGGTGGTCATTGTGGCCGGGCCGCTGGACCTCCCGCCGAACGCCAGGCTGGGCTATCTGGTGAACGACGACGAAAAGATGGGCGATCTGGCGGCACGCGAAATCGGCGGACGCCTGAACGGAAAGGGTTCCATTGCTTTGGCCGGATTGGGGCGCAACGCGCCGGGAGTGATGATGAGAGCCCGCGCGGCGGAGCGCCTTCTGAGCACGCGGTTTCCCGGGATACACATCGTCAACCGAATCGGAGGGCCCTTTAATACGACCCGAGTTGAGGAGTTGATGAACACCGCTCTGGATGCGCATCCCGAGCTGAACGGTGTTCTGAGTTTTACATCAGGCTCTACACGCGGCATTCATGCGGCAATTAAACACCGGTCGCGCCAGAAGGAAATGACTGTTGTGGGTTGTGAGCAGGATTCCGACCTGATGGGCTATCTGGCAAATGGAGAAATAGCCGCTATCGTTGCGGAGAATACCTACCGCATGGGTTATGAGGCGGTGGAGTTGATCACCCGTGCTCTGGCGGGAGAGCCACTACCCGCCCGGTCTATGATTCCTCCCATGGTGATTACACGGCAGAATCTGAACTCCCCTGAAGCCGGCGTGTTTGTGGGTGTCTCCAGGTGAATCCATCGTGAAGAGAGCGGCTCGACAAACGTCAATGTTCGCCGGAGCGGCACTCTCACTACTTGCGGCGGGCCTCGGCATCCGGCAATGGTATATCAGCCAACCCGATTACGGCATTCCTTACTACGCGAATTTCAAGACAGACGCGGACGATCACTGGACAGCTCTGGGTGGGACGTTCGAGGTGGCCAACGGCGCTATGAGGAACGATTCCAACGACCGCGGCGCGAAAGCGCTGACGGGATCGTCCCACTGGAAGGACTATGCCGTCGAGGGCGATGTAGAACTGCTGGGCTCCGGCAGCGTGGGCCTGCTGGCCCGCGTGAACGAAGCCGAGTTAGGCGAGAATTCCTACAAAGGATATTGGGCCGGGGTCCGAACGGGCGATAACAGCCTGGTGGTGGCGACGTTCGATTTCGCGTATCACGAAGCGGCTAAGGTCTCCATGCCGGACGTGGTTCATCCTTTCCGGTGGTATCACGTGAAACTTGAGGTGAACGGTTGCATGATCACGGCTTCCGCATCCGGTCCGGGAATGCGAGAGGTCAAAACGAGTCCCGTGAACGACCCTGAATGTTTTCGCTCGGGCACCATCGGCTTGCGATCAAACGGCACGGGAGGTGTCTGGCGGAATGTAAGAGTCCTGCGGGTCGGCTCCGCTGATGTTCAACAATGGTCAGCCGCTGACGTTGTCAGTGCGGCAGAGCCCTCACCGCAGAAAAGTACAGGCCGCCCGATGGGTGAAGTGATAGCCGTGCCACCCCCGCAGCCTGTCGCGTCGCTGCATCTTCTGAGTCTGGTTGGATCACCTGTTGCAACCGTGCGGGGAGCGGTTGTACTCACCAGACCCGCTCTGTTCGTGCAGGACTCCACTGGTGGCGGCGTGGAGGTTCAAACGCAGGGGGAGACACCTCTGAAAATCGGCGATGAAGTTGAGGTCACGGGTGAGGTCAATCTGGAGCGGTTCAGCCCGGTGATTCGCAAGGCGCAAGTGCGTCAGCTGTCGCAGGCGATTCCCGCATCGCCCATGATTCTTACAGCAAATCAGATTGCAGCCGGCCAATGGGATGGCAGATTCATTCAGGTGGAAGGCCGCTTGAGAACGATATCGACCGGAAAAGACAGTTTGATCGCCATGGAACTTGACTCCGGGACACAGTCGTTTCGCGCTGTCCTGCCTGCAGGACGCAGCCGTTCCCACTGGCAGGATCTGGCTCTGGAGAGCCGGGTCCGTTTGAGAGGCATATCGGTGGTGGACCCCCGCTTCAACCAGGCGGGGGAGCCTTTTACCGTTCTGGTACGGTCCGCCGAAGATGTGGATGTGGTGGCCGGACCGCCCTGGTGGAGGCCGTCCACCCTGATCCTGGCGGGGCTGGTGGCTCTGGGGCTTGTCTTCACGCTGAATCACCTCTACCTTCTGGCCAGGCACTGGCGACTGCAAGCTGTTGCGGAAGAACGCGAGAGGCTGGCACATGAGATTCACGACACGCTGGCGCAGAGCTTCGCGGGAATCGGTTTCCAGCTACAGGCGATTCGTAACCGTCTGCCGGGTGGCGGCGGGGCGCTTGAAGCCCAGGTAGAGCAGGCCATGCAGATGGCGAGGACGAGCCATGAGGAGGCGCGCCGCAGCATCGCGACGCTCCAGCCGGTATCGTTAGGACAACTCGCCCTTTTGCCGGCTCTGCGGGAATGCGCCGAACGGTTGGTGAAAAACGGAAATCTGACGGTGGAGACCTATGGGGAGGATTGCGCACGGGCGATACCGCCGCGTGTCAAAGACGCTTTCTTCCGCATCGGGCAGGAAGCGATTGCCAATTCGATCCGGCACGCCCGGCCTGGCACGATACGAATCGGCCTCGAGAGGAGCCGTACGTCTGTCAGCATGGCGGTTGAAGACGACGGGGAAGGCTTTGTCGCGACCAGTGATCGCGCGGGCTTCGGCCTGCTGGGGATGCGGAAGAGGGCGGAAAGCATTTCGGCGACGCTGGTTGTAAAAAGCGCACCGGGCTCCGGCACCCGGGTAGAAGTAAAAGCATCGGTCGGGTCGCGTTTTCTGCCTGTGCGCCTGTCGCATGCGCGGCCTTCCTCCAGGGGAATATGAGAGAGACAACGATAACGGCCATTCGCATCATGATCATCGACGATCACCCGGTTGTGAGGATGGGGCTGGCGAGTATGCTGAGCACGCAACCCGGAATCGACGTGATCGGCAGCGCTTCGAGTGGGTCCGAAGCGCTGGCCCTGCTGAAGACGATCAGCCCTGATGTGGTGCTCATCGATCTGCGCATGCCTGGCATGAGCGGACTGGAGGTGATTCGGGCAATCAATCTTCTGGCCGATTCGCCGCGCATCATAGTGCTGACCAGTTTCGATCTTGATGAAGACATTTATCAGTGCGTGAACGCAGGGGCTCACGGCTATATCCTGAAAGACGCTCCGCAGGATCGGTTGCTGGAGGCCATTCAGGCCGTGCATGCCATGAAGCGCTATTTTCCGGCCGAGATCGCAGGGCGTTTGACGGAGAGAATGGCGAGGGCAAACCTGACCCCCAGGGAGCATCAGGTGCTCCAACTGGTCGCCAAGGGACTCACGAATAAAGAGATTGGGCGTGTGTTCGGGATCAGTGAAAACACGGCGCGCAATCACGTGAACAGCATCATCGAGAAGCTTGAAGTTTCAGATCGGACGGAAGCGGCAACGGTGGCGATGCGCCAGGGTCTTGTTTCTTTGAACGACTAAAGGTGGATTATTTTCTGCCCTGCGATTGGCAAATAAGGTGGATGGGCAGTTTCACGCCCCGCGGACTTCGCTCATCAGGGCAATCAGGTTGCCCTCAGTGTCGCGAAGGAAGGCCATCCAGAGATCATGATCCGGCATCTTCGCAATCATCCTCGCCGGGGCCTCGAACTTCACACCCTTCGCGGTGAGTTCATTCGATATTGCCATGATATCGGCCGTCTTGTAGTAAATAATCGAACTGTAAGTGGATTCCGGGGTCTCCGAGATCGTCAGCATGAGCCGCACGCCACCGCAGTCGAAGAACGCCATTCCGGAAGCTTCGAAGAGAAAAGCAAGGCCGAGCGTATCGCGATAAAAGGTGACCGCACGAGCCAAATCGGTAACTGTGAGGGCTATCTGCCCAATGCAAGTGACAGCGGACATGGGGCAAATTATAGCGCGTCTCTCAGGACTTATTCATCGGTAGCTGGTCCGGTAGTACCGTTACTCCCGCCAGTTTACAGGCGAGCATAAGGGCGCCAATAGCCGGGCTATGGGCGGGCGGTGCCGCGGTCAGGTTGTCTTCCAGTTCGACAAGCATGCGGAAGCGTTCCAGTACGGTTGTACTGTTGAACACGCCGCCGATCCAGGCCAGCTTAACGGCATGTTGCTGCTCCTCCCGGGAGTTCCACAACTGTCGTCTGACCGTGCCTGCCAGCATGGCCAACTGCATGGCTGACCGCTGCAGAATTTCGAGGGCAACCGGGTCACCCTGTTGGGCGATATCGTCCACAACCCGCGCCAGGGCGGCAACCCGTGAACGCGGCCAATCCGGCGTGTAGAACAGATGCAGAGTCTGGTTGGCGTCCGATGTCGATGTCGCTTCGAGCAGCGCAGGAGTCAGAGCGGTTCGGGGGCCCCAGCCTTCATGTTCTGCAAGTGTGGCGCGAAGGGCCTGGCGCACAATATCGAAGCCGCCCCCCTCATCGCCAAAGACGTACCCCCAGCCACCGGCCCGGGCGGTTTCCGACCGGGCATTCTCCCCGAATGAAAATGTACCCGTACCTGCAATGACGATGATGCCGGGAGCACCGCCCGTGGCGCCGGCGAGTGCGATCTGACCGTCGTGCGTGACAAGGAGATGATCCGATGCGAACACCTCATGCAGCAGACCTGCCTTATCATCCGGGCCACCGCTCATGCCAAGGCAGGCCCCGCGAAAGCGGGGATGACCCGCCTCCAGCCCGGCGCGATCCGCAGCCTGCGAAATGCACTCCCGCATCACGCGCAGAAACTTCGCGCGGCTTTCGGACGCCGCCACATGGTTGCAGGGCCCGGCGGTCGCCCAGCCACACACCTTGCCGGTCTCATCGGCAATCACGGCGGTGGTGCTCGATTGCCCGCCATCTACTCCAAGAAAATAGTCACTCATTGAATTTGATAGATCTTGCCCGCACTGGTGTCGGCCTGCTCACGAAGGCCCCAGCGGGCCGGATCGGCATGCATATCAGCGGAAGTCACGTAGTCTTTGCCAATCAACAGGTAGTCGATGCCCAGAGCTTTGATTGTACGGGTCGCCGTCGGACGCAAATCCCCTGCGGGTTGCAAATGCGATGTTTCCAGCCGCGCGTCCGTTTCAAGAGCACTTCCTTCGAGCCGCATTTTCATATTCCACTGGTCATGCGCACAGTAGATTTCGATGCGGTCGAGCAGAGCAGAGTTTTCAAAAAATACATCGACATACTGATTTGGGCGCAGGGGCTCCCAGGTGTGCCAGCGGGTGACCGGGTTGTGATCGAAGGCATACCGGATATCCCACGGGAAGGGCTTCGCTTCCGCATGCACCGGATTGACCTCCTGCTCCCCGTGGAAGAAACGCACCTCTCCGATACTCCAGGCCTCATGTGGACCGGTGCCGATCTGCAGGATTCGAATGTGGCTGAGGGTTCTGGGAGGGAAAGTGTAGCGGTGCCGCCAAAGCGGCTGCAGGTCCCGGTTAATCGGCGTTTGCAGTATGTCTTCGATCTTCTCTCCCTGCGCGGAGTAGTAGTTCACCAGGACTTCGCGGGTCATCCAGGCCTCCGGCAGGCCCGTCGTGCTCCAGAGTACTTTGGCCTCCGGCACGGTGTCGTTGATCTTTCGGGCAAGGTTGTAGCCGGACCAGCGCTGTTCCAGAAACGCAATGGGGGAATCGATTTGCAGGGCCACCTGCCAGGGTATGTGTTCGATCTGCCAACTGCCGGTTGGCGCACGATATTTATCGATCACGCGGGGCCAGCCCAGCAGTAGTGCAGCCACAACACAGGCGGTGAGCAGGGGCGCGGAGAATTCCAATGCATAACAAAGGGCCAGAGCGACGAACGGAAGGCCCGGAATCAGAAACCGGGTCCCGATGTTCTGGGGGTATGTGGCAAGAAAGAAAAGCGCGGCGAGCAGGCAGCGGCGACCGAGCGGATTACGCAGACTGAGCAGGGCCAGGGGAGCCAGCAGAAACACCGGCCCCAGCTGGCCGCCGGTCTGTCCGGTCACCGTCACAATCCAGAACAGCGGCTGCAAGCTCGGCAGCAACCAATGCGTCAGGATGGCGCGCCAGCTGTCTTCAAACGTGATGTGAACCCACGGATTCAAAAAGATCCGGTTCAGGAACGGTGAAAAAGGGTTATCGACAAAGTACCAGTTCTTCAGCAGCCACGGCAGCGCCATGGTGGCGGCGGCGCCCGAGGCGATCGTCGCCCGCAGGAAGAGGCCGCGTTTGCGGCGCGCCATCAGGATCACGGTGAGCATGTAAAGGGTTGCGACAAAGCCTGGGTACTTGATGGCAAAGCAGAATCCGGCCAGCAAGCCGATGGGTATCATCAGGCGATCATCGTCACGTTCCCGCCAGATCTGCAGCAAATAGAACATTGCAAAAGCAACGGTGGCCAGCGCGACGTCGTTATAGGCACTGACGCCGTCGATGCCCACCACGGGCGAAAGATAAACCAGCAGCGCGGCAGTCACGCCCGCTCGCGGGTGCCCGATCCGCCGTGTGTAGCTGACCATCAGCAGCGGCAGGGTAAACAGGAAGCAACAGTGAACAGTGGCGGCGGCGGAGTGACGCCCAAAAGCGAAGGCGAAGAGGAAGAGCATCTCAACGCCTTGCGAGAGGCTGGCGTAGAGGTTACTGGTGATGCGGACGAAACCGTGTTGCCGAATATATCGCGCCACAAGGCCCAGGTGGTAGGAGGAGCCGTCCGGACTGTGTTCCGGGGCAAGACTGTTGGACAGATAGACCAGCGCGTAGACCGCGAAGGACGCGAAAAAGAGGTACTGCCAGAATCGTGGCATTGGCAGAAGTGCTTCACGCTTCCTGGGGTCTCGCCAGACCATCCAGGCAGCGGCAGAGAGAGACATGACCCCGGCGGCAAGGAACACCGGCAGCCGGGCCAGATGCACCGTGCAGAGCAGGAAGACGAGGGAGCTCAGCAGCGCGGAACCCGTAATGCCTGCCAGAAGCTCATGCTCCAAACGCTTCAGACGAATGCCAAGCCCTTCGAAGAGCAGGAGACCGAGGGCCAGACAGGTGATGACAGTGAAGATCGCGCTGAACAGAATGCGCGGCAGAGTCACGGAAGGTTTCCCGCGCGACGAACCGTGTTGCGGATGCTGTCGGCGATGTCGAAACGTTCGAACTCGCCTTCCGCCGCCCACATGACCTGCGGCGCTTCATCCGTCACTTCAATGGCGTCAGACTCGGCGCGGAGACACCAGATCAGGTCGTGGTGCAGGTGATAGGGCTCGTCTTTTTTGGCGGGAATGCCGTGGACGTCTATCCCGACCAGCACCGAGGCAAAGGTGGAGTCCGGCAGAACCCTGGTTTCCTCCACAGCCTCACGCGCGGCGGCAGCAGAGAGCGAAGGGTCTGTCAGTTCCACGTGCCCCCCAGGCAGCAACCACCTGTGCAGCCGGTGGTGATGCATCATCAGCACAAGTGGCTCAGAGGGATGAAAGACAAGGGCCGTACACGTGATATGGCCCGGTTCAAACTGAGCGCGTGAGAATGGTGCCGGGCTTTCGCGCAACAGTCCGAGCACCAGTTCCCTGCTCTTTCGCGCCAGACCGTCAGGGCCGGGATTGAAAGCTTCCACAATCTCAATTGCTGCGGCAGCCGTTATCACTTCGAAGGTAGTTTATCCAACTGCTGTTTCGCCCACGCGCGATCCGGAGCGAATTGCAGCGCCTTCGTAAAAGCAGCCCGGGCGGGTTCGGTCTGGTGCGTCCTGGCATAGGCGATTCCCATCCAAAGATAGGCCTCGGCGTTTTTTGGGTCGAGCGAGATGGCCTTCTGGTAGTCCTTGATCGCGTTCTCCGGCCCGCCACCAAAATTATTGGGAAGGTAGTAGTAGCCCACGCCATGCGCCACAAACGCCCGTGGTGATTTCGGATCCAGCTCCAGCGCCTTGTCCAGAGCCTCCTTCGCGCGCTTACCGTACTGCAACGCACCAAGGATTGGATTCGCCGGAATCACCTGGCCGCACAACGTGCCAAGTACGCGATAGTACTCGGCGTTTTTCGCATTCAGCAACACAGCATTCTCCGCAGCCTTGACCCCTGTTTCCGCTGCGCGCTGTGAGCCCCCCTTGTCCCGCATTTCGTAAGCCACTTCCGCCACGTAGGAATGGGCAACGGCGGCGCGATACCACTTATTCGCATCATTCGGCGATTTGTCGGCGTCCGCCTGCATGGTTTCTGCCATCTTTGCCAGCCCCGGACGGTCCTGGCGATCGCGCAGTTTGTCCAGATCGTCGGCAGCCAGACATGCGCCTGCCAGCAGGAATGCCGTAATAAATATTCGCATCATTCTCTCGATGTTGACGGCAAGTGACGGGACTCGCGTTCCGTCGTTTTTCGCCAGTAACTATAATGCTGCCACGCGCCGCTGGATGAACAGGAAATACAACCCAAGGGTCAGCAGGACGAGTCCGTTGACGGCGAGAACAGCGGGCGCCGTGAAGATTGGCACCAGATATCCCGTCAACAGGCTGCCGAAAGGCATGCCACCGCGAAAAGCGACATTGTAGATGCTCATCACCCGACCGCGCATGTCATTTGGAGTGATCAACTGCACCAGAGAACTAATCATGGCGAAGGCGCAAATGAGCACAGCGCCGGAGAGGAACAGTATCAGGCAACTCAGCGGCAGTGACTTCGACAGGGCAAAGCCTGAGATTCCGACGCCCAGCGCAGCCAGCATCACGAGCGCCAGGCGACCCTTATTGGCGATGTTTCCCAGGGCCGCCACGCCGATCGCCCCGGTGACGGAACCAAACCCCGATGACGCGAGGAACAGCGTGTACGTCAGGGCGTCTTTCCGGAACACATCTTTGGCGAAGACCGGGAGGAAGGTGATCATCGGAATCGCCAGTGCAGTCATGCAGAAGGCGATCGCGATCAGAGTTCCCATGGCATTTTGGGTTCGGATGAAGCGGAAGCCCTGCTTCATGCTGTCCAGAATCGACGAAGAAGTGGCCGGGGGTTTGAAGTTGATGTTCAGCCGGGAAAGGGAGATGATCACGGCGACAAACGAGAGTCCGTTGAGACCGAAGCACCAGGCAGAACCCACATACTTAAGGGCCAGGCCGCCCAGAACAGGGCCGATGATTCGCGCTACGTTGAACTGGATGGAATTGAGGGCAATCGCGTTAGGCAGGTCTTCTTTTTCGACAAGGCTCGGCACCAGCGCGGAATACGCGGGTCCGCCAAAAGCCTGTGCGGTTCCCACTACAAAGGATGAAACCAGCACGTGCCAGACCTGAATATTTTGGGTGACAATCAGCGCCACCAGCGTGAACGCCGATGTCATCTGGACCAGTTGGGAGCCAATCAGCAGGTGGCGGCGGTCCATGCGGTCGGCAACCACTCCGCCAAAGAGGGAGAAGAGGAAAATAGGGATGTCACCCAGAAACGCGTCCAGACCCAGCAGGAATGGCGAATGCGTCATTTCCAGCACCAGCCAGTTCTGCGCTATTTCCTGCATCCACGTGCCGATGCTGGAGGTACAGGCCCCGACCCACAGCAGGCGGAAATCGCGATACTGGAATGCCTTGAAAACGCGTTTGAGCAAGAAGGGTTCCGGTCCTGAGTAACACGCCCGCTTTTCAGCCGCCGATGTCGGCAAGGGCCTGGGTTCCTGGAGCCGACATCAGCGGCTGGCGGGTTCCTACGGGAGCGGAGTTTCGCGCTGGATCAGGTGCAGAAGATTGCCATCCAGATCGTTGAAGAAGACCAAACGGTTGCCCAGCGTTTCGAAGGGTTCGCCGACAAAGACGACGCCCTTCTCTTTGAGCAGCGCGTAGGCCCCGTCGAAATCGTCATTCGCGATGGCCAGATGACGAATGCCGCCGTCCTTATTATTAGCCGGGGTCTGCGGAGCGGCCAGCGGCGTAGCGGCAGGAATGATCTCCAGCATGCTGCCGTTCTTTGCTTTCACGAAATAATTGCCGGCGTAAGTGAAGTTGATGTGGAAGTCGAGATGGTCCACATACCACTGCGCAAGCTTCTGAGGATCAGGCGAGGAGATCGCCGTGTGTTCAATGCCCTGGAACATAAGGAATGATTGTAGCGCGAACTATTCACTGAGCGTCAGGAACAGCAGTCGCCCGCCGCGTTCAATTTGCATCACCATCGGGTCTGTCGGCTTCAGGCGATCAACAGCGGCGCGGAGCGCTTCCAGAGACGAGACAGGCACAGTATTCACTGCGTAGATCACGTCCCCAAGCTTCAGCCCACCCTGGCCTGAATACTCGCTCTCGCCCGCCCGCGCCGCCACAATCACACCGTATGGCTTGCGGGTGTCGGGGAGAACCGCTGCCAGATCTTTGGTGATCGCCACTCCGATAATGCCGAGTTTCGGGACGCGGTTGGCTTCCGGCTTCACCAGATCGAGAAAGCGAAACGGATCGTCTTCACGTTCCCTGACCTTCACCTCGGCTTCAAAACGATCCATATCGCGAACCGCGCCGATCTTCAGAACGTCGTTGAGCATGAGACGGTAGACCGTGTTTTGAAACTGCCGCAAATCACCCACCGGTTTGTCGTTCAGCGCAAGAATGATGTCACCAGGCTGCAGACCGCTGGTGCCTGCGGGGCCATCGGGATCCACATCATTCAGGATCACGCCCCAGTCCTGCTTCAGGCTCAGGCCCGCTGCCAGTTCCGGAGTGATGCTTTGCGCCGTCACCCCAATCTCACCGCGGTGCACGTGGCCATCCTTTCGAATCTGCCGGTAAATGGAGTTCACCACGTTGCTCGGGATGGAAAAACCAATTCCTTCACTGCCACCGGACTGCGAGAAAATCAGGGTGTTGATGCCAACCACATCGCCGTTCGAATCGACCAGCGGACCGCCGCTGTTGCCCGGATTGATGGGGGCATCCGTCTGTATATAGGTCAGCGGATCATCGGGCCGAATCTGGCGGCCGACAGAACTGACGACGCCCATGCTGACAGAGTTCTCAAGACCAAGTGGATTCCCGAAGGCGAAGACAATCTGGCCCTGCCGGATCTTATCGGAGTCGGCCAGCTTCAGCACGGCAAGCTCACGGGAAGGATTGATTTTAAGTACCGCCAGATCCACCTCGCGGTCAGTACCCACCACAGTTGCCTCCAGCAAGGTACTGCGCATGAGCGGGCTCTTGCTCTCGCTTGCCTCGGGAGTCCAGGCCAGTTGCACCCGGATGCGGCGGGCATTCTGAACGACATGGTTGTTGGTAAGGATGTATCCATCGGAACTGACGACCACGCCCGAGCCGGTGCTGCGCTGTTTCGTCACTACACCGGCAGGCGTAGTGCCGGAGCCTTCGTCGTCACCACCCAGCGCATAGCCGGTCGCGAAGACCTGCACCACCGCGCCGCTCACTTTTTGAGAAAGCTGCTCCACGGAATCGCTGAACGCGCGGAGTTGGTTTTGCGCGGCGGCGGGCAGCGAGGCCATCGCGAGAATTCCAAGAGTACGACGCAGGATTTTCATGTCTTATCTTTTCACTTGTCTATGATTGGATCAATGAGAACAGCGGCGGTTGCGGGTATTATTGCGATTCTTTTGGCGGGGCTTCTGCCCGCCGCACGAACCATGGACGTTTACGACATTGATGTGGAAGGCGGCAAGAGTGTTCTGGTCGTCGCGCCCTCGGGCGAATCCCTGCTGTTCGATGTCGGCTGGCCGGGCTATGGAGAGCGCGATTCCAACCGCATCATCGCGGCAGCCAAAGCTGCGGGCCTGAAGCAGATCGACTACCTGGTTGTGTCCCACTACGATCTTGATCACATGGGTGACGTTCCTCTGCTGGTTTCGAAATTCCCTGTAAAGCATTTGGTGGATCATGGTCCGCTGGAGACCAGCGGCAAGGGAGCGGACGTCCGATACAAGGCCTATTCTGCCTTGTTTGAAAAATTCGACCACATCGTGGTGAAGCCGGGGGACAAAATTCCGTTGAAGGGCGTCGACATTTTGGTGGTGACGGCGGGCGGGAAGTGGATTGACACGCCACTGCGGGGAGCGGGCAAACCGAATCCCTTGTGCGCGACGACCCCGGTGAAGCCCAACCGCCCCGACGATGCGGAAGACAACATGTCGATTGGTCTCTTGTTCACGCTGGGGAAATTCCGTATGATCGATCTGGCGGATTTCGAATGGGACTATGACCGGAAACTCATGTGTCCAAACAATCCGATCGGCGAGGTGGACGTTTACCAGGTGAGCATCCACGGGCAGGATAAAGGAGTGTCGCCGGTTCTGGCGCAGGCACTTCACGCGCGCGTCGCGCTGATGGGAAATGGTCCGCGAAAAGGCGGTGCCCCTGCTTCGTGGGAGACGCTGCGTGCCGCGCCCGGTATGGAAGATATCTGGCAGGTTCACTACTCACTGCCCGGGGACGCGCGGCATAATCCACCGGAGAATTTTGTGGCGAATCCTGACGGGCCGAAGGATGGGGTGTACTGGCTGAAGCTTTCCGCAAGCCCGGACGGAGTGTTCTCCGTGACGAACAGCCGAAACGGTTTTACGAAGAGATATAAGCGGCGGTAGGAAATCCGGCTGAGCGGGTAGCCGCCATGGAGCCCGCACACTGAAGCGGTTGAGAACACACTTGCCCATCAGGAAGACTCGTCATCATTCCACAACCCGCCGTTACCGTCTCCTAAAAGCGATTTCTGCCGGGAACTCATCCCGTCTCAACAAAGAGGTAACACGATGATCCATTTCCAGGATCTGCGCCCGGTGATGAGCGCGCACCGGTAACGCTGCGAGTGTTACCGCGGCGTGGCCGGGCCCAACGGGCTGACGCGGATATGTGGTGTGGTTCCGGACGCCTTCGCATTCGGCGGCAGGCGCGCGTGTTTGTCGGCAAGGACGAGCGGGCGCTTAACCAGCCTTATCTGAAGGGGGCGGTGGCGGGTGGTCAGCGAAGGGAGGCCGGAAGACATCCAGGCAAATACAAATTTCGCCCGGGGTGGCTTCGGGAAATGACTACACCGAATCCGTGACGGCGTGCATATAATTCAAAAGAGGGCTTTGTTCATGTTTAGTAAAGGCGATATCCTGATTTTGCTGGCAGCATTCCTGTCGTTCCTGTTTTCAGTGTCTTTGTGGTTCGGCTTCGGTATGACGGCGAACCAGAGCGCCGGAATTTTTGTAGGGATCTGGGTTCCCTCCATCCTCAGCACGGGAATTTACTTCCAGTTGGCGCGGAGGCAATGAGTGTCCGACACAGCTCTGATCTTCATAGTAGGCATTGGGGCCTTTTTGTTGGTGGCCGGTGGTCTGGCCTTCACAATTTATGAAGTTCCAAGGCTCACCCGGCTGGGCCTTGACGGGGATAGTACACTGCGAAAGCGTCGAGCCGACTGATTTTCGATTCCCCTACGGGTCCGCTACCGGAGAGCATTGATGATGACCTGGTTACTTCATTGGACAAACTCGTTGTCTCTTTGGCAGAGCTGGAACAGGCGGTCAGGATAGCGGGCAAATTTCTCTCCCGGCCCTCATGAATTCGCACGGGAGACGCAGGCGAACGCTCTTGCCCCGGTCGATGAACGCCTGCCATAAGTGACTGCGCGAAACGCTTAAGCTGGAACGGGTCTGCCCGTCCGGCTTGGACTTTTTGTCGATAACCCGCCTCAATGTCGATTCGAGTCGTTTCCGCTGACGTTGGACGAACTCATTCAGAGCCCGGTCCACGTCTTCCTGATAGTCGCCCCTCCTGTCGCATCGGTCTGTTCTTCGCGCGTCGTGGCGAGATGAACCGAACTCTGGAATCATGCGAGGTATTGAGGACAACCAGCAGGCGACCGGGTTGGTTCATTCCGAGGATGATCGAGCGCTCCTCGTCCCGCCTGTCATCCAAAACCGTTATCCCGGCGCAAGTCTTCCAATGTCCCCGTCGCAATCAGGAGAGATAAAGTCTCTTGTATATCAGTTTCCGCTCCTCAGGGGTATCGGCGGCTACAGCGGAACATTTGTGGGCTGCATGTGCGTCCCACCCCAGCGGCCATCGGGCAAACACTTTGCTAAGGCACGCGGGACACAGACGGGATCGGGAATCGGCTGGGTTAGATTGCGCGGGCGGTCGCGCAGGATGAGTGGTCCCCTCCCCCCGCTCTGAGGCCCGCACCGGTCGGATTGTTCGCGGGTAAGGAGAATCGCTTCGGGGTTCATCCTGACGCATCCCTAAAATCCACCCTTCGAGATTTCGGATGTCAGGGTCTTGGGGGGCAGCAAAAGCCTCGGGGTTACGGACAACTTCGATCATCCCGAGAAGCCCGACAAAAGTGTCGAACATGTCTTCCCCGACTTCTGAATCGCCGAAGCCACCCCGAATCGCCGACTCCAGAACCGGATCAAGCACAACGTGGTTTACGAGACACCATTGAAGTATCGGAGATGCCTGTTCGGCGCGCCGTTCCCGCCTGGTCTTGCCGAACCCCGGAGCTATCCCGAGATGGGCATACGTTTCGCCCGGATATGTTTCGGCCACAACAATCAGACCTGTGTCGAAAAGTTCGGGAAGATCGCCGCCAAAGGGCCAAAGACAGAGTGTACCAGCGTTCACGGCAACGGAAAGAAGGTCACGCCAACCGCTGATTGCGGCCCGGCCAACCTGCTTGGCGCCAAGGGTCCAAAACATTTCGCATGCCTTGGGCCGACTCATGGTGGCACAGTCGCAGTGGCGGAGCAAATCCCGGACATCTTTGAGCCCCAGTCCGTCGACAAGCTCCTGTTTCGAGGTCCCTCCCGGAATTCGGGGATAGAAGGGGCGGGTAAGACAGATGTCATCCGGGTGGGCAGCAGGAAGGTAAAACTGGTTCCAACTACCAGTCCCAAAGATCCGGAGAGCATCCTGAAAGTTCTCAATTCCGGCGATGCGGGCGTAGCTCCGGGGTATGCCGATCGGAAAGTCAAACCCGGCGAAAACGGCGCCATTGGGCTGTTGTACACGCAGTTTTGCGAAAAGCGTTTCCAACCGACCGACAGGCTCCGGAGATCCCGCATACCAAAAGCCGCCGGCGCCAGGTCTCGCAGTCGCCATCCACCGTTTTGATGGAGACGTGCTCCAATCGCAATGGACAATCAACTGCGGCTGCATCCGCCCCTACTTCCAGTCTGCAGTGAACACGTTGAATTCGTACCGGGCAGAAGCTTTCCAGTCCGTCACGAACACCAGTTTCTTCCCGTCGGGTGAGAACTCCGGGAACGAGGTAAATCCGTCCAGAGACGTGATCTGCTTTAGCCCGGTCCCATCCACATTGATCAGGAAGAGTTCGAACTTCCGCCCGTCGCAATTGTGTTTATTCGACGAGAACAGAATCTGCTTTCCATCGGGTGTAAATGCCGGCGCGAATGAAGCGCAGCCGAAATTCGTAATCTGCTTTACGTTCTTGCCATCCGCATCGGCTACGAACAGCTCCATCTTGAACGGGCTGGTGAGGTTATCCTTCAACAGATCGGAGTATTTCAGTTTTGTTTCCGGAGTTGTTGGATGGCCGGCGCGCCACGCAATCTTCTTGCCGTCGCGTGAGATCACTGCCCCGCCGTCATAGCCAAAGCTCTTCGTGAATTGTTTCTTGTGCGAACCGTCCAGATTCATGGTCCAAAGATCCAGATCACCGGAAGCCATGGATGTATAGATGATCTTTTTCGTCTTCCAGTTCACCGTCGCTTCGGCATCATAGCCGTCAGCGGTGGTAAGGCGCTTCAAGTCTGTCCCATCATCCTTCGCGACAAAGATGTCGTAGCTCGGATAAACCGCCCAGACGTAACCCTTGCTCTTATCTACCGGGGGCGGGCAGCCGGGCGCGGCCAGGTGGGTTGATGCATAGACGATGTGCTTGCCGTCCGGCAGGAAATAGCCGCATGTCGTACGGCCCTGGCCGGTGGACACCAGGTGCTGGTCCGAACCATCGGCATTCATGATGTATTGCTGATCGCAAGTCGCGCCACCGCGTGTCGACTGAAAGATCAGCCGCTTGCCATCGGGAGCCCAGTAAGCCTCAGCGTTCTCTCCGCCGGAGGTCAACTGCCTGATATTCGTGAGGTCCTGCGCCGAAAGGACAGAGGCAGCGACTAAGACAAGAGACACAGTTTTCATGAATTCCTCTTACGGTCTGTTCGCGAGTGCTTCCGCGATGGTTTTCTTCGCTTCCGCGAGTTCACTGCCGGTCAACACCATTCGGGGCGCACGCACACGCTGATTCCCCATGCCGACCTCTTCCTGCACCAGCTTAATCAGCTGGACGAACTTCGGTACCGTATCCATCCGCAAAAGTGGCAGGAACCACTTATAAATGGCAAAGGCTTTTTCTTTTTCACCCTGCATCGCAAGGTTGAACAACTCAACCGATTCCTTGGGAAAAGCGCTTACCAGACCGGCGATCCAGCCGACCGCTCCGGCATAGACCGCTTCCACAATCACGTCGTCAACACCGCAGAGAATCTCCAGACGATCCCCGAGCAGCACCTGCAGGGCGGCCACACGGCGGATATCCGCACTTGATTCCTTGATGGCATGCAAAGTGGGGCAGCATTCCATCAATTCGGCGACCTGCTCCGGCAGGAAATCCACCTTGTATGCGATGGGGTTGTTGTAAAGCATGGAGGAAAGCGGCGTCGCCTGCATCACCGCGCTTACGTGCGCCTTCATTTCGCGCCAGTCGCCGACGTAGACATACGGGGGCAGAACCATCAGGCCATTGCAGCCGGCTTCGTCCGCCATCTTCGCGATCACAACCGCATCCTCCGTACTCAGCGCAGACACACCGGCGACTACAAAAGCCTTGTCTCCGATGGCGCCAACGCAGGTCTCCAGCACGGCTCGTTTTTCGGCAAAAGTAAGAGTGGCACCCTCTCCCAGGGATCCCAGCGCCACTACTCCGGCGCAACCATTCTCCACCAGCCACTGGCAGTGGCGGGCGAGGAACCCGTGGTCCACCGACATGTCTTCATGGAAAGGTGTTGTGATGGCGGGGATAACACCGCGCCAGATCATGTTTTTCATTGAGGTCATTCCTTTGTATCAGGCAGCAGACTGCTAATCAAAGCCGGAAATATGGGAGGGCGAATCGAGGCGCTCTCCCAGCCAAACAGGAACTCTCCGGCAGGCCCGCAGATCCGACCCTGGCAGGGACCCATGCCGCAGCGGGTTTGCAATTTCGCGGCGCGGAATGTCCGGAACCCCTGCAACTGCCGGTAAGCTACGTCCTCACAGCGGCACAGGATCGTCTCGGGTTTCGAAAGCAGCTTCAATTCCTCACGAAGAGCGAAAGTGGTGGCCAGTGCCGCGGCAAAACCACGAGCCTTTTCGCGCTTCGGAGCAAGAAGGATTGTCCGTTCGGGGAACCCTGCCGCTGAAAGACCGGCGATTTCGCCTTCCACGAAAGAAAGCTCCATTTCGCCCGTTTCCGCGACATAGACATCTGGCGGATTGGGCCCCAAAGACAGCGCGAGTTCGTTGTTCGGAGCCAGCCCGTAACCAATGGCCGCGTAGTCGCAGTCTTCCACCCAGGTCTCACGTCCAAACCGAACCGTCACATTTTCCAGCCGACCGCACCCCTGCGCAGATTCAATCCAGCAGCCCGGCCGATACGGCACACCGGTAATCGCCCACTGCAGGCTTGCTCCCTGGAGAACCTTCCTCGGGTGGCGCAGCAGTTCGGGCGCGAACAAGGCCAGTGACGTAATATTCGCCTGCTCAGCAATGAGTTTCACGTCCGCCCCATGCTGGCGGAGGTAGGCGCCGACTGCCAGCAGCAGGGGACCGGTGCCCCCGACAACAATCCGTTTCCCTGCCACGGACAAGCCGGATTTCGCCAGCGCCTGCAGGCCACCCGCGCCAAACACTCCCGGCAGTGTCCACCCGGGAAACGGCAGAAATAATTCTCGTGAACCCGTTGCCAGGACCAGCTTGCTGTAGGGGATCTCGTGCGCAACACCATCGGTTTCGACAAGCAGCGTGTGTGCGGCGGCGTCGACCGAAATCACCCTGGTGGAAGACAGCAGAGGAATTCCGGAAGTGCGAAACCGCTGCACCCAGGAATTACCGGCGTCCCCCCGCCAGATCTGCCCTCCTGCGGAGGGATTATCGTCGATCACAGTGACGCGCACGCCGCATTCCTGTGCACGCAGTGCGGCGGCAATACCACCCGGACCCGCGCCAACCACCACGATCATGTCGTAATCTCCATGCCGTCCCGCACCAAAATCTGGCAACTGCGGGCATGAAGGTGCCCATCCACCGTCACACGGCACTCAAAGCATATTCCCATTCCGCACAGCGGCGCGCGCGGCTCGCCCGAAACGGACGTGCGGAAAGCGTACTGCCCGATCTGAAGCAGGGCGACCGCGAGGGTTGTTCCCGCCGGCACAGAGACTGCGCGACCGTTCACGCGAATCGAGCTCAATGGACGAAAGTCCTTTCAGGATGGTAGGGGGCTCGCGGGATTGCCGATTCCCTGCCCAGAATTTCGTCGACCAGCAAGCGTGCGGTAGCCAGCGAAGTGGAGATCCCCAGGCCTTCATGGCCGGTCGCCATGTAAACACGGGAATGGCCGGGCGCGAGGCCGATGAGCGGAACTTTATCCGGCGTGGCGGCGCGGAAGCCGGTCCACGTACGAATGGCCGAAAGACCGGCAAGTCCCGGCATATATTCCACCGCCCGGGCCAGCATGCGTTCCAGTATATGACGTTCGATTCCAGAATCTTCCACGCCGTATTGTCGGGACGACCCGATGAGGATCTGGCCCGTGAGCCGGGGCTGGGCGTTAAATGCCACCGAGTCCGATTCCACCGAATGCGCGCTTTTCAAATACCCCAGTTCGATCAGCTGATGCGTCAGGAAACCCGGATACCGATCTGTAATCAGCAGATGACCTTTGCGGGGATGCACAGGGGCGGAAGGCACCAGCCGCCGAATCGCCGTGCCTGTAGCGAGGATGACGAGACCCGCCTGCATGACGCTGCCGTCTGAGAGTTCCACGCCGCTGTCTGACGCCGAAGCCACGCATCGCCCTGTCAAAACCGACGCGCCCGCCAGAAGGTGCGTCGCCGCGCAAGGCGGATAGACCACTCCGTCAGCCGGCATTCGGAGGCCGCCCGCAAGCCCCCGGCGCAGTTGCGGTTCCGCCTCGGCCAGTTGCTTCTCATCCAGCACCTCGACGCGGATGCCGCGACCGGAATACCAGATGTGTTTGCGATGTACTTCGCGCATTTCCTCTTCGTCCGCCGCCACCCACAGAGATCCGCACGGCAGGTACTCGGCTTCTTTGGGAAGTTCCGGCAGAAGTTCCCGCCACAACGCCTGCGAATAACTGGTAATGGCGAACTGCGCTTCGGAATCGTCCATTACGGCCAAATGCCCCATTCCCGCGGCGGTCGCGCCCCCGCCCACCGTCCCGCTTTCCTCCAGTACAGTGACACGAAACCCCGCGCGGATAAGCTCCCGCGCGCAGGCCGCGCCGACGATTCCCGCCCCGACAACAATGGCATCCGACAATGCATTATTGTACTGAGAGCCGCCTGCCGGACCGGTTCAGCCGGTCCGGGAAGGCCCCGGGCCACATTAAACTTTGGTACGCAACACCGAAAGTGAAACTTCGGCATAATTGAAGGGTTCATGCTTTCAGATGCCTAACCGGATTGCGCTTCTCATTCTTACCCTGGTGCTGGGATCCGCACTGCCGCCCGCAACCAGCGTCCTGTTCGCGCAGGGTCTCGGCGACCTTGGGCCTCCCATACCGGTGAGCGAGTCGGTCTGCACGCGCTTCGTGGAACTGGCCGACAATAAAAGCGGCGTCGCGGCAACTCCGCTGTCCCCCACCGCGGCACATGCCCTGCAGTCTGCCCGCCTCACGGACTACGTCGCCAATGCGCTGCCGCCGTTGCCTGGCGGCGGCCGAACCGGCATTTCACAGAATCTGGCGAATGCCGGTCTGATCGATCAGTTCATTTTCGGCGCATTGCAGGATGCCGGTGTGCAACCCGCCGACCCCACCACCGACTGGGAGTTCATCCGCCGCATCACGCTGGACCTGACCGGGCGCATTCCCGATCCGTCACGCGTGCTTTCCTTTGTGGCCTCGACCGATCCCAACAAGCGGACAGCCCTGGTCGACGAATTGATCGTGCGGCCGGAATGGCTCGACAAATGGACAATGTTCTTCGGCGACCTTTACAAGAACAATTCCTCGAACTCTCAGATTCAGCGTTTTCGGCCGGGCGTACAGGCCTTTCATGACTACATCCGGACCTCTCTCTCGTCAGGTAAACCGTATGACCAGATGTCCCGTGACCTGATCACCGCGACGGGCACCAGCAGCTACAACACAGGGGAGCTGAATTTCGTAGCGGGCGGCGTAGTCACCGGCGGGCCGACCCAGGACATTTATGACCAGCAAACGGCGAACATCGTGGATACATTTCTGGGCGTCTCGCACCTGAACTGCCTGCTCTGCCACAACGGCAGGGGCCACCTTGACAACCTGACTCTGTGGGGCGCGCAACAGACGAGGGTGCGGGCCTGGGGGATGGCGTCTTTCCTCTCGCATACATCCACCTCGCGGACGCGCGTCGACCAGGCGTCGGTAAACCCCTACTACTGGGGAATCGCCGACTTGCCCGCATCTAAAGACTATGCCCTGAATACCACCACCGGTAACCGGCCGGCGCGGCAACCCATCGGCTCTGTCTCGACCGTCTCGCCCGCCTACATGTTCGGGGACTCGCCCGGTGAGCAGCCGAAAGCCGGTGAAAATTATCGCGTTGCGCTGGCGCGGATAATTACCGCAGACCCCCAGTTCGCCCGTGCAACCGTGAATTATATGTGGGCCTATTTCTTTGGCGTGGGTCTGGTGGACCCACCCGACCAGTTCGATCCGCTTCGGCTTGATCCCGACAATCCGCCGCCCGCCCCGTGGACGCTTCAGCCCTCCAACCCGCGCCTGCTGAACGCGCTCGCGAAGGCTTTTGTGGCAAACGGTTACGATCTGAAATGGCTGATGCGACAGATTGTCAATTCCGGAGCGTATCAGCTGTCTTCCCGCTACGACGGGCAGTGGAACGATGCCTGGGCCGGGCTTTATGCACGCAAATTCGTGCGGCGTCTGTGGGCCGAAGAAGTTCACGACGCCGTTGCCGTTTCCAGTAATTCCATTCCCAGCTACGCCCTGACGACCTACGGGACCCTGGGCTATGCCATGCAGTTCCCGGAAACCGTGGGGCTGCCGGACGGGAATAACGGAAATATATCCGGATTTCTGGACGCTTTTCTGCGCGGAAACCGCGACGATCAGCCACGCTCCGATGAAGGCTCCATTCAGCAGGCGCTGAATCTGATGAACGATTCGTTCGTGATCAACCGGACGCAGCCTGCCCCGCAGGGCATCCTGCTGCAAACCGTGCTGTCGATGCCGGATCAGCAGATGGTCGACACCCTGTTTCTGAAGGTCCTGTCGAGACATCCGAACGCGACCGAGCTTTCCATCGCGCTGAAGAATCTGGCCCCGCCCGCAAACCGAACCGCGGAAGCGCAGAATCTCACCTGGTCCTTGTACAACAAGGTCGATTTCGTTTTCAATTATTGATTCGCACTCTCAGGTGACCATGATGATCGGACAGGATCAATTCAATCGGTGGCTGGCCAAATATCCCACACCAGGCAGAAGCCTCACACGTCCGCATGTTTCGCGCCGCGCATTTTTTCAGGTGGCCGGAGCGGGTGTAGCGGGCTCTTTTCTGTTGAATGAACGGGCCCTGGGCTGCACCGTGCAAACCACACAGCCGGCCGCCGTGCAGAACACCGCGAAGAACTGCATCTTCATCCTGCTGGCCGGTGCCCCCAGCCACACCGATACGTTCGACCTCAAAGTGGTGAACGGCACCACGCCGGCTGCCATGAATCCCACAACAATCAACGGGATCAACTGGCCGATGGGACTGATGCCGAACATGGGAAAACAATTGCCGAACATGGCCATTGTGCGGTCAGTGCAGGCATGGGCGCTGGTGCATAGCCTCGCGCAGAGATGGACGCAGATCGGTCGCAACCCGTCCGCGGCCCTGGGCAACATCGCGCCGAACATCGGAAGTGTGGTGGCGCTTGAGAAGGCTGCCGGCAAATTGCCGTCACAGATATTTCCCACGTTTCTTGCGCTGAATTCCGCCACGGCTCCGGGTAACGGCTACTTTCCTGCAGCCTATGCCCCGTTCCGCGTGCTGCCCTCCGCGACCGGCGTTCCGAATACCACTAATCCTCTTGGCCAGCCCCGGTACAACGACCTCTGGAGCCGCATCCACCAGCTGGACGACCCGCTGCGCGTCAACTCGCCGCTGGGCATGCCCGTCTCTGACTACGACCAGTTCTACTCCGCCGCCAATCAGCTGATGTACAACCCGTCCGTTCAGCAGGCTTTCGCCTTTGTGACCTCAGACAGCATGCGCTACGGGGCAAGCTCGTTTGGAAACGCCTGCCTGGTGGCGAAGCAGGTGCTGGTGGCCAACCAGGGCACTCGGTTCATCCAGATCACGCTGCCGAACTGGGACATGCATAACGACATCTATGGACAGCAGGACCCAAAGGGCAACAATCTTTTTAACCTTTGCCCTCAACTCGATAACGGAGTGGGCGCGCTGATGACTGACCTTGCAGCCTCGGGCTTGCTCAGTTCCACACTGATCGTGATCGCGGGAGAGTTCGGTCGCACCGTGGGACCGGTGACGCCGACCGGCGGGCGCGACCACCTGAACCAGCAGTCGGTGATCTTCGCGGGAGGCGGCGTACGTGGCGGCAAAGTCATCGGAGCGACGAACGCCACCGGATCGGATACGACGGACTTCGGCTGGTCGAGGAAGCGCTACATCAAGCCCGAAGACATTGAAGCGACCATCTATTCCGCCCTGGGCATTAACTGGACCACGGTGCGTTGCGACGACCCGTTCAACCGCGGCTTCGAATATGTGCCCTTCTCAGACCAGAACCTTTATGGACCGATCGATGAACTTTGGAGCTAAGTCGAACTTTGGAGCTAAGCCGGGCTTTGGAGCTAAGCCGGGCTTTGGAGCTAAGGCGGCCCTGCTGCTCTGTCTGAGCCTTGGCCCGGCCGGCGCACAGACGCTGTCGAACACGCTGCTGAATGGTCGCTACTTCGCGCGCCATATCCAGTTCACCACGGATGCCGCCAACAACGTAACCGACGCCCGCAGCCTGACTGGCCTGGTGCAGTTCAACGGTACCGGCACCTATTCATTTGCCGGCCAGCAGGTCATCGGCACGGGCTCGTCCCTGGGCTATACGGTGAGCGGAACCTACGCCGTGCTGCCCTCAGGCGTAGTGACGCTCACAAATCCCCAAAAGGCCGCCCTCACGATCAACGCCCGCTACTCCTCCGAAGCGGTTGCCGGAGCCAGCACCGAAGCGCCGGGCAGCACTTTCGATTTCTTCATCGCCATCCCGGCCCCGCCGAATCCGCAGGCCAATGCCAATCTGAGCGGCAACTATTACGCGGCCGATCTGGAACTGACCAACGCCTCCATGGCGCAGGTGAGAAACTCCTGGCTCACGCTGACGGCGGACGGCGCGGGCAACTTCACTGCCATCGCCGCCCGGGGACACGCCGCGAACCTGGGCGCAGGCGCGTTGCAGAACCAAAGCGTCACCGGCGCAACTTACTCGGTCGCCATCGACGGCACAGGCACCGCTACTCTGCCCTACGGCCCCGGCCTGACCCTCCAGAACTCCCTGCTCGGTGCCGCCACACGTAATCTCCAGGTATCCGCGTCGGGAAACATCCTGCTGGGCGCCACTCCCGGCGCGCATGACATCCTGATCGCGGTAAAGGCCTTCACAGGTCCCGCGACCTCTTCCAGTCCGGCGCTGAATACCTGGTATTCCGGCCTTCGTGCGGATTCGAAAGGCGGCACCGCATCCTTCGTCGGTTCGCGACGCAGAGGCGCGGACATGCTGGTGCATTCGCGTCGCCTCAACCTGCTGGGCGCTGCCACGCCGCTGAACGAAACGGCGGCCACCGCATTCACCATTGCCCCGGACGGAACCGGTTCCGCCGGAGCATCAAAAACCGGTCTGGGAACGGGAGGCAATCTGATGGTAAGCGCCTCCGTCACGCCGTTGCTCGACCCTTCCGGCTACGAGATCGGTTTCGCGATGCCCACGCCCACCCTCACAGGCACCGGCGTTTTTATCAATCCACTGGGAATTCTGAACGGAGGCAGCGCCGCGCCGGCCCTTGACGCCGTTTCGCCCGGGGAGTTCATCGCAATCTACGGTTCCGGCCTCGCCGCCACACCCACCACCGCCCGTCCGCCTTACCCAGCCTCGCTGGGTGGCGTGACAGTAACGATCGGGGGGCTGACCGCGCCGCTGTACTACGTGAGCCCCGGACAGTTGAACTGTCTGGTCCCCTACGGGATCAGCGGGGCGACCGTCGATATCGTGGTCAGGAACAACAACGTCGCATCGAACACGGTAACGCTCGCCGTCGCCAACACGACTCCTGGTATCTTCACCCTGGACAGCACAGGCACGCACGACGGAGCCATCCTCCACGGCGACTACAGCGTGGTTAATGCGTTGAGCCCGGCAGTGCGCGGAGAGACGGTATCGATGTACCTGACCGGACTGGGCCCCCTGACCGCGCCGGTCGCCGACGGCTTCGGAGCCACGGCTGTCAACTTCGCCAAGACGCAACTTCAGGTCCTGGTGAACGGCATCCCCGCCACGGTGCAGTATTCCGGACTCTCTGTGCTGCCGGGTCTCTACCAGATCAATTTCACCGTGCCCACCGGCCTCGCGTTCAGCGGGAATATCCCGGTCTCCATCCTGACACCCGAAGCATTCCACGATCAGGTCAGCATCGCTGTCCGGTGAGTGATAATCACGAGATGAGCCAGCGCATCCACGTGGTCGATTCCCATACCGGCGGCGAGCCCACGCGCACCGTCGTTTCAGGTGGGCCGGAGCTTGGCGAAGGCTCCATGCGCGAACGTCTCAACGTGTTCGAACGCGACTTCGACCGCTTCCGTTCGGCCATCGTGAATGAGCCGAGAGGTTCCGACGCCATGGTTGGCGCGCTCCTCTGCAAACCCGTGGATCCCGGCTGCTCAGCGGGTGTTATTTTCTTCAACAACGTCGGCTTTCTCCACATGTGCGGACACGGCACCATCGGCCTGATGGTCACGCTGGCGCACCTTGGGATCATCCGGCCCGGTCGGCACAGAATTGAGACGCCGGTCGGCGAGATTGAGGCAGAATTGCACGATGACGGCGAGGTAACCGTGAGCAATGTGCCCAGTTACCGATCCGCCGCCGGCGTGAAGGTTGAGATAAATGGCTACGGCACGGTGACAGGCGATGTCGCCTGGGGCGGGAACTGGTTCTTTCTCACCTATGACTGCCCGGTGGGAATCGACCTGACCAATCTGGAAGCCCTCACGGCTTACGGATGGGCGGTCCGCCAGGCCCTGAATAACGGAGACTACCCCGAGATCGACCACATCGAAATCTTTTCCGGGAGCCGAAACTTCGTGCTCTGTCCCGGCAAAGCCTACGACCGCTCCCCCTGCGGCACCGGCACCAGCGCGAAACTCGCCTGCCTTTACGCGGATGGCAAACTCCGTGAAGGTGAACTTTGGCGTCAGGAGAGCATCATCGGCAGTTCCTTCGATGGCTGGGTTACGATTCGCGAGGGCCAAATTCATCCACACATCAGGGGCTCGGCCTTCATCAGCGTTGAAGCAGACCTGATTTTGGACGAGCGCGATCCCTTCTGCTGGGGAATCCGCACCAGTTAAAAAGGTCTTCCGGAATCACGGCAGCATCCTAAAAGGGTGAGAATTCTTCTGTACAGCGGTAAGGGCGGAGTCGGAAAGACCAGCGTGGCCGCGGCAACCGGCGTGCAGCTGGCCCGTAACGGTTACAAAACGCTGGTGATGAGCGTGGACCCGGCCCACAGTCTGGCGGACTCGTTTGACCTGGGCGGCCAGCTTTTCCATGGTGCCACCGGCGAACCGACTCCGGTGGCCGACAAGCTCTGGATCCAGGAAGTAAACATCCAGCGCGAAATTAAGCGCCACTGGCAGTCGATTTCGAACTACATCACATCGATCCTCCGCACCACAGGCCTCGGCGACGTAGAGGCAGAGGAAATGGCGATCTTCCCCGGCATGGAAGAACTGAGCGCCCTGATGTACGTCAATCAGTACCGCAAGACGGAGCAGTTCGACGTCGTTATTCTCGACTGCGCACCTACGGCGGAGAGCCTTCGGTTTATCAGCCTGCCAACAACCCTCGACTGGTACATGAAGCATGTGTTCTCCTGGGAACGAAAGGTGCTCAAGGCCATCCGTCCACTGGCAAACAAAGTGTCACCCGTGGAACTCCCCCCCGAGAATTACTTTGACAACGTGCAGGATCTGTTTGGGAAAATCGAAGGGATCGACACGATTCTGGAAGACTCCGCCATCACCAGTGTCCGCCTGGTGACTAACGCCGAGAAAATGGTTCTGCGCGAAACTCAGCGCGCGTTTGTGTATTTTTCGCTGCACGGCCTGACCGTGGATCAGGTGGTGGTCAACCGCCTCTTTCCCGCCGATGTGCACGATGAGTTCTTCGAAACCTGGCGTACCGCGCAAACGAAGGTTCTGGGCGAGATCGAAAGTTATTTTTCGCCGATCCCGGTGGCGAAAGTCCCGCTATTCCGAAGCGAAGTTCTGGGGATCGAAAGGCTGGGCCAGTTTGCCGATGTGCTTTACGCACAGGGAGACAATCCGGCTGCGGTCACCCGCACGGATCGGCCTTACTCCTTCGTGCGCAAAGACGGTCATTACCAGGTCCGGCTGCACATGCCGTTCGCGCAGAAGGGCGAGATTGGTTTGTTCAAGAAGGATGACGAGTTGATCGTAGAGATCGGCACGTTGCGGCGGCATATCGGGTTGCCCACAACCATGAGCGCCCTCACACCGTCCGGAGCCCGAATGGAAGACAATATGCTAATAGTTGAGATGAGGAGCTGAAATGACAGAAGAAACGAACCAATCCCATCAGACTGCCGCTCACCCGGGGGGCTGCATGTGTTGCAAGGCGAAAGGGGTAATGGGGCGGGTATTTCGCGAGTTCGGGCCGTCGGGCGAAGCGACGAACCACTTTCGGCAATCCCGCGTGGAATTCCTGAAAGGGATCCGCCGTCTGGTGGACGATCAGATCGAACGCGCGTCGCGTGATCCTCACCAGCGGGGCTCCAGAATCGTCGTAGATTGAGATTGCACCAGACAGCAAAAGGCCCGGCAGCGATATTCGCTGTCGGGCCTTTTTTGTTCAGACTACGTTTTGATTAGAAGTACAGCTTCAGGGCAAGCTGTAACTGTCGCGGCGAATTGAGAAGATCGCCGCTCGATGTCAGCCGTCCGAAAGTCGCACTCTGAATTTGAAGAGAACCGGTGCCGAAGCGGGTCCGGTTGAACACATTGAAGGCTTCCGCTCGGAAGTCGAGACGCCTTGAAGAATCCTTGCCGCCCAACACGAAAGTCTTGGTGAGCGAAATATTTTCAGAAAGGTTCGCAAACTGGCGGAATTTCGGATTGAAACGGGTCTGATTGCCGAAGTACTGCGTGGTGCCTGCATACGTCCCGACCTGTGCCGGAAAGAACGATGCGGGCTGCACAAAGCTATCGCGGGAAGGATCGAAACCGCCGCTGCCTTCCGCGCCGCGCCATCCGTCATAGGTGGAGACGAGCGGGCGGTTGGGGCCGGCGAATAAGACCGAGGGCGTACCGACCGAAGTGCTCAGACCGAGGGGCTGACCGGTCGAATAGTAGCCGATGCCGCTGACGCGCCAGTTGCCCAGCAGGTTCGCCGCCAGGCCCTGGTTCATGAAGCGCTTGCCCTTGCCAAACGGCAAGTCATAAATGGCCGTGAACTTCGCGTTGTGCGTAATGTCAAAAGCGCCAATGGATTTCTCCAGACCGCGATTGAAGTGATCCTCCGCCGTGCCGCTGCCCCAATAGCTGTCCGAATCAGTAATGATCTTGGAGAAGACATACGAGGCATTGAGCGTCAGGCCACCGCTGCCGCGTTTTTCCATCCGGATGATTCCGGCGTGATAGGCCGAGTGGCCGCTGTGATCGCCACCACCGCCATAGGTATCGATGCCGTTGTACTGCGGGAACGGACGAAGCGAACGACCCACTGTTGCGCCGCTGCCCCACCAGCCATCGAGAGCCGAGCCACTGGTGTTAGTGAAGGTCGGGTAGGGCGACTTGAAGCCTGCCGCAACTGCTCCGGCGGAAGTGACGGAGCTGTTCAGGAGCGCGTATCCGTACTTCGCCAGATTTGCGGGGTCCACCTGGTTGTAGTTCAGCAGTTGGGTCTGAAGATGCGAACCCACCGAACCGTTGTAGGAGATTTCCACCAGCGCCGAGCCCGAAAGCTGCCGCTGCACGGAAAGATTGAAGAAGTCCGAAGTCGGCAGCTTGGTTGCTTCGGTCCCCTGCCACCACGGAATGTTGTCTTTGTTGGCGAACGAGGGGTCGACGAACGGGGGCACAGGGTAAGACGGGAAGCCGTCCCGCAGAATCAGGTTTGCCTGAATACCGTTGGTGCCGCCATCCGGCACACCATACGTCTGGGTGAAACCACGTTGATGGGTGGATCCGGTAACTGTTGATACGGCTCCGTAGGAACGGCCGACCGAGCCGCGCACAACGGTTTTCTCATCCAGCTTGTAGGCGAAACCGAAACGCGGGCCGAAACCCTTGTACCAGCCATCCGCCAGCGTGCGGGTACCTTCGCGCCCTGTGCCGTCACCGGCGTAGATCAGCGCGCCCGGAATACCACCGGCGCGGGGGTTGGCGCGGGTCGGAGAGAAATCGCTCCACTTGTCTTCAAGACCAGTGGGCGGCAGCTGAACTTCCCAGCGCAGCCCGTAGTTCAGGGTGAGCTTGTTGTTCACACGCCAATCGTCCTGCACGTAACCAGCCCAATACGGCCACTGCTGACCGATGAACCGAACTGTGTCGATTGAACCGCCGTTTGCATAACCAAGCAGGAAGGAGGCGAAAGACGATCCCCCGAGCTGCGGGTTGTTGCCATTCGGTACGCCTGTGTTGATGTAGCTGAAACTCGCGCAACCGGCGATGCACTGCCGACCAAAGCCGTTATAGTGGCTGATCTGCAGCATCCCGCCAATCTTGATGGTGTGCGCGTTCTTCACCCAGGTGAAATCGTCGTTGTAAGAATAGATGGTGTTTTCGCTGCCGTTGTTGGCGCGGCCACCCCAGCTGGTCAGATCGCCGAAGTCGAGATTGAGAAGGTTCTGATCGCAGTCAGGCACGTTGGCGAGACAAACCTTATCCTTCCAGTGCGCGCCACTCTTGCTTGTGGCCTGCGGCGGGTCGTGGTTCTCCCGCCAGTTGTTGCCACCGGCGTAGAAGTGGTTCAGCTTGGTGGCCGAAAGGGTCCAGTCCCAGCTCCAGCGGACGACGTCAGAGTTGCGCTGCGAATCGTTGTAGTTGGTGTAGAGACCGGGCAGGGTCGCAGGACCTGCGGAGCTCGGCACAATACTCGACCGGTTGTAGCCGTAGTAACCGGACATGCGGTGACGGTCGTTAAAAATATGATCGCCCTTCACGCTCCATTTCGTGTTGGGGCGGACTTCGGAACCCGACGCGACGAAGTAGTTATTGCGCACATAAGCGACTGTTCCAGGAGCGGCGTTGACGTTCGGAACCAGCTGGCCGGCGGAGGTAAAGGCGGACAGCGCCTTGACGGAAACCGGGTCGAACTTGCTGGCCGGAACCACATTACCGGGAAATGCCGTGCGGGTGTAAGAACCATCGTTATTACGAATCTGCGTGGTGGGGTCGTAAATTGGAATCCGAACCACCGCGTTGTTCAGGCTGGTGACCCAGTTCGAGAAATCTCCGCCATACATTTCCTTCGTAGGAACGTTGGCTGTAAAGCCCGTCGCTCCCGCGCGATTGCGGAACGTTTCATACGAGGTAAAAACGAACGTCTTGTTCTTGCCGTTGTAGATTTTTGGAATCCAGACGGGTCCGCCGAAGCTGCCACCGAAGTCATGCTGCTTGTAAATCGGGATCGCGAGACCGGCGCGATTATTGAAGAAGTTATTCGCGTCGAGCGCATTGTTGCGAAGGAACTCGTACGCCGTGCCGTGGTACTGGTTCGTGCCGCCTTTCGACACGAAATTCATCAGTCCACCACCCGCATGGCCATATTCCGCCTTGAAGCCGTTGGTATCGAAGGTGAACTCGCTGATTGCTTCAAGAGAAGGCGCATTGACCGCCACCCAGCTTTGTTGCAGAGCGCGGGTGGTGTTGGCCGATACACCGTCCAGATTCGTTCCGTAGCTGGCAGCCTGACCGCCACCCAGAATGAAGCCGTTGTCGCCGCCGAGGTTCTTCGCTTCCGGCGTCGTGTTGGCCAGATCGAAGGGGCTACGCATCGCGCCGCTGACCACCAGGGGCAGTTCGTCCACCATCTTGTTAGTCACTGCCGCGGTTGCCTTGGCGCTTTCCGTGGAAAGCTGCAATGCGGAGGCCTGAACCTCCACCGCCGTGCTTGTGCTGCCGACTTCCAGCGTGACATCCGCACGCACGTTGGTTGCTGCGTTGACCGAAAGCTTCGCGATAATCGCCGCTTTAAAGCCTTCCTTCTCGACACGGACGTTATAGCTGCCTGCCTGCAGGCTGGGCGCTGTGTAGTCGCCCGATTCATTGGATGTGAAATTGACTGCCGAATTCGTGTCGGTGTTGGTGACGGTAACGCGTGCACCGACAATGACAGCTCCGGACGAGTCTTTTACCGACCCCTGGATGGTTCCGCGTTCGGACTGAGCAAACGCGGCGAGTGAGCACAACAACAAAGTTGCCAGCGCACGAAAACGATTCATGCAATTCTCCTGGTACTACGTGGGAAGTTTAGATCCGACTGCTGTAAAGCAAACGTGGACAGAAGATTCGTGGGGACGATCAGATAGTGAAAACTTCAAGACAAATCCGCCACGAACCCATTACCAACCTCTGTTTGGGAAGACTCTATCATTTATCAGCCCAGGAATCAATGGTCCGACCACAAACAGGGAAGACAACGCTCACGTAAACATCTGTTATTTCCAGCGCACAGCGGCTTGATCTCCCGTCCAGCCGTTGTACCATTAGCGTTTCTACGTGCAGCCTTCAGATTCTTCTCCCACCCCCAACAAACTTCTACCATTCCTTCTGATTCTGTTCGCCGCCAGTGGTGCGGCAGGCCTCATCTACGAAATCGTCTGGCTGCAACTGCTGCAGCTGGTCATTGGATCTTCCGCCGTTTCGCTCGCGGTGTTGCTGGGCACGTTCATGGGCGGCATGTGTCTCGGCAGCGTCTTCTTCTCCAGAGTAATTTCGGCGAAGCGGAATCCGCTACGGGTGTACGCGCTGCTTGAGGTGGGGACTGCAATCTTCGGCATCATGGTTCTCTTCGGACTGCCGCTGATCGAAAATCTCTACCTCGCGGGCGTCTCCAGTGGCCTGCCCGGCATGCTGCTGCGGGCGCTGGCCTGCGCAGTTTGCCTTTTGCCCCCCACGTTTCTGATGGGTGCGACCCTGCCCGCCATCTCACGCTGGGTCGCGGGAACGCCAGGCGCGGCCATCTGGTGGGGATACTTTTATGGTGCCAACATCGTAGGCGGAGTGGTCGGCTGCTTCGCGGCGGGTTTCTATTTGTTGCGTGTCCACGACATGGCTTTTGCCAGCTACGTGGCAGCCAGTCTCAACCTGATTGTTGCCCTGGGCGCATTTGCGCTGGAGAAATCTGGGCCGGGCCTCAACCAGACCGCCGTGGCTCCTGAAGAAATAGTAGTGCTGACGGGCTCGAAGGCCTGGCCCGTCTATTTTGCCATTGGGATGTCGGGGCTGTGCGCGCTGGGCGCTGAGGTAATTTGGACGCGTATTCTGGCGCTGATGCTGGGCCCCACTGTCTATACGTTTTCCATCATCCTGGGCGTCTTCCTGGCGGGTCTCGGCCTGGGCAGCGCGGCAGGTTCCGGTCTCGCCGGGAAGAAAGGTCAGGTACGCTTGTGGCTCGGCCTCAGCCAGATCCTCCTCTGCCTGGCCATCGCCTATGCCGCCTTCGTGCTGGCGGACTGGCTCCCGTATTGGGAAGGCAACCTGAACTCCGCTCGCGGACCGTGGAAGGATTTCCAGAGCGATATTCTTCGCTGCGCCCTCGCGATTCTGCCCGCCGCGATTCTTTGGGGCGCCAGCTTTCCCCTGGCGCTGGCCTCCATTGCCGATAGTGATGAGGACCCCGCCCGCCTGGTTGGCGGCATCTACGGAGCCAACACCGTGGGAGCGATTCTCGGCTCCATTCTCTTCAGCCTCCTGTTTATTCCGTGGCTCGGCACATTGGGCGCACAACAACTTCTGGTCGTATTCTCCGCCGTCGCCGGACTGGTGGTGTTGGCCGGAGCCATTGAAAAACCCGCCGGAAAACTCATCGGCGCGGCCGCAGTGGCCATCCTGATCACGCTCAGCATTCCGGGCATTCCCTGGATGCTGGTCGGTTTCGGGCGACGGCTTCCCACCACGACCGGCAAATGGCAATTACTCCATATGTCGGAAGGAATCAACTCCTCCGCCGCCTGGTCCAAATGGGAGAGCGGCACAACCTACTTCCATGTCAGCGGCAAAGTGGAAGCCTCCACGGAACCGCAGGACATGAGCCTCCAGCGAATGCTGGGGCACTTACCTGCACTGCTGCATGGAAAAGCAAAATCGGTTCTGATTGTCGGCTTTGGAGCAGGCGTCACCGCCGGTTCGTTCGTGGTGCACCCCGAGGTGGAACACATCACGATCTGCGAAATCGAACCGGAAATTCCGCCAAACTCTGACAAATACTTCGGGCCTGAAAATCACCACGTATTGAGAGACCCCCGTACGCGCATTCACTACGATGACGCGCGGCACTTCGTGCTCACCAGCCCGGAGAAATTCGATATCATCACCTCCGACCCGATTCACCCTTTCGTCAAAGGCATGGCATCGCTCTACACCACCGAATACTTCGAAATGTGCAAGCGCCATCTGAACCCCGGCGGTTTTGTCACCCAATGGGTTCCCTTGTACGAAAGCACGCCCGAAGCCGTCCGGAGCGAAATCGCCACCTTCTTCGAGGCCTTCCCGAATGGCACCATCTGGGGAAATGTCAATACGGACGGTGAGGGTTATGATCTGGTCCTGATGGGGCAGCTGGATCCGCTGAAGATCGATCTGGACAGCCTGCAGCGGCGTCTCGAACTGCCACAGAA
>JBBQDH010000015.1:0-42274 GCA_038319515.1 Bryobacterales bacterium
ATGGCAAGTGCCGAATTCACGGAAGAATCAAATCAGAAGCGGCCCAATGTGCAGGTGGGCGATCCGTTCCTTGAAAAGATTCTTTTGGAAGCCTGTATTGAAGCGATGAAGACCGGTGCGATTGTGGCGATCCAGGACATGGGCGCGGCGGGTTTGACGTCTTCATCATGCGAAATGGGCAGCCGTGGCGGCGTCGGTATTGATATCGATTTGGATCTGGTGCCGCAGCGTGAGCCGGGTATGACGGCTTACGAAATGCTGCTGTCGGAATCCCAGGAGCGCATGCTGCTGGTGGCCGAAAAGGGCAGGGAAGAGGAAGTTTTCCGGGTCTTCCGCAAGTGGGGCCTGGATGCGGTGACCATTGGCACTGTGACGCCGGATGGCAATCTGCGCATTCGTCACAAGGGTATAGTCGAGGCGGAAATTCCGAACCCGGCACTGGCGGATGAGGCTCCGAAGTACGACCGTCCGCACAATGTGCCGCCGTTCCGCCAAGCGCCTCTGGAAGCTCCGGCAGCCATTCCGGTTTCCACGGATCTGAATGCGGATTTACTGCGATTGATCGGTTCGCCGGATCTGTGTTCGAAGCGCTGGATCTGGGAGCAGTACGACTATCAGGTTCGAACGAATACGCTGGCCGGGCCTGGTGCGGATGCGGCGGTGGTTCGTGTAAAAGAGACGGACCAGTCAATTGCGATGTCGCTTGACGGGAACGGGCGGTATTGTTATCTGGACCCGCGCGAGGGCGCGAAGCTGGCGGTGGCGGAATGCTGCCGGAATCTGGCGACCGTGGGCGCGGAGCCCATGGCGGCGACCAACAATCTGAACTTCGGCAACCCCGAACGCCCCGAAATCATGGCGCAACTGGTGGAGGCGATTGAGGGCATTGCGGAGGCGTGCGCACATTTCGATGCGCCGATCACCGGCGGCAACGTCAGCCTCTACAACGAAACGCTGGGTGAGGGGATTTACCCGACGCCGGTGTTGGGCGTGATCGGCCTGATGAAAACGGCGGCTCCGGTGCCGATAGCGTTCCAGCGGGAGGGCGCCAGCGTGATGTTGCTGGGCGGCTTCCGGCCGACTGACGCGCAGCGGTTTGGGTCGAGCGAATACGCCAAGGTGATCCTGAACAGCCTGTGGGGCCTGCCTCCGCTGCTGGATATGGACTACGAGAAGCGGGTTCACAATGCCATGCGTGAGGTTGTGGCGGCGGGTCTGGCAGAATCCGCGCATGACCTGAGCGATGGTGGCCTGGCGGTGACTTTGAGTGAATCCTGCACCCTGGGGATTGGCGCGAGCATCACCATACCTGCGGTGGAACGGGCGGAGTTTGCTCTGTTCGGTGAAGCGGCCTCGCGAATTCTGATCACGACTTCAGCCCCGGAACAAATCCGGCAAATAATGTCGCGGCACGGGATTGAAGGCGGCGTAATTGGAGTTACAATGGCATTGCGGTTACAAATCAGGAACGATAAGGAATCCATGTTGATCGACCTCCCTGCTTCCGCTCTGAAACACACGTTCGAAACCAGCCTGCCTGCGCTTATCCAAACCACACATGCATGACGATCTGATGTTCGACAAGCTGCACGAAGAATGCGGCGTTGTAGCCATCTACGGCCATCCGGAAGCCTCGAAACTGGCGTACCTGTCGCTCTACGCCCTGCAACACCGCGGCCAGGAGAGCGCGGGCATTTCGAGCAGCAGTGGCGGGGTGATCAACACCACCAAGGCGATGGGCCACGTTTCCGATATTTTCACCAATGAGGTGCTGAAGGGACTGCCCGGCACTCTGGCGATTGGCCATACGCGCTATTCCACGAGCGGCGATACCGTGGCCCGGAATGCGCAGCCGTTTTCGGTGCACTGCAACAAGGGTCGCATCGCAGTGGCGCACAACGGCAACATCACGAACGCGGCGGAACTGCGGAAGAGCCTGGAAGATAACGGGGCGATTTTTCAGGCTTCGAGCGATACCGAAGTGATTTTGCATCTGGTCGCCCATTCGCGGGAAAAGACGCTGGCGGCGGCATTGCGCGACGCGCTGCTGCAACTGGAAGGGGCTTTCTCGCTGGTATTTCTGGCGGAAGACCGGATTATTGTGGCGCGGGACCCGTATGGCTTCCGGCCGCTCGCCATGGGACAGCTGGAAATCGGCGGCAACCAGGCGATGGTGTTTGCTTCGGAAACGTGCGCGTTCGATCTGCTGAACGCGGTTTATCTGAACGACGTGCAGCCCGGTGAGATGGTGATTGTAGGCCCGGAAGGTGTGTCGCGCGAGCGTTTTGCGCCTGAAAAACCCCGTTCGCAGTGCGTTTTTGAGCATGTTTACTTCGCGCGGCCGGATTCGTTGGTGTTCGGCCGGTCCGTGCAGACTTCGCGTGAACTGATGGGCGTTTTGCTGGCGCGGCAGGCTCCGGCGGATGCCGACATGGTTGTGCCGGTACCGGATTCCGGCAATTCGGCGGCGCTGGGATACGCGGGTGAGTCCGGTCTGCCCTATCGGCAGGCGCTGATTCGAAATCACTATGTGGGCCGTACGTTTATTGAGCCGTCGCAGGCGATTCGCGATTTTGGTGTGAAGCTGAAGCTCAATCCGATCCGTAGTTTGCTGGAAGGCAAAAGCGTGATTCTGGTGGATGATTCGATTGTGCGCGGGACGACGAGCCGCAAGATTGTGCGCATGGTCCGGCAGGCGGGAGCGCGCGAAGTGCACTTACGAATTTCCTGTCCGCCCACTATTTCGCCGTGTTTCTATGGCGTGGATACACCGAACAAAAGCGAACTGATCGCGGCGAACAGTACCATTGAAGAAATTCGCCGGTTTATCGAGGCGGACTCGCTGGCCTACCTCTCGATGGAGAGTCTGAAGCGGGCGGTGAATGAGGATCCCGAAGGCAAGGGCAAGGGCGAGTACTGCTATGCCTGTTACACGGGTAACTATCCCACCGACTTCGTCAACATCGACCAGCTGGTGCGTGCCGGCAAAAAAGCAGGGAGTTAGTGCCGATGCGGTCGCTTCTGCTGGTTCTGGTGGCGGGGGCACTTTCCGCCCAGCAATACGATCTGGTGATTTCGAACGGCCACGTCATGGACCCGGAGTCTGGTCTGGACGCTACCCGGCACATCGGCATCACGGCGGGGAAAATCAAGGCCATTTCCAGCAAGCCCCTCAAAGGCAAGCAGACGATTGATGCGAAGGGGATGGTGGTCGCGCCGGGCTTCATCGACATCCACTCACACGGCCAGGACGACGAGAATTACCGCTACAAAGCGCGCGATGGAGTGACGACCGCGCTCGAAATGGAAGTGGGTGCCTGGCCGATTGATGCCTGGTACAAGTCGCGCGACGGCAAGGCGCTGGTGAACTTCGGCGCGACGGCCGGACACATTCCCGCGCAGATGGCCGTGATGCATGATACGGGTACTTTTCTGCCCCGCGACAACGCGGTCAACCGCGCCAGTACCAAGGCGGAATCGAAGCAGATTCTCGACAATGTGCGGCAGGGTTTGAGCCAGGGCGGTCTGGGGATCGGCATGGGCATTGCTTACTTCCCGAAGGTGACGCGCGAGGATATCTACGACCTGTTCACGCTGGCCGGGGAACGCAAAACGCCGGTCTATGTCCACATGCGGAACCCCGGTCCCATTGAGCCGGGAGTAGTGGACTCCATGCAGGAAATGCTGGGTAACGCGGCTGCAACGGGTGCCCCTGTGCACATCGTACACATTCCCAGCATGGCGTTTCGACAGACGCCGCTGGCGCTGGACATGGTGGATGGCGCGAAGAAGCGCGGTCTGGACGTTACCACCGAATGCTATCCGTACACGGCGGGCATGACGGAAATCCAGAGCGCCATTTTCGATGCCGGCTGGCAGGAACGCCTGACCATTTCGTATGGTGACCTGCAGTGGCCGCTGACTGGCGAACGCCTCACCGAAGCTACGTTTAAGAAGTATCGGGAAGTTGGCGGCTGGGTGGTGTTGCACCACATGCCGGAGAACGTGGTGAAGATGGCTGTGACGCACCCGGGTGTGATCATCGCAAGTGACGGCATCATAACCAATGGCAAGGGCCATCCGCGGGCCGCGGGAACGTATTCGCGGGTTCTCGCCCGGTATGTCCGGGAGCAGAAAGCCTTATCCCTGATGGAGGGTTTGCGGAAGATGACACTGCTGCCGGCGCAGCGTCTGAACCTGCCCAATATCGGGCGCATCAAAGTAGGCGCAAACGCCGATATTACGGTCTTCGACCCGGCGCACATTGAAGACCGCGCCACTTACGATAACCCCGCGCAGTACGCTGAAGGCATTCCCTACGTTCTGGTGAACGGCGTGCCTGTGGTGAAGGCAGGGCAGCTACAGAGCGGAATCTTCCCCGGTATCGGGCTCCGCCGTTAGTAGTTCCACAGCGGAACGGACATTGCTCTTCCAGTCTTCGCCTTCGTATTCTTCCACGGTAATTCGGATGGGGTGAACCACATCCGCCGCAGTCACGAAGATGATGTAGTCGAGGGAGTAACTGTCTTTCTGCGTTTCAATCTCGACATCGGCCGGAAAGAGAGTGCGCAGCTCCCGGTCGATATTTTCACATTCTGCGGTTCGAAACTGGCCCATTATTTGTTGGCGCTATTTTACAGCGACGGTAATACCCGATTGCGCGGCGATTCCGCCAATCGTTAATGTGAGCGGAACAGCGTTGCCTGTAGGGGCGTCGGCGGCGATGCGACCGTTGATTTGAAGGACCCCGGAAGTATAGGGTGCCTGACCTTTGAACAGGATTTCCGCAGTGCTGGCGCCCAATTTCAGGCTGACGGGAAGCACGGGTTCGGGATACGCGGCCACTGCCGCCATGCCGGTTACGCTGGCGGGTGACGTAAGTCCCTGGCCGGATGCAAAGAAGAACACGATGCTGCCGCGCGGCGCCGGATTGGCGGGCGAGTTTACGGTCTGGTCCGCGTTAAAAACCAGCGGGAAAACGCCAGGATGAGCAACTGCCACCGGGACTTTAAGGCTCCCGGTTGTCGCGCCGTTAAAGGTCACAAGCGCCGTTGCCTCAGCCGTTCCGGACAATTCGTAGGGCACCTGAATATTGACCTGTCCACCACTCGAATAGTACACGGGCGCAGGGATTCCGTTCCAAAGAATGGAAATGCCACCGGGAGCTACCGGAAGGCGGCCGGAAGCATCGAAGGACTGCGCCGCGCCGGTAGACGGCCCGAAACCCGCTCCATAGACAGAGACGACTTCACCCGGCGCGACACCGCCGCCCACGCCGCTGAACGCATTCACGATCGCGATCTGCGGGCCGAGCAGCCAGAGTTCATTCGTTAATCCGCTGTTTGTCGAGCCGCCGAACACGATGGTGCCGTAGTCGCCTGCCCAGGCGGTCTCCTGCCGTTGCCGTGCATCAGGCGCAGGAGTGCTGGTGTTCGTCTGCCAGCCACCGTTGGGATCAAATTCCCAGGTGTCGTTGAGCAGGCCGTTGCCGGAGCCACCGAACACCACCAGCCTCTTGCGTGTCGCATCGAAGGTCAGTCCGTTGTGCTGCCGTCCGGAAGGGGCGGGGCCTGCGGCAAAGCGTTGAGTCCACTGGTTTGACTTCAGATCCAGAGACCAGAGATCATCCAGCGGGCAGGGGCCGAAGCCGCTGGCACAGCCGCCGAAGATGAACATCTGGTCGCCCTTGCCGTCATAGGCGGAATGGAACAGGCAGCGCTTCAACGGCTTTCCTCCGGAGGTCGAAATTTCCCGCCAGCCATGGCTCTTCAGGTCGAAGACCCAGGTGTCATCGAAGCGGCCCGCGGTGGTGAAGCCGTGCGTAATCACCAGGGCGTCGCGGCCGGCATCGTAAATGGCGCCGTGGCCATAACGGCTCTTGGGGCCGGTATTATCCTTTGCCTGAATGGTCCATGTGGAACTGGCGATGTCGAAACTCCAGAGGTCACTGAAGAACGAGCCAGATTGTCCACCGAAGAGCAGGAGAGCTCGCCGGGCAGAATCGTATACCAGGGTGTGGCCGAAGCGGGTGGGCGGCGTGGCTCCTGAGGTGGTCAGCAGCCGCCAGGACTGGGTGTCAAATGAGAAAGCCCAGAGATCATTGCGGGTGCTGGTGGCGTCCTGACCGCCGAACATGAAGAGCTGTTTGCCTGCGGGGTCCCAGGCGACGGCTCCATCGTTGCGGGCGGAGGGTTGTAACGCGCCGTTGGTTTTCAGCAGCGTCCAGGAGAGGGTTTGCGCCTGTGCTTTGATGCCGGTGAGTATCAGGATCAGGTAAATCAGATATCGCGCCATGCCCTTGTATCCTTCCATACGGCCCGGCTATTCCTTTTAACGGCGTTTCTTCCGCACTTTGCGTGTGGTCACTGGCTTTGTCGGCTCGTCGGGCATCCCGACATCCATCCGGCTCAGGATGCGGTCCTTCACCCAGTGCGGGTCCCACCATTCCACCGCGTTCACTTGCACCCCATCCACCATCATGCTGAAGTGCAGGTGATCACCCCCGGCCAGGCCCGTGGTGCCGGTCTTACCGATCACCTGCGCCTTTTTCACCACGTCGCCTTTCTTCACCAGGAACTCGCTCAGGTGTCCATAAATCGTCATCAGGCCAAATCCGTGGTCGATCACGACGCAGTTGCCGTAGATTCCCAGGTTCTCCGCCAGCATGACTTTACCGTCATTCGAGGCCGGAATGGGCGAATGCGCCAGCTTGGCCAGATCGAAACCGAGGTGCGTTTGCTGGTCAACCTTCTTGCCTTCCCAGGTATAGGTGCGATCATCCGCAAAGCGCGACTCCACCGTGGAATCGACCATCGGCAGGAACGCGCCGCTCCAAAGAAACTTCTGCTCCGATTGAAAACGCAGGTCCGCCAGTGTTTTGTTATTCACCTTCCGCATGTCGTTGTTGATCTGCACGAAACGCTGCACCAGATCGCCCTGTAGTTTGTGCTCGGGATCGATCTGAGTCACCATTCGCTCCAGATTCATCTTCTCCAGCTCAATGGTGCTCTTGCGGAACTGCTTCGGGAAGACCTTGTACCAGAAACCGCCCTTCGCCATGGCCCCGGTGGGATTCGACGCATAGAGAGAAATCGGTGTGTCCTGCGGTAACTGCCAGAAGAAGGCGAAAAGGCTGAAATACTGGCCGGGATGGTTCGGCAGCGGGTAACTGCGGAAAGTGTAGTCACCGACTTTGACACCGGCTTCAGTCCATGCGCCGGACGGGGTGAACGTCACCATTTCGGAGCCGCCCTGATTGACGTAATGCTGCGCTCCATCGCCCACGATTTGTGGGGGCGCGGTCATCACGTCCACAGGAAACGTAATGGAGTTACTCTTGCCGCGGAAGTCATTAGAAACGGCTGTCACCGTCACCCTGGCCTTGCCGTCATGCAATTCGGGCGTGGTTTGCCTGCCGACGTTCACGGTCACTTCTTTCGGTGCCACATGGCGTTCCGGAAACATATGCTGTTCCTTCGCCTGCGCCACACGCGTCTCGTGGGACTTGCCATCCTGTTCCACCGTTACCGTGATCCATCGGACTCCATGTGAATTCTCCGCGCGTATCTTCATCGGCGTTTGCACGCCAATGATTTTTGGAGCTTCCAGCTTGAGTACCGTCTCGTTTGAAAACAACATCAGGCCGACCGGGAACATCGCCAGCAGGACTACCAACCCAACAACCAGAAGAATAATTCTCACTATTTAGTCCACATCCCAACCCAGTTCAGAAACGTTTTGTACCAGAGGGCGCTGTTCTGGGGCTTCAGCACCCAATGGCCTTCGTCCGGATACATCAGCATCTGTGAGGGCACCTTTTGTATTTGAAGCGCGGTAAATAAGGCCATTCCCTGGCTATAGGGGATCCGGAAGTCCAGCTCGCCATGGATCACCAGGGTGGGCGTTTTAAATTCCTTGACGAATTTGGAGGGCGACCAGCGGTCGTAGACTTCGGGGTTCTCCCAGGGCATGCCGCCGAACTCCCATGTGGGGAACCAGAGTTCCTCGGTTGCCTCCGCCTCACTGCGCAAATCGTACACGCCCGCGTGCGAGATGAAGCACTTGAACCGAGTGGTGTGGCCCAGCATCCAGTTAATCATGTAGCCGCCATAGGAACCGCCAGCTGCCGCCATCTTTTCTGCGTCAACATACGGAAGTTTCGCGACGTAATCGGTCACCGCCATCAGGTCATCGTAGGGCTTACCGCCCCAATCCTGATTAATATCGTCTGTGAATTTCTGCCCGTACCCGACTGAGCCCCGCGGGTTTGGCATCACCACCACGTATCCGGCACCGGCAAACACCTGGGCATTCCAACGGTAGGTCCAGCTCTCGCCCCACTCACCCTGCGGACCGCCATGGACCAGCATCAAAACCGGATATTTCTTTGCGGGGTCAAATGCAGGCGGCTTGACGATAAAGCTGTGGACTTGCGTCTTTTCCGCGCCTTCCACCCAGAAATCTTCGAACGTCGTCAACTGGTACTGGTTGAGCAGGTCGTCATTCAGGTGCGTCAGGGCAATGGCAGAACCACCGTTCGAAGTGGCCTTGCAGATTTCCACCGGGCTGTCGCCGCTTTGTCTCGTGAAGACCAGGGTCTTGCCATCGGCGGTGAACTGCAGGTCGTCCAGGGTATTGCTGCCGCTCACTGCCGCGCGTACGCCGCCGCCTTCCACGCTGACGAACTGAATCGCCTGGCGACCGCGGTCCGTAACGCCGAAGAACAGGCGTTTCGAATCGGGCGACCAGACGAAGCTGTTCACCGCGCGATCCACCGCATCCGTAGGCAGCGTGAGCCTGCCGTTCACCCGATCGAGGACAATTAACCGCCACTTGTCGCTTTCATATCCGGCCCGCGCTTGTGAACGGTACGCCAGATACTTGCCGTCCGGCGAATACTGTGGAGAGTTATCCGCACCGGGATTCGCGGTGATCTTCTGTGCGATCCCGCCCTTGATCGGCACCACGTAAATGTCATTGTTCGTGCTGGTGGCGGGCACGGCGTCCCCATTCATGACGAAGGCGACTTCGCCGCCATCGGGGGAGATCGCGTAATCGTCAGGCCCGCCCAAAGAAAATGGCGGGACAACTTTATCGCCGGGCGAGAGATCCACCACCTTGCCGTCTTCGAGCGAGATGGAAAGAAGGTGGCTGCGGGTTTTGCCCTGCCAGGCCGTCCAGTGCCGATACAGCAGGCCCGTGATGAGGCGGGCTTTCACCTTACTGTTCTTTTCGGCCTCGATTTCCTTTGCATTGCAGGCATCGTCGGCACCGCACTGCGGGTACACGTCGCTGGTGACCAGAAGGTATTTGCCATCGGAGGCAACCACCTGTCCGGAGGCTTCCGTGGAAAGGTGCGTGATCTGCCTCTGCCCGCTCCCGTCCGGCCGAATCGTCCAGATCTGAGAAGCGCCGCCGGAAGTTCCGGTGTAGTAGACGGTGCTGCCGTCGTGAGACCAGCGAGGCCTGTCTGCCATGTCGGCCAGTTTGGCGGGTGTGCCGCCCGCCAGTGGCACCGTCCAGATGCTGCGCGCGGCGCGATTATTCGCGATATCGGGCTGGCTGACACTGAACGCTACGGTTTTTCCGTCCGGCGAGATTTGGGGATCGCCGATGCGTTTAATTTGCAGCAGCGCGTCGGCATCGAATGGTCTTTTTTGGGCGAAAAGTGCGGGTGCGCACAAAGCGAAAATAAGTGCCGACGAGGCCAAACGACGCATGCCTCCGATTATCTCGCATCGTGGCCCGGAGGGATGCGAATTGCAATTTTCCTGTCACATCCGCCGTGGTGGGCGACTACGGCATCTGGCCAAACTCAGCGCACTGGACGCCACCATCCGGTTTTCGTTCACGACAGAAAAGGAATACGCCGAAGAATGGAAGATCGAATTCAGGTCGTCTTTCGGTCAGCCAAAAGATTCTGTGATTGCAATAACCATGAAGCTTGGCGCTACGCTGACAACAGACGGCCCGGATTCCGAACCGCGTTGAGCTGAGGTTCGTCTCGGAAACCAGTTACACGCGGGTGGACCTGAGCTTTCGGGATCGCGACGGTTTGGTTGTGCTGAACGACTACATTACTTTTGACAGCGCATCGCAGCTGCTCATTCCTCTGCTGGAGACGTACCCAAAGCCGGGAAATTTCGTCGGCTCGACCAGACGGCACGAATCCCGGCCTGGCGAATTGTTATATAATTTCGCCACGCCATGACAAAACGCGAATTCCTCAAGGCGGGGCTGGGAACTGCCATCACCCTGGCAGCAGCTTCCGCTTCCACCCGCAAAGCTAAAACCACAAAGCTCTTCAGAAGCCCGCAGGGCTTCCCCAACGGCCTTTCGGCCTCTCCCGAGGGCCTGTGGATCGGCGAGCAGAAGCTGTCCGGCGCACAGGCTGTGGCTTATAAAATGACGGAGTCGAAGTCCCTGACCGAAGCCGCGTGGCTGGTCGACTGGAACGGCAAAGTTCTGAAAACGGTCACCACGCCATCCCGCAATACCAGCGGCATGGCGGTCGGCGGTGGCTATGTCTGGATGGTCGCCAACGCACCGCCGGAAGGCGTTTTTCAGGTGGACATGACTTCAAAGCTGATCAGCCACCGGCAGATCCCGCTGGGTCCGGCCAATGATGGCGGCGGGTGCCATGGCGCGTTTTGGCAGGATGGCAAGTTGTGGATTGCGTCGTTGCGCCTCCGTGGCAACCTCAGGGTGGATCCCGTGACCTGGCAGCCGGAGTTCATCATCCCCTTTTACCAGTCTCCGGATCGCACCCGATATCACGACATCGCCTGGGATAACGGAAGCATCTGGCAGGTGGTCGGCAATGACTGTACGCGCTACGCCGACTACAAGCCGTGTCTGGTGCGGTACGAAGCTTCCACGGGAAAGGTCCTCGAAACGGTTGACTTTTTGCCCGGCTCCTGCGATCCGCACGGTCTGACGATGCATGAAGGCAAGTTGATTGGCTGCGATGCCGGGATTCATCCGAACTGGCCGAACATGGATAGTCCAGCAGCGGGCTGGATCTTCCAGATCGATTTCGTTTAAGTTCCATCACTTGGGATACACTGGCGGGCATGAAAAGAGCGCTCGCGTTACTCATGATGGTCCTGCCCGTTTTCGCCGCCGGCCCTGCCGAAAAGGAAGTTTTGGCTGCCGTTGATGCCTGGAAGCAGGCCGCGCTGAAAGGGGATGCCGCTGGGCTCAGTAAGCTCTTCCACGACGATCTGGCCTACACGCATTCGAACGGGATGACCCAGACGAAGGCTTCTGCCGTCGCCGCTGAAAGCAGCCCCACGGGGATTTACAAGGGGGTTGCCATGCGCGACATGGTGGTGAAGGTTTACGGGAATACTGCGATCCTGGAATACAAGCTGGACTTGACGCACTTTGCCGGTGACACGGCGCATCTGCATGAAGTGATGGTTTGGATGAAGTCCGCCGGCGGGTGGCAGATGCTGGTTCGGCACGCGACGAAGCTGCCGCCGGCGACCCTGTGAGTTCTCTCTAAAGGTTTCCCGATTTCTGCCGATAAGTAGACTTGGGATATCGCCCGGACTATCGCGCCCCGATCTCCGGTTGCTCATTCATTCTGCCGGCTTTGGCGGCAGCGCTGACGTTGCACGCGCAGTTCACTCCAATGCCTTCCGGCCCATTTGCCACGGCAGGAGGCCCGCGTTCGGTGGTCTCGGCGGATCTGAACGGGGACGGCAAGGCTGACCTGGTGTCGGCTAATATGTCGGGCAACAGTATTACGGTACTGCTTGCCAATTCTTCTGGTGGGTTCACGGCAGCTTCCGGCAGTCCGGTTGCCGTCGGGGCCGGTCCCCAATCGGTTGCGGTGGCGGATGTGAACGGTGACGGAAAGCCCGACCTGATTGCTGCGAACACCACGGCTTCCACCCTCACGATTCTGATCGGAGACGGCACCGGTCGGTTTACGGCGACTGTGGGGAGCCCGCTTGCGACTGCGTCACCAGTCTCGTTTCTTGCTGTGGGTGATTTCAACGGAGACGGCAAGACGGATATCGCGACCGTAAACGTAGGGAGCGACAGTGTCTCCATCCTTCTGGGCAACGGTGCCGGGGGATTTGTCGCGGCGACCGGGAGCCCGTTTGCCGTGGGCTTGTCACCCCGGTCTCTGGCGATCGGAGACTTGAATATCGATGGCAGGCTCGATATCGTGGTCGCGAATTATCTGGGAAACAGCGTGACGGTGCTGCTGGGAGACGGTTCGGGAGGGTTTATCGCGACGAACTCCGGTCCCGTTGCGGTGGGCGCGTCGCCGGCTTCGGTTTTGCTGTTGGATCTGAACGGGGATGGCAAACCCGACATCGTGACAGCAAATGCCGCGGACAATAATCTGTCACTGTTGGCGGGTGATGGTTTGGGGGGCTTCACGGCGTTTGCGGGGGCGAGCCCGCAAACCGGAACCAGGCCGGTATCGGTGGCGGCCGGAGATTTTAACGGCGATGGCAATGTGGATTTGGTCGCCGTGAATAGCGCCGACGGCAGCCTCACAGTGCTGTTCGGAAACGGCGCAGGCTTGTTTGCCGCCTCGCCAGGGAGCCCGTATTCGGTTGGTTCGGCACCCTCTTCCCTTACGGTGGGCGATTTCAACGGCGATGGGAAGCCGGAAGTCGCAACGGCGAATTCCGGGGACGGCACCCTGTCGGCGTTTCTGAACAGCCTGCCCTCGCTCACAGCTGCCTTTCCGTCACTAAGCTTCTATGCCGCCACGGGCCAAACCACCATCGCAGCGATTCCGGTGCGTGTCACGTCCGCGACGGCGGGCGCCGTGTATGCTGTGAGGCCGGAAAAATCCTGGCTCAGCGCAACTCCGGCGTCAAATGCGACCGGCGGCGCGACGAATGTTTCGATATCCGTATCAGCGGCCTCGCTTTCGGCAGGTGTTTACACCGGCGTTGTCCGCTTCAACGCGCCGAACTTCTTTGGTTCGGCTACTGCCGTGACGTTGTCGGTCAGCACGCCTTCGGGCAATTTACAGGAGGCAGCCGCGAGCCCTTTCTCCACCGGTACGACGCCTCAGGCGGCTGCCGTCGCGGATTTCAATGGTGATGGAAACCCTGACCTGGCGACGGCGAATTACACCTCAAACACGGTGACTGTGTTGCTGGGTAATGGATTCGGTGGGTTTGTGGAAGCCGGCGGGAGCCCTTTCGCCACGGGACTGAATCCGGCGGCGATAGTGATTGCGGATTTCAACGGGGACGGCAAACCGGATATTGCGGTCGCAAACTCCGGGGCAAGTAGTGTGACGGTGTTGCTCGGCAATGGCAGCGGAGGCTTTACAGCAGCGGCGGGGAGTCCGTTTGCGGTGGGCTCCGAACCGATTGGAATTGTCGCGGCAGATTTCAACCGGGACGGAAAAGCAGATCTAGTCACGGCCAACAATCTGGATCAGTCACTGACGGTCTTGCTGGGGACGGGATCTGGCGGTTTTGTTACGGCGCGCGGGAGCCCGGCGCTATTGGGATCGGCCCCGGTGGCCATTGCTTCCGGAGACTTTGACCTGGACGGTAAGGCCGACATAGTAACGGCGGCCTTCACCGGCAAGGTGTCTGTGATTTTCGGCAACGGCGCGGGTGGTTTTAGCAACGTCCGGAGTTTTGCTGCCGGGACAACGCCGCAGTTCGTTGCCGTCGCGGATCTGAACGGAGATGGCAAGCCTGATCTGGTCACGGCCAACTTTGGCGGCAACAACGTTTCCGTATTGCTGGGTGATGGCTCCGGCGGTTTCGCGCCGGCGCCGGGCAGCCCGGTTACGGTCGGCACGAATCCCCGGGCCGTTGCATTAGTTGACCTGAATGGTGATGGAAAGCCTGATATCCTCACCGCCAACGTGGGTAACGACACTCTTTCGGTGCTGCTCGGGACCGGTTCCGGTACTTTCACCGCGGCGGGTGGGAGCCCGTTTGCGGCTGGTTCCACTCCATTCGCGCTGGCGACCGGCGATTTCAATTCCGACGGACGAACGGATGTTGCCGTGGTCAACGTGGGCGCATCCTTTGTGACGTTATTGCTGGGCAAGTCCGTGGCTACCAGTTCCGCTCTGACCACCACCACCCTTGCCCCCGTTCCATTTGGGACGGTGGTTCCGTTCACCCTGAGAGTGACGCAAATGACGGCCGGGTTTGCCGGACCGACAGGTACGGCGGTGCTTCTGGACGGCGGTGCCACGGTTGGCCCTTCGGCACAGTCCGCCTCCCCGTATACCTTTTCAGCGACTCTCGGCGGCGGCGTTCATATGCTGACGGCGACCTTCAACGGGGACGCGGCGAACACATCGTCCACCAGTAACTCAGTCTCCATCACAGTGACCCCGGCAAACCAGACAATCACATTTGGCACCCTGGCGGGAAGGCCCTGGCAAGCCGCGCCGTTCTCTATCAGCGCGATGGCCTCTTCGGGGATTCCGGTCACTTTTGTATCGCTGACCGGGTCCGTCTGCACCGTGTCCGGCAACTCCGTCACTATGCTGACCGGCGGCACCTGTACCATGGAAGCGACGCAGGCGGGTAACTCCAACTACAAGGCAGCTACCCCGGCAGATCAGAGTTTTAAGATCAGTCCGGCGGCTCAGACCATCACCTTCGCTCCGCTGCCCAATCTGCCCATCGGCAGCCCCCCATTTACCGTCAGCGCCACGGCGTCTTCGGGACTGGCGGTGGTTTTTACCTCGACGACGAACACTATTTGTACGGTGTCCGGAACCACGGTGACCATGGTGGCCGGCGGGTCCTGTTCGATTCAGGCGGCTCAGCCAGGGAATGTTCTCTACGCCGCGGCGGCTTCAGTTTCGCAGCGTTTCCAGATCACTCCCGGCACCCAGACCATCACGTTTGCGTCACTATCCGACCAGGGGTTTGGATCCGGGCCGGTCATGCTGACCGCGACGGCCTCCTCCGGACTTCCGGTCAGCTATGTCTCCACCACTTCCACCATTTGTACTGTCTCGGGTTCGACCGTGACCCTGCTGAAAGCCGGCGTCTGCACAATCACAGGCTCCCAGTCAGGAAACGCCGGTTATGCCGCAGCGGCGCCGGTGACGCAGAGTTTCAATATCGGAATCGGCGCGCAGACTATCACCTTCAATGCGATTGCAAGCCGCGTGCTGGGGTCGACGCCAATGGTCGCGACGGCCACCGCATCTTCCGGACTTGCCGTCGCGTTTGCCTCAAATTCACAGGCCGTATGCTCCGTATCCGGCGTGGTTGTCACGTTGCTGAGCACGGGTAGCTGCTCAATTACCGCCTCCCAGGCAGGTAACGCGAATTACTTCACTGCGCAGCCGGTTGACCAGTCCTTTCAGGTGACTCCAGGAACCCAGGTCATTGCGTTTGCAGCGCTGCAGGGGAAAACGTTTGGAGTCGCGCCGCTTACCGTGAGTGCGACCTCCTCCGCGGGATTGCCGGTCACGTTTCTATCGACCACACCCGCAGTCTGCAGCGTATCGGGCACAATCGTGACCCTCACGGGCGTGGGTGCCTGCACTATCCAGGCGACGCAGCCAGGCAATGTCAATTATTCCGCGGCGAGTTCCATGGACCAAACCTTTACAGTGGCGCAGGGCACCCAAACCATCACCTTCGCAGCTCTGCAAAGCCAGCCGTTTTCCACTGCCCAGATCACCCTGAATGCGACCGCTTCCTCTGGTTTGCCGGTCACTTTTACTTCTAAAACTCTGTCGGTCTGCACCGTGTCGGGAACATCGGTAAGTCTGGCGACGGTGGGCGCCTGTTCCATACAGGCTGGCCAACCAGGCAATTCCACGTTCTCTGCGGCTGCATCGGTCACCCAGCAGTTGATGGTGACGTTTATCGCTCAGGCCATCACTTTCGGGCCGTTGTCGACCGCCTCCCTCGGGACGCCACCTTTCGCGCTGTCGGCCACCGCTTCCTCGGGGTTGCCGGTGACGTTCACCTCAACGCCGATGACCGTGTGCACGGTTTCCTCGGGAACTCTGACCATGGTCGGCGCGGGCAATTGCATTGTCCAGGCCGTCCAGGCAGGGGATGCCACCAGGGCTGCTGCGGCCGCAGTCAAGCAGAGCTTCACGGTGATTCCGGGAGGCCAGACTATCTCGTTCGACCCCCTGCCGGATCAGGCGATGGGCACCCCGCCATTTGCGCTGACTGCAACCGCATCGTCCGGTTTGGCCGTCAGCTTTACGTCGGCGACGAGCACCGTCTGTATTGTCTCCGGAATAAAAGTTGCACTGGTTCGGGCGGGCGATTGTTCCATTCAGGCCGCGCAGGCGGGAAACACCGGCTACACCGCGGCCACACCGGTGTTGCGTGCCTTTGCCGTGGTGACGGCCGCGCCGGTCTTTATCGCCTCGGTCCTGAGCGCCGGTTCCTACGCGGCTGCGCCGCTCTCCCCCGAGGGCTACACAGTCATGTTCGGAAGCAACTTTTCCACCTTCTCAGCGCAGGCCGCTGCTCTGCCGTTGCCAACCATGCTTGCGGGCACGATGGTCATGATTACTGATTCAGCCGGTGGCACAAAGTCCGCGCAGCTCAACTACGTTTCGCCCACCCAGATCAATTTTCTTGTCCCGAAAGGCCTCGCCTCCGGTGCTGCCATCGTCAATATTACGACCTCCGCTGGAAAGAAGGCCTCTTTCCCGACGACCGTGGCACCCGTCTCACCGGCCCTGTTCACGGCGGATGCCAGCGGCAAAGGTGCTCCCGCGGCGCTGGCATTGCATTTCACATCAGGGGCCCCTGCAGAGGTTCTGCCCGTCTTCGGCTGCACGGGTTCGCCGGTAACGTGCTCGGCCACCCCCATTGATCTCGGTCCGCCCTCCGCCGGCGTCTACCTTGAGCTGTTCGGCACCGGAATCCGGGGCCGGTCATCCCTCTCCTCCGTAACCGTCTTTATCAACGGGCTGACCCTGCCGGTGTCCTTCGCGGGTGCCCAGGCCGATTTTGCCGGGCTCGACCAGGTGAACGTTCTCCTGGATCGGTCTCTGATGGGAAAAGGCATCTTAACTCTGCAATTGACAGTTGACGGTATCCCGGCAAACCCGGTGGCTATCCAGATCAAGTGATCCCCACCCAAAGTATGGGCTGTAACCAAACAGTTGCGGAACGCGCCCAACGTACAGGAGCGTACACAGGCTGAACACCCGCCTAAGTGATTGAAAAATTGAGGGCCGAACCTGTCTGGCCAAAACTTAAGGAAGAACGAAACAAACCCTTACAGAAATGTATTCCGCTGGTCTCATATAATCATGGATGCGAGCCGTCTGCCCCTTGTTTGCTGTGGAGTGTCTCAGAAACTGATGTCCCTAACGAGTGCAATCATAACGAAAGTCGCCGCGGCGCTGATTTTGGCTCCTCTGGCTTTTGCTTTTCAGTCGAATCCCGGGGCTGAAGGGGCGCAGGCCCTGACGAAGCAATACTGTGTTGGCTGTCACAACAACAAACTGAAGTCCGCCAGCCTTTCGCTGGAAGGCCTGGACCTGTCGAAGGTTTCCGCCGATGCGGGCCTTTGGGAACGAGTCCTCCGTAAAGTGGAAGCGAAGCAGATGCCGCCAAACGGACTGCCGCATCCCGATGCCGTGGCGGAAAAAGCCTTCACGAAATATCTGGAAACGGAACTGGACAGCGCGGCTGCATCACACCCGAATCCCGGTCGCCCCACCATCCACCGTTTGAACCGCAACGAATACTCAAATGCCGTTCGCGACGTGCTTGCGCTCGACATCAAGCCGGGCGACACATTGCCTCTCGACGATACCGGCTACGGTTTCGACAACATCGGCGACGTGCTTTCGCTTTCCCCCGTCCTGATCGAACGGTATATGAGCGTTGGCCGGCTGGTGGCGCGCCAGGCAATCGGCGTGACGGACGTGAAGGCCACGGTCGACAGCTTTTTCCCGGTTAAACCCGCGCGCGGCGCGCGGCGCAACGAACGCATCAGCGACGACCTGCCCTTCAACTCCGCCGGCGGCCTCTCATTCAATTACAGTTTCCCGGTTGACGCCGAGTATGTCTTTAGGATCAAACTGCCGACGCCGCCCGTGAATCCGCAGGACACCGCTGTGCCGGCCGCTCCGGTGGTGGAACTCCGGATGTCCGTGGGGGCAGGCGTGCACCATGTCGGGCTGACCTTCATGCGCTCCGGGGCGGTGGCGGAGGTTCTTCCCCAACTTGGCAACCAGCGCGGCGGGGGTGGTGGCGGCGGACGTGGCGCACCCCCTATTCCCCTGACCGCACATTTGGATCTGCGCCTGGATGGCAAGCGCCTGAAGCTTTATGACGTGAATGAAGGCAACAATGGTGCCGGCTTCACCGAATTTTCCATCGGCGGCCCTTATAATATCGCTGGTTCGGGCAACTCTCCCAGCCGCCGCCGGATTTTCGTCTGCAACCCGGCCAACGCCGGGGAAGAGCTGCCCTGCGCCCGCAAAATCCTCTCGACACTTGGTCGCCGCGCTTATCGTCGCCCGGTAACGGACGCCGACGTGAAGCCGCTGCTTGCTTTCTATGCGAACGGACGCAAAGAGAAAGACTTCAACAACGGCATCGAAATGGCCCTCCGCGCCATGCTGGTTTCGCCGAACTTCCTGTTTCGGGTGGAACGCGATCCCGCCGGCGTTTCCGTCGGCAACATTCATCGTGTGAATGACTTTGAACTGGCTTCCCGCCTGTCGTTCTTCCTCTGGTCCAGTGTTCCTGACGATGAGTTACTCTTGCTCGCGGACCAAGGCAAGCTGAATGACCAGAAGGTGGTGGAGCAGCAGGTCGCCCGCATGCTGGACGATCCAAAGTCAAAAGCCTTCGTCAGCAACTTCTCCGGCCAGTGGTTGTTCCTGCGCAATCTCGATCAGGTGAAGCCGGATCCGGATGTCTTCCCGGAATTCGACCCGTCACTCAGGAAGGCTTTCCAGCAGGAAACGCAGATGTTCTTCAACGCGATTCTGCGCGATAACCGTCCGCTAACTGAGTTCCTCGACGCGAAGTACACCTACGCGAACGAACGCCTGGCACAGTTCTATGGAATCCGCGGCGTTTACGGCTCCCAGTTCCGGCGTGTCGAATTAACCGACACAAAGCGCGGCGGACTTCTCTCGCAGGGAAGTATTCTCACCGTGACGTCCTACCCGAACCGGACTTCTGTTGTGCAGCGTGGCCGCTGGGTTCTGGAAAACCTGCTCGGTACACCGCCTCCGGCTCCGCCGCCCAACATTCCGGCGCTCGATCCGCATGGCAAGGACGGCAAGATGTCGATGCGGCAGGCGATGGAGATGCACCGTGCCAATCCGGTCTGCGCGTCCTGCCATTCGAAGATGGATCCAATCGGGTTTGCCCTCGAGAATTTCGACGGTATCGGCCAGTGGCGCGATAAAGACAACGGTGCGGTGATCGATTCTTCCGGGACTCTGCCGGATGGATCGGCATTCGACGGCGCAGCCGGGCTTCGCAAGGCTCTGCTCGAAAACCACAAAGACGAGTTCATCAGCACATTTACAGAGAAATTGATGACGTACGCGCTGGGTCGGGGGGTGGAACCATATGACCGCCCGGCCATGCGTTCCATCATCCGCGAAGCCGCGACACAGGGCTCCACTATCCCGGCGTTCATCAACGCCATCGTCAGCAGTCCCCAGTTCCAGATGCGCGTGTCCGCTCAGACCGTCAGTCAAACCCCGGCGCCCGCCGCCAAAAGGACGAAGAAATCATGATCATCACCAAAACAGCTTTGGATCGCAGAATGTTCCTGCGCGGAATGGGAGCGGCTCTTTCCCTGCCGCTGCTCGATTCCATGATTCCCGCCATGGCGGCTACCAATGCGACTGCTGCGAATCCAGCCTTGCGCATGGCCTTCTGCTATGTCCCGAATGGCATCATTCCGGCGGCCTGGCTACCGAAGACCACTGGTACGGGTTTTGAGTTCATGCCCACCATGAAGCCGCTGGAACCGTTCCGCGACAAACTGGTGGTGCTCAGTAATCTGGCGCAGGTCAACGGTCGCGCTCTTGGCGATGGTGCCGGCGATCATGCCCGTGCGGGTGCCACCTGGCTGACCGGTGTGCACCCGAAGAAAACTGAGGGCGGGGATATACACGCAGGTATTTCGGTCGATCAGATCGCCGCCAAAGCGCTGGCCAACAAGACGCAGTTCGGGTCGCTTGAAATCGGCCTCGAAGAGAATTACCTCGCGGGCGGCTGCGATTCCGGCTACAGTTGCGCCTACACGAATACCATTTCCTGGCGTGGTCCCACCACCCCGAATCCTTCCGAAATCAGCCCCCGCGCGGTGTTTGAGCGCCTGTTCGGCGACGGTGAAACCACCGATCCGAAGGCCCGTCTGGCCCGGATGGCGCAGGACAAGAGCATTCTCGACTTTGTCCGTTCCGATGTCGCGCGCCTGACGCCCGGCCTGGGCAATCGCGACAAGAGCAAGCTCGATGAATATCTGGAAGCGATCCGTGACATTGAACGTCGCATCCAAAAAGCCGAGCAGCAGAACGCCTCGTCCAGAGTTCCGGTGATGGACCGCCCGGTGGGCATTCCGGAGACCTTCGAAGAGCACGCGAAGATCATGGCCGATCTGATGGTGATCGCTTTCCAGACGGACATGACCCGCGTGATCACGTTCATGATGGCGCGAGAGGGCTCCAACCGCAGCTACCGCGAGATCAATATCCCGGACGGTCACCACTCTGTGACGCACCACCAGCTGGACGCGGAAAAAATCGCCAAAGTGCAGAAGATCGACGAATTGCACGTCAAATCGTTTGCCTATCTGGTCAAGCGCCTGAATGAAACCCAGGATGGTGACGGCACGCTGCTCGATCACACCATGCTGCTTTACGGCAGCAGCATCCGCGACGGCAACGTTCACGATCATCATGACCTGCCACTGGTTCTGGTGGGCGGCAAATCGGCCAAAATTCAGGGTGGTCGCCACATCCGCTATAACGCGGAAACACCGATGAACAACCTGCTGGTCACCATGCTCGATAAAATCGGCGTGCCTGGTGAAACACTGGGCGACGCGACCGGCAAAGTCGACCAGTTGTCGGGAGTTTAATGATGCGTCTTGCAGTCTCCGTTCTTCTGGTTGGCTCGGCTTTCGGAGCCGAGTTGCGTCTTGTCGATGCGATTAAGGACCAAAACCGTAAGGCTGTGATGACGTTGATTTCCGCGAAGGCGGATGTGAATGTCGCTCAGCCGGATGGTTCCACTCCACTGGCATGGGCCACCTATGAAGATGATGCGGAGGTGGTGTTCGCCTTGCTCAAGGCCGGCGCAAAAGTGAATGTCGCCGATGAGTATGGCGAGACGCCGCTCACCTTAGCCTGCGCCAATGGCAATGCGTCGATTGTGGACAAGCTGGTAGCGGCGGGTGCGGACGTCAACGCGGCGCGGTGGAATGGCGAAACGGCGCTGATGATCGCAGCCGGTTCCGGGAATCCGCGCGTCGTGAAAACTCTCCTCGATAAGGATGCGCGCGTCGGCGCCACGGAGTCCAATAAAGGCCAGAACGCCCTCATGTGGGCTTCAGCGAATCGCCACACTGCGGTTGTCGAGATGCTTCTCAAGGCCGGGGCGAATCCGAATACGCCCTCAAAGAGCGGCTTCACGCCGGTCATTTTCGCCGCGGAAAAGGGCGACGCGAAGTCAGTGGAAGCCTTGTTAAAGGCGGGCGCGAACGTGAATTATCAACTGCCCGCCGGTTTGAATGCGCTGCTGGTTGCTGTTACTGCGAAGAAACCTGAAGTAGCCCTCGTCCTGATTGCCAACGGTGCCAGCGTCGCTGACAAAGACCGCACGGGGAACACGGCGCTGCACATTGCCGCGCAACTGGGCGATCTGGAACTGACCAAACAACTCATCGCCAAAGGTGCGGACGTCAACGCGAAGACCGTAAAACAAGCCGCATTTGGCGGACGCGGTGGCGGTGGCGGTGGATTCTTTCGCGGCCCCTCCGGCGAACAGACGCCCCTGATGCTGGCCGCCCGCGCCGATCATCCGGAAGTCATGAAGGCCTTGGTTGCAGCGGGCGCTGATCCGAAGCTCAACGCGCAGGACGGCAGTACGCTCCTCATGGCTGCCGCCAACAGCGGTCATCTCGATGCCGTTACCTACGCATGGGAACTCAACCCGGCGGCAGTCAAGGCCGTGACGGAGACGAAGCAGGCCGTGATGCATGCGTCGGTGACCGGCTCCATGCAAGTTTCCACGCAGGCTGAAATCTGCAAAGTCGTACAGTTTCTCGCCGATAAAGGTGCGGACCTTGACCCTGTGGACGCCAACGGCAGAACCCCCATCATCATTGCCGACGTCCTGCCCATTGACGACGCAGTGGCGCTGCTCACCAGGCTGATCAAAGCTTCCGGTGCCGAACCGCACGTAAAAACCAAACGCTGAGGTAACTCCATGAAGAGTCTGTTTTTTGGCCTGGCGATCCTCGCAAGCGTGGCCTCAGGACAACCTCGTCCAAAGAACTCATATCGTGGGCCAGGTGGCGCACCGACTGCGCCCGCGCGACCCGTTTCGCCGGAAGTGCATCCGGATCGCACCATTACCTTCCGACTACCCGCCCCGCAGGTGAGTACCGTTTCCCTGCTCTTCGGCGGGTCGAAGCCCATGACGAAAGACGCTGCAGGCCTCTGGAGCATCACCATCGGGCCGGTGGAACCGGAGATCTACACCTATAACTTTCTCGTCGATGGCGTTCGCATTCTCGACGCCGGCACAAACAACATCAAGAACGGACATTTTCTGGATTCGAGCGTCGTCGAAGTGCCTGGAAGCCCGGCGCGCTTCGATGAGGTTCGCAACGTTCCCCACGGAGCGCTCGGGATTCGAACCTATACCTCCAGCCCCCTGCAGATCCTGCGGCACGTCTACGTCTACACGCCTCCGCAGTACGACGCCGAACCCAATCGTAAATTCCCTGTGCTGTACCTTCGGCATGGCAGCGGCGACAGTGAACAGAACTGGAGTGATACGGGTCGCGCAGGCGTCATCCTCGACAACCTGATCGCTGAACACAAAGCCCAGCCAATGATCATCGTGATGCCGAATGGCGACGTCGACAACAACATCACCGGTGGCAGTACTCCGCGCGGCCTCGAAGTGACTGCGCAGGAATTGCTGGTGGACGTGATGCCGCTGGTGGAGTCGAACTATCGTGTCCTGGCAGGGCGTGAGAATCGGGCGATTACCGGCCTTTCCATGGGTGGCGGGCAGGCTTTCACTTCGGGGCTGAAGCATACCGATCTGTTCGCCTGGGTTGGTGAGTTCAGTTCCGGACTTGTCAGCGATGCCGAGTTCAAAGTCGAAAAGGCAATTCCCGGCGCCTACGCCGAAGTAGCGAAGCTCCGCCTGCTGTACCTCAGTTGCGGCACCGAAGACCCGCGGTTTCCAGGCCATCTGGACCTGATTGATGATCTGAAGGCTCACAACGTCAATCCGGTCTGGTTTCCCACTCCCGGCAACCACGAGTGGAAGGTGTGGCGGCACTCACTGGCCGATTTCGCTCCACGGTTGTTTCGCGACGCCGTACCAGTTGCGCCCGCAACTCTGAAGTCGCCGGAAGTGTTGTCCGATCATCGCGTGACGTTCCGTATATTTGCACCCCGGGCCTCCGAAGTTTCGGTCTCCGGCGACTGGATCGCACAGGGGCGGGGAACTGGCGGCAAGCTGGCGAAGGGCACCGACGGCGTCTGGTCCATCACCGTCGGCCCTCTTGTGCCCGATTTCTACAGCTACGCCTTCAATGTCGACGGCGTCCGCACCATCGACCCAAAAAACGCCATGATCAAACAGGGAGAGGCCTCGCTCGACAACATGTTCCTGGTGGATGGCGACGAAGCGGCTTTCGAAATGACACGCGCCGTACCGCACGGACAGATTCACATTGACTGGTACCAGTCCAACGTCCTCGACAAACCGCGCAGCATGCATGTCTACACACCGCCCGGTTATGAGGATTCTAAGGCTAAGCTGCCGGTCTTCTATCTGCTGCATGGCGGCGGAGATGAAGATTCGGGCTGGAGCACCATTGGCCGTGCCGGGTTCATTCTGGACAATCTCATCGCGGCGAAAAAAGCGAAACCGATGATCATTGTGATGCCGAACGGAAGCATGCCCCGTCCGAATTTCACGTCCGGCGCTCCGCAGACTCCGGCCCTGCAGCAGGCGCAGCGGGAAGCGCAGCAGAAGTTCGTTGATGAGCTGATTGACAATGTGATGCCCGCAGTGGGGAAGAACTATCGCGTGATTGCGAACCGGGAGAGCCGGGCGATTGCAGGGTTATCCATGGGCGCGGGCCAGACCGTGTCAGTGATTTCAAAGCACCTCGACAAGTTTGGTTGGATTGGCGTGTGGAGCGGGGGAGGGAACAATCCTTTCACCGGGCCTTCCGACCAGACCAACAAGCAGATTAAGCTGCTGTGGATTGCCGCCGGCAAAAGCGATACCCTGGCTGGTCCCGGCACGAAACGCCTGGCCGAGAGCCTGGACGCGGCTGGCATCAAACACCAGTATCAGGAGAGCGAAGGCGGCCACACCTGGATTAACTGGCGGCGCTATCTGAACGATTACGCGCAGTTGTTGTTCCGGTAGCGCACATCCCATTCCAGATGGCGGCGACCAGATCCGCCGGATAGGTCTCCGGGACGTCCGGCGAGGCCAGGTGATGCGCGTAGATACCGCACACCAGCATGTTCACGATGACCGGAATTTTCACGCCGCGGCACCGTTCCCCGCGGCGCTTTGCTTCGGTGAGCACGTTCGCGAGTATGACGGTTCCGACGAGCGCCATCCCATGTGAGCGCACCGCACCCGTTGCCAGGTCTGCCTTCGATGGCCACCGACGGTACAGCGTCGGCTTGCTCGCGCCTGCTTCGGCTGCGATGCTGTCCATCGACATGCGGCTGTAGCCTTCTTGAGAAAGCAATGCAATTATGAAAATCGCAGTCATTGGTTCAGGCAATGTGGTTGGCATACTCAGCAGGCGCCGGGCGCAGGCTGGGCATACGGTGATCTTCAGTTCGGGGACGCCGGATTCTGACACCCTGGAGGCTTTGGTGGCCGAGTCGGGTTCGACGGCAAGCGCGGCGCTGGTCGCCGAAGCGGTGGCCGCCTCCGATATGGGATCCTGCTGGCCTCCCCCAGGCCATCCACCGAGGCCATGCTCAAAGCTGCCGGAGATCTCGCAGGCAAAAACCCTGATCTACCTTGTCAATCCCCTGCTGCCCGATCTCTCGGGTCTTGAGATCGGCACCACAACATCAGCAGCCGAACTGGTCGTGGGATGGGCTCCCGGTGCCCGCGTCGTAAAAGCCTTCAACACCATCGGCACCAATGTGACGGAGAACCCGCGTTTCGGCGATCAGAATGCCCTGCTGTTCTGCTGTGGCGATAATGCCGAGGCAAAGATCGCCGTGCACTCCCTGACAGCAGATTTTGGATTCGACCCACACCATGCCTGCCAGGACTTCGCGTTTCAGGTCATCCGAAGAAGCTGAGCCGCTTAAGAAGGCAACAGAGCCGCGGTCACGCTGCCTGCACCCGTCGCCAGTATTCAGCATCCCGTGCAGGCTCCAGCACCACGCTCGGCCCGCGACGGCGAATCACGGACTGCAGTTTCCTCCGGGCATTTACAATGTACGCCTTGGCGCCGCTGGGGTTGTGGAGGGCCAATTGCCGCGTAATTGTGGCAAGAGGCACATCATGTCCGTAGTGGAGAGCCATCACGCGCACTTCCATGGGGTCCAGCGTGCGGGTCATGAACTGCAGCAGTTGGCGCCACGTCTCGCCCTGTTCCGCCGCCAGATCCGGATCTGCCGCGCCTTTGTCACGCAGCATGGAATGGCTCGCCAGATCCAGCGGAATGTCATCGGTCGCGCGCCTTTTCAGCGATGTCAAACAGTGGTTGCGCGCGATGGCATAGAGCCAGGTGGCAAGACTGGAATCTCCCCGAAACGAGTGCAGATGGCGATACGCCTTGATGAACACTTCCTGGGAGAGATCACGCGCGCTTTCCTGGTCACCCGAGATGCGATAACACCAGGCTCTGACCCGCTCGTGATACCGATTAAAGACCTCAGTGAACAGCGAATCTGCGTCCTCCCTGGTTTTCCCGGTGGAAGCGGCGAGTTCGGAACGAAGCCCCTCCATGAGTTCCAGATCACTCAAACTTCCCGCCGCACCTGCTCCCATCCTGCTCATACAGCGATCATAGGGCGCGGGGAAAACGGTCGGGTCGCGGAGATGTAAATTGGTTGTAAAATCTGGCCTGGTTCGCGAAATCAAGCACGAAAGCTGTAGCCAAGCCGATAAACCGTCAGAAAGTGACGTGGCTGGTTGGGATCGCGCTCCAGCTTCTGGCGCAACCGCAGCACATGCGCATCCACCGTCCGCGTGTTCGGTGAAGGCAGATAGCTCCACACCGAATCAAGGATCATATCCCGCGTCAGTTCTCGTCCCGTGTTGTGCAGGAAGTAAGTGAGCAATTCAAACTCAGCGCTCGTTAGTTGAATGGGTGAACCATTGCGGGTCACCCGGTTCTGATCAAAATTCACCTCGATATCGGCGAAGCTCAAAATATAATCGCTGTCTTGCTCCAGCAGTTGTAGTGTTGCCGCAGACCTCATTAAGCCTGAAAGTACCAATCCGGGGCGCAGAATGGAACCGAACCGGCGCGATTTTACAACTCTTTTACGTTTCCCGCACAGGGCCAATTCTCCGGGCTTTCCAGTTTGATAACATGCTGTCAAATGAATCGTCGACAAGTGCTCAAGTCCGCCTTCGCCGCCGGTGCCGTAAGCCTCGCCGGTCCGTTACTCGCTGCCCCGGATGGCGGCAGGCTGAAGCAGGGCGTTTCTTATTGGACCTACCAGAAATGGTTTGATCTGGACGCCCTCTGCAAAGAAGCGGTGCGCATCGGCCTTAAAGGCATCGACCTTGTCACCCCGGAACAGTTCACGACCGTGCAGAAGTATGGCCTGATTCCTTCCATGACGTCCGGCACGGCGCCCAACACGATTCCAATCGGCCTGAACCGCCTCGAAAATCATGACAAGGTGCTCGAAAGCGTGAAGCGTGACATTACGCTGGCATCCGCCGCGAAGGTGCAGAATGTGATCACCTTCAGCGGCAATCGCAAAGGCATGCCGGACGGCGAGGGCCTGGAAAACTGCCTCATCGGGCTTAACAAAATCAAGGGCTACGCGGAAGAGAAGGGCGTTACCGTCAATCTGGAACTGTTGAACAGCAAAGTCAACCACAAGGACTACATGGCGGACCACTCCGCATGGGGCGTGGAACTGATGAAGCGCGTGAATTCGCCGAAAATTAAGCTGCTTTTTGACATCTATCACATGCAGATCATGGAAGGCGACCTGATCCGCAACATCCGGGCGTACATCGATTTCATCGGGCACTTCCATACCGGCGGCAACCCCGGTCGCAATGAGATTGACGACTCGCAGGAAGTGAACTGGCACGCTGTTGCGAAGGCGATTGCCGATACCGGTTACCAGGGCTTTCTCTCGCACGAATTCATCCCCGTGAAGACGCCGCCCATCAAGAGCCTGGAGCAGGCGTTCGAGATCTGCAAAGTCTAGCGTGACGGGTTGGTAAACTGGGGGATTCGAACCCCCTTGAATCCCCAACCCAGTGCAGGCGAAATCGTTGTTCGGGGAGCGCGTCTTCATAACCTGAAGAATTTGACGCTCTCCATCCCCCATAACCAGCTGACGGTTATCACCGGCGTCTCTGGTTCGGGGAAATCCTCGCTCGCCTTCGACACCATCTACGCCGAAGGCCAGCGCCGCTATGTGGAGTCGCTTTCGGCCTATGCGCGCCAGTTTCTGGAGCGCATGGAGAAGCCGGCCGTCGATGAGATTGAGGGTATCGCGCCCGGCATTGCAATCCGGCAGAAGAACACCACGCGGAACCCGCGTTCCACCGTTGCCACATCCACCGAAGTCTACGATTTTATGCGGCTGCTGTGGGCCCGGGCGGGTCGGACGTTCTGCCCGGTTTGCGGCCGGCGCGTTGCCAAAGATACCGTCGATCAGGTGGCGCAGGCGATGCTCGCGCAACCGGACGGCACCCGCTACTATGTCCTGTTTCCGGTGAAACATGAGGACGGCCACGTTCCGAAGGAGAAGCTGATCGAACTGCGCACACGCGGCTTCAACAGGCTTTGGCAGGCCGGGAAAATCTTCGAATTCTCCAGCCCCGAATCACTGCTCGATATTGACTGGGCGCAGCCCGTCTTCATCCTCGCTGACCGCATTGCCCTCTCCCCGGACCTGCACCAGCGCATCGTCGATACCGTGGAAATCTGCTACCGCGAGTCCGGCGATGCCGTCTTCGAAGACGCTAAAACCGGTCAACAAATCCTGTTCAGTGAGCGCTTCCTCTGCAAGTACGACAACCTGGAATTCCGCGAACCCGAACCTATTCTATTCAGCTTCAACAGCCCGGCCGGCGCCTGCCCGAAATGCCAGGGCTTCGGAAACACCATCGACTACTCGCTGGACCTGGTGGTGCCGAATCGCGGGCTGACCCTCAACCAGGGCGCCGTGGAACCGTGGACCAAGCCGAAGGGTAAAGAATATCTGGATGAGTTCCGCAAGCAGGTGGGAGGGCGTGTGCGCTTTGACGTGCCCTTCGCCGACCTTTCCGACGACGAACAAAACCTGGTACTGGAAGGTGGCAAGAAGATCGAAGGCATTCGCCAGTACTTCAACTACCTGGAAACGAAGAAGTACAAGGTGCACGTCCGCGTCTTTCTGAGCCGCTACAGGGGCTACGCACGCTGTCCGGACTGTCTGGGTTCACGGCTCCGCAAAGAAGCGCTCAACGTCACCGTGAGCGGCAAGACCATCGCCCAGGCGGCGCGGCTGAATATCGCGGAAGCCTTCGCGTTCTTCGCCTCACTCGAACTGACGCCGGAAGAGACCGGCATTGCGGGCAAGATCCTCGTAGAGATTCAGCAGCGCCTGAAATTTCTCAACGATGTTGGGCTGGAGTACCTGACGCTCGACCGTTTGTCCTCCACGCTTTCGGGCGGCGAAGCGCAACGGATCTCGCTGGCCACCTGTCTGGGTTCGCGCCTCGTCGGGGCGTGTTATGTGCTGGATGAGCCCTCCATCGGCCTGCACTCGCGCGATACGGCGCGCCTGTTGCGCATTCTCGCCGAGCTGCGTGATCTGGGCAACACCATCATCGTCGTGGAGCACGATCCCGACGTGATGAAGGCTGCGGATCACATCATCGACTTGGGTCCCGGCGCCGGCGAGCACGGCGGCAACATCATTTTTGAGGGTGACTACACCGCGCTGATGACGCCGGGCAACGCCTCGCTCACCAGCCAGTATCTGCGGGGCGAAAAGCATGTCGCGCGCCGCAAGCATCGGCGTGAGCCGGATCCCCGCAAGATGGTCGGGATCTTCGGGGCTCACATGCACAACCTGAAGGGCGTGGATGTGGCGATTCCTCTCGGCTTGCTCACCGTGGTGACCGGAGTCTCCGGGTCTGGCAAATCGACGCTTGTGCACGACGTGATTTACAAGTCACTGCAAGCCAAACTGCAGGGCAAGCTGGTTTCGGACGACGCCGAAGCGCCGGGCGCCGCCGCCGCTGCCAGTGACGACGCCCCGCGAATGACCTGCACGCGGATCGAAGGCGCTGAACTGATCAACGATCTGGTGATGATCGACCAGACGCCGATTGGTCGCACGCCGCGGTCGAATCCCGTGACCTACATTAAAGCGTTCGACGTCATTCGCGGGTTATTCTCTGCCACGCCCAATGCGGAGAAGCGCGGGTATACGGCAGGACACTTCTCATTCAACGTGCCGGGCGGGCGCTGCGAGGTTTGCCAGGGCGACGGCACCGTCACGGTCGAGATGCAGTTTCTGGCCGACGTCGAGCTGACCTGCGAAGAGTGCAAAGGCACGCGCTTTAAAAGCGCAATTCTGGATATTAAATACAAAGGCCTGAATATTCACGAAGTGCTTGATCTCACGGTGAGCGAGGGGATCAAGTTCTTTCACGATACGGCGCGGCTGGTGACGAAGCTTCGGTTGCTGGAAGAAGTGGGGCTGGGGTATCTGCGGTTGGGTCAATCGGCGACCACGCTGTCAGGTGGCGAAGCGCAGCGCGTCAAGCTGGCGGCCCATCTGGTGCAGTCCACCAACCGTGGCACCCTGTTTATCTGCGATGAACCGACCACCGGCCTGCATTTCGACGACATCACCAAGCTTCTGACTGCGTTTGAACGGTTGCTCGATAACGGGGGGTCGCTCCTCGTTATCGAGCACAATCTGGATGTGATTCGCGCGGCAGACTGGGTGATCGACATGGGGCCGGAAGGCGGTGCAGGCGGCGGTCGCCTGGTAGGCGAAGGAACGCCCGAGGATATTGCCGAAATCCGCAATTCCCACACCGGTCAGTTTCTGCGGATGAATTGAATATCAGTTCAGGCCAAGCGTTTGGATTTCCGGTTCGCCTGCGTCGAAGCGGATGGGCGCGCCTTTTGTTTGCCTGCACCACGCCAGAGCAATAGCGGCGGCGGAAACCCCGAAGAAGAGCGCCGCTCCCGCAGGATTGCGTTCCAGCGTGAGCTCAAGATCCGCCATCCTGAAGCCGTAGCTGGTGAAGCCGTAGAGGTAGAGGCCTGCCAGAATTGTCAGATTCGCCGCGCCCGGGAAGTACGAACAGGTGAACGGTACTTTGTCGAAGTTCAGGAAGAGGAGCTCACTCAACAACGCTCCGGCAGCGAACTGAAATGCGAAATGGAAGAGCCCCACCGGAATTCCCCATGCAAGAATTTCCATAGGTAAAAAGACCAGCAGGGTGGGCAGCAGGCCGCTGGCAAGAACACGCTTGCGGGTAGCCCGGCGTGAGATTTCGCCCCAGCCGTTTTCGGCCATTTGAAACATCCAGTTGGCTGACAGGTCGGCGGGGAACTGGAATGCAGCGCGCATACCGGAGATCACAAAGAAGGTGATCAGAAGCGGCATCGACCGCAGGCCGTCATCCGAAATGTTGAGCTTGCCTCCTTTCATCCCCACCAGCACCAGCAGGCCAAAAGAAATACCAACGCTGAGGTAGGTGGCAAGGAACAGCCGATGCTTCAGGCTGCGGGCAATCGTGATCCCGCTGAAGTGGAAAATGGCGCGTTCCTCCGGTGAGCGAAGCAGCCAGTTCCACGGGGAACTTGTTTTCCGTTCCCCGGCACTCGGCCCTGCCTCGCCCGATTCGAGTGTTTGCCGATAGTGCCTGCGAAAGCCGACTCCCCACGTGAGACAAAACAGCGCGATGGTCAGCCCCAGAGCCTTCCATGCGAATCTTCCCAATGCCACGAACTGCGGGTCGGGGCGGGGAAGAATCTGATCGTAGATTCCCGCGAACCACCAGGGCGGGAAATAGTAGAGCCAGTCGGGATGCTGTTGGGCGATCGGACGCATACCCATCGAATAGATCGGGAACAGCAGCAGCGACAGTACCATCGCGCTCATCCCGCACATTTGTATCCATGGTGAGATACGGCGGAAAAGGCGTGGGCTGGTCAGGTTGATCAGCACTCCCTGCAAGGCGGCAATGAAGAAGAATCCGAAGAGTGCTGCGGCGCTGGTGCCGGCAAACTGGGCGAACATCAGCCGCAGAATTCCGGCTGCTTTTGCCTGTTTCACGTAAGTAGAGAACACGGGCAACAGAATGATGGGCACCACATTCACTGCCACCGTTGTCGCCAGCAGAAATAATCCCAGTGCGGCGAGCTTGGCGCTGAAGAGTTCCCGCAGCCGTATGGGGAACGGCGTGAGTACCAGAAAATCGCGCCGGTCCGGGAACAGCATGTCCCATTCGAAAACCGTGGTGAAGCCCGGCACCGCAAATGAATATGCGACAAAGAACAGGTGGTCGGTACGGAGTTCCCAATCGACGGCGGGGCCGGGCTTGTAGAACGAAAGCGCCATGAATCGCGGGATCAGGTAGATCGAAACGAAGAGGCCCGGTACCGCGAGAAAACCGAGCATCTGGGCAATATTCGTCTCGAAGCCTGAGCCCGACGACAACTCGTCGCTCTCCGTGAAACGGTCGCGAAACAGCCGCAGGAGTTGCTGGAAGACGGTCACGACGGCTCCGCAATCAGCGCCGCAATGCCCCGGGCGCGTTCTTCCATGTCGTCCTGCTGCACCAGCTGGGTGAAGATTTCTTCCAGATTCGGCAATTGCATCAGGTCGCGCATACGGCTGACGGAATCATCGGCCACGATGCGGCCTTTATAAATGACGATCACGTGTTCGCAGACCTTCTCCACCAGTTCGAGGACGTGGGAGATGTAGAGGACCGCTTTCCCTCGTGCTGCCAGCGCCTGCAACAGGTGGCGGAAGAGCAGGGCATTGGCGATATCGAGGCCCGATTGTGCTTCGTCGAAGATCAGAAAATCGGGATCATGCAGTAATGCGGCGGCAATGAGGACACGTTGCTTCATGCCTTTCGAGTACGCCGAGATGGGCGTCCAGCGCGCCTGCCCCAGCGAGAGGCTGTCGAGAAGCTCGTTTGCTTTGTGATTCACGCAAGCCTCACTCAGGCCCCGCAGCCTGCCCGCCAGCTGTAGATACTCAAGGCCCGTCAGGTAGCCATAGAGGTGGGGTTCTTCGGGCACGTAGCCCAGTCGCCGCCGATATTCCTGCAAATCATCGCGAATGTCTTTGCCTTTAAAGAAAATTCTCCCTTCGCTGGGGTGCAGCAGGCCGGTCAGCATTTTGACTGTCGTCGACTTCCCGCTGCCGTTCGGGCCCAGATAGCCGGTGATCTCGCCCGCCCGGATCGTGAAATCGACTTGATCTACTGCCGCGAAACTTCGAAAGCGTTTGGTCAGACCGCGAACTTCGAGCATCTTTCAGAGCCTCCAGTGGTGCAGAATGATGTGGGCATGGCTCTTATCGGCAAATGCATGCCCGAGGGCCGTGTAAAGCAGCGTTGTGCTCACCAGTGAGACCACTGTGGCCACCACCAGATTGCTCCGAAGCTGCAACAGGAGCGCGACGGTGAGGAGTTCATACAGAACCGTCAGCCAGGTTTCGGCCAGCCCGGTAAACCGGCGATACTGCCACGCGTCGCGCAGGTCGTCTTCGAATGCCCGTTGCATTTCACCGGCGAATTCCCGCCGGAAATCTCCAGGATAAAGATAAATTAACCAGGAATAGGCTCGCTGACTCGTTTCGATGGCAGGGTGCATGTCAGTTCTCCGGCGCAAGCTTCAGCCCGCGGGCCGCGCGTACGGCGGACCGCATGACGTCCAGGTTCATTTGCAGCAGCGCCTTGCCCTCGGTACTGATCCGGTAGTAGCGACGGCGGCTGTCACTGTCTTCGACGCCCTCCGGTTCAGATACCTCCTCAATCAGACCGAGTTCCAGCAGACGCTGAATGGTGGAGTAGAGCGTCCCGGGCCCCATCCGAAAACGCCCCAGCGAAAGTACGCGCGCCTGCTGCATGATCGCGTAACCATGCCGGTCGCCTTCTGCCAGCGCGGGCAGTGTGTAGAACACAGCCGGCGTCAGTGGAAGCAGGTTTTCTATATCCATGACTGATATACCTGTAAAAGGTGTATCAGTGACTGACCGGGTTTTTCAACTCTCAATTCCCATTTGCGTCAGACGATAACGCAGAGCATTACGCGTCAGACCCAGCAAACGCGCTGCCTGGCTCTTATTACCATCCGATTTCTTCAGCGCGTTCTTAATCAGTTCCTGTTCAAACTGGTCCAGGCTCATACCGTCCGGCAGGCCCGGTTCGCCGGTGACGTGCCGAGTCCGCAGGTTCATATCCAGCCGGATATCGTCCGCGTCCAGCCGGTCCTTAAGCGCCATCACCATACTGCGCTCCACCACGTTTTCCAGCTCCCGCACATTGCCCGGCCACGCATACTGCATCAGTTTGTCAATTGCCGCATCCGTGATTCCATTGACGCGCCCGCCCATCTCCGGTCCCAGTTTTTCCACGAAATGGCGCGAGAGGTAAGGAATATCCTCCTTGCGTTCCCGCAAAGGCGGAATCTCAATCGGCACCACGTTGAGCCGGTAATACAAATCTTCGCGGAAGGTCCCGTCTTCCAGAGCCGCACGCAGATCGCGATTCGTCGCCGCCACCACCCGCACATCAATATGCTGGGTCTTGTTGCTGCCCAGCCGTTCGAACTCGCGCTCCTGCAAAACGCGCAGTAACTTCACCTGAATGTTATTGGGCACGTCGCCGATTTCATCCAGCATGACGGTGCCCGTATCCGCCTGTTCAAACTTGCCGGGCTTCGAAACATTGGCTCCGGTGAAGGCGCCTTTCTCATACCCGAAAAGTTCGCTTTCCATCAGATTCTCCGGCAGCGCCGTGCAGTTAATCTTCACGAATGGCCGGTCTTTTCGGGGCGAATGGAAATGGATACAGCGCGCGATTAGATCCTTACCCACGCCGCTTTCCCCCGCCAGCAGCACGGTCGCACGAGACGGGGCCACCCGCAAAATCGTGCCGAAGATTTGCTGCATCGCGGGGCTGCGGCCCACGATGTTGTCCCACTGGTACTTGTGCCCCAGTTCTTCTTTCAGCCGTCGGTTTTCATCGCGCAGATTGCGGATTTCCAGCGCCTTGTTGACCACCGTGGTCAGGTGGTCCAGCGAAAACGGTTTCAGTAAAAAATCCGCCGCGCCCGCCTTCATCGCGTCCACCGCATTCTCGACAGTGCCGAACGCAGTCATCACAATAACCGGCACGGCGGAATCCTGCCGCCGCACCAGTTGCAGCATCTCGATGCCGGTCATTCCTGGCAGCTTCAGATCAGTCAGAATCAGGTCCGCGCGATCAATCAGCGGCAACGCCTCTTCCGCCGCGCCCGCCTTCACGACATCGAAGCCGGAATCGAGCAGTTGCAGCTCCAGAATGCGGCGGAGCTTGTCTTCATCTTCAACGATCAGAATTCGTTTCTTCATGCGGATTGTGGGGGATGCAGGGGCAACCAGAGCCGGAATGTACTGCCTTTGCCGCGTTCGCTTTCCACCGTTATTTTACCGCCATGCCCGTCGACAATCTTCGCGACGATAGCCAGTCCAAGCCCCGTACCGCCCTGTTTATCAGTGACAAACGGGTTGAAGACGGTTTCAATCTTCTCGGGTGCAATGCCGCAGCCGCGGTCGATCACGCTGATTTCTGCCCCGTCGCCCGCAGCGCGCGTCGCCACCGTGATTGGCGCATCCGGCGCGGAAGCCTGCGCGGCATTGGTCAGCAGGTTAATGAAAACCTGCTCCATCAGGGCCGGGTCCAGCGGGATGAAATTCACCTCGGGCGAGTAGTTGCGAATCAGGGACACCCTCGCGTGATTCGCGGCGCGGTCAATTACGGCTGTGATATCCGCATTCTCGCGGCGGGGCTCCAGCGGTCGCGCGAAGTCAAGAAACCGCGTGACAAGCGAGTTCGTGCGGTCCACTTCCTCACGAATAATCTGTGCCAGCTCTCTTGCCACCTCGTTGTCTTTCGATGTGGCGCGCCCCAGCAGTTCTGCCGATCCCCGAATGCTGCCCAAAGGGTTCCGCAGCTCGTGTGCAAGCCCCGCCGAAAGCTGTCCCAGCGCGGCCAGCCGATCCGTGCGACGCATGGCAGCCTCCGCATCCACCAGGCTGCGGTTAGCCACGGCAAGCTGCTCAGCGGCCTGTTTGTATCTCAACGACTCGCCCCGTTTCGCCTCGCCCAGCGTATTCACCAGGATCGCCCCCAGTGCCAGCACCAGACAGCGGACCTCAAGGGTGTGGATCGCCTCCGGACCAATCGTCATCTGGCTCCAGTCGACATAGAGCAGGAAAGACAGGTACGCCACGATCGTCGCCCCGGAAAAGAGCACTGTGGCACCAAAGCCCATATAAGTGGCGGTAGAGATGACCGGCAGCAGCAGCACGGGGAAGTACTCGCTGCCAAGGGTTGCGGTCCAGCCCAGCAGCATGTAGCAGGCCAGTAATTGCAGCATGACGGAAACAGCCCGCCCGGCGTTCGTGCCGAACCACGCCACCCGCCCTTCCAGCATTTGCAACAGGCCCAGCGCGCCCAGGAAAAAGCGTTCCAGGCCGTTGTGCGCCAGCGCCACCAGAGCCGCAAACAGCACCAGTGGCAGAACATCCTGCACCCTCACACTGAGCCAGGAGACCTTCTCATTGTTCACGCTCTGCATGCCCATTTCTATTGGCGTCCGGCCATGGCATGAGCGGCATTCGCCCGTTCCAGCGCCGCGTCCACATTGGGCAGAATGTTCTGCCGCCCGATCTGCTCCGTTAGTTCCGATTGCGCCAATAGTTTTGCCGGTTGGTCGCGTGCGCCGCACAGAATCAGAATACGGCCCGAATTGCGCAGGCGTTTCGCCAGAACCGTGAGCGCGTGCAAGCCGGTGGCGTCGAGCGCCGTCATGTTCCGCAGGCGCAGAATCACCACCTGTGGGAAGTCACTCAGATCATGCGTCGCCTCAATCAGCTTCTCAGTCGTACCGAACAGGAACGGCCCGTGGATGCGGAGAATGCGCACGTACGGCGGCACCACCTTGTCCTGCAACACATGCGCCTGGCCATCGCGAATGTACTCCTCGGTCACCGGCGACACGCTGGTGGTTTCAGCAATCCGGTAGATATACAGCAGCGCCGCAAGCGACATGCCCACTTCCACCGCGACGGTAAGATCGGCCAGCACCGTGAGCGCGAATGTGGCGGCCCAGACAACAATATCGGTCTTCGAAAGCCGAAGGATCACGCCGATCTCATGCCACTCGCCCATGTTGTACGCCACCACGAACAGCACTGCGCTGAGCGTCGCCAGCGGAATAAAACGGGCTGCAGGCGCGGCCACCAGCAGAATCATCAGCAGCGTGAGCGCATGGACCATCCCCGATACAGGGCTTTGCGCGCCCGAACGCACGTTGGTCGCGGTGCGCGCGATCGCCCCCGTTGCCGGAAGCCCTCCAAACAGCGGGGACACAATGTTCGCGATGCCCTGGGCAATCAGTTCAACATTGGAATTGTGCCGGTCGCCCGTCATGCCGTCCGCCACCACGGCGGAGAGCAGACTTTCAATCGCGGCCAGCAGCGCCACAGTCAGGGCCGAGGGGAGCAGCGGAAGAATGTATTCGGGCTTGAATGGCGGAAATGCGAAGGCCGGCATGCCACTCGGAATCCCGCCAAATTTGCTGCCGATGGTCTCTATGGGTAGTTTGAATAGCGTGACAGCCAGCGTCGTCAGGGCAAGCGCGACAATCGAGCCTGGAATCTTCTTTGTCATGCGTGGCAACATCAGGATGATTCCCAGCGAGACGGACCCCACTGCAATCGCGGCATAGTTGGCAGTGCCCGCGAATTCCGCCAGCATCTTCAGCCGTGGCAGAAATTCGCCTGGCACCGGCGGCGTCCTGAGACCCAGAAAATCCTTGATCTGCGTCGATGCGATCAGCAGCGCGATGCCGTTTGTGAAGCCGATGGTGACGGGGCGGGGGATGAACCGAACTGCCGCCCCCAGACCGGTCGCGCCCATCACGACAAGAATAATTCCCGCCATCAGCGTTACAAGCGCCAGGCCGGCAACGCCGAATTTCGCAATGATACCCGCGACAATCACGACGAACGCTCCGGTCGGTCCGCCAATCTGAACCGTGGAACCGCCCAGTGCCGAGATGATGAAGCCTGCGACCACCGCAGTGTAAATGCCGGCTTGCGGTGTAACGCCGGAAGAGATGCCGAATGCCATCGCCAGCGGTAACGCAACCAGACCCACGGTCAGCCCCGCGATCAGATCCTGGGTGAATTTCTGCGCCGAGTAGTCCCTCAAGCTGAGCAGCAGCTTAGGGGACCACCTTAAAGGAATCATTCCGACTTCATTCTCTCACCGATGGATTGACTTGCCGGTTGCCGGAGAGTATTCCCGTTCCTGCCGGTCTTTTAACCGGATTCGGGAGGAAATTAACGCACAGGAGAACAGTACCGTCCATGCTGTTCGCAGTGCCGGTCAGTCTGAACGCCGCCGCAATGGGTTTAGGTGTCTTCCTCCTGGAATTTACCGGAAACCCGGTCGGCGAAACGTGATAGGCAGACCTGTCACTCTACAATCCTCCACACCTTTTTATGCATGCGCGAGATCTAACTCTCATCAAACCCGTTCATGCCGTTGTGAAAACTCGGGGCGAGTGGCAACCCCATTGAAGGTCCATCTTGGAGGCGCTGATATCATCTGCCCGAATGGCCTTGCGGGCCATGAAAACTATCAGAAGCCCGAGGGCTTTCGACCCGGTCCGACCCGGAACCCGGCACGATTGCTCTGTTGGGCACAGGGCTCTTCGCACTTGCCACCGGCAAGAACCACAGAACCCGTTAATTCCCCGGAGGGATCACCGCACTCGCCGGACCGCGCTTCTTCACAGTCTGTCCGTGCAGCTCGTCCAGCATTTTTGCAACCGTTCGGCCCGACACCGGATGCCGCAGGCCTGGGCTCAGCTCCGCCAGAGGCGCAAGCACGAACCGGCGCTCCTGCATGCGCGGGTGCGGCACCACCAGCTCTTCGCAGTCGATGACGGAATTGCCATAGAGCAAAACGTCAATGTCGATGGTGCGTGGGCCGTTCACAACTGTGCGCTTCCGTCCCAGCGCCCGTTCAATCTGCAGCGCCCGGTGCAGCAACTGTTTGGGCATCAGGTTCGTTTCGAACTCGGCCACCAGATTCAGAAACCACGCCTGATCTCGCAGCCCTACGGGCTCGGTTTCATAGAGGCCCGACACCCGTTTCAGATGCATCCCCGGAATGTCGAGCTTCTTCAGCGCGGCCAGCAGCATCGCCTCGCGATCCCCTACATTCGAGCCGAGACCAAGGTAGACAATCTTCAAAACAGTTCCGGCTGGCGCTCCACACCGCCAAAACGTCGGGGCACATTGAAATAGTCGTAGGCGCGTTCCGTGGCAACCCGGCCCCGTGGCGAGCGATGCAGAAAGCCCAGTTGAATCAGGTAGGGCTCGTATACTTCCTCAATCGTCTCCGGTTCTTCGCCAATGGACGCCGCGATCGTGTTGACCCCCACCGGCCCGCCGCCGAACTTTTCGAGCACGGTCCGCATGATCTTCTGATCAATCTCGTCCAGCCCAAAACGGTCGACTTCAAGAAGATCGAGAGCCGTTTGCGCCACGCCCATCGTGATGTGGCCATGCGCCCGAACCTGTGCGTAATCCCGAACCCTTCGCAGCAGCCGGTTCACGATACGCGGTGTGCCGCGCGCACGGCGGGCAATCTCTTCAGCCCCGTCATCGTCAATCGGCGTATCCAGAAGTTTCGCGGAGCGTTTTACAATGCGGGTCAGTTCCGGCACGTCATACAGGTTCAGCCGCAGCACCAGTCCGAAGCGTCCCCGCATCGGCGCGCTGACAAGGCCCTGCCGCGTTGTTGCGCCAATGGCAGTGAACGTCTGCAGCGGGATCGAATGGGTGCGCGCGCCAGGCCCCGTGCCGATCAGGATATCCAGATGGAAATCCTCCAGCGCCGTATACAGCATTTCCTCCACATCCGGCAAAAGACGATGGATTTCGTCGATAAAGAAAACCTGCCGGTGCATAATACCGCTCAGAATGCCGGAGAGATCCAGTTTCTTCTGCAATACCGGGCCGGACGTCTGTGTGAACGGGACATCCAGCTCCTGCGCGATGATGGACGCAAGCGTGGTTTTTCCCAGGCCAGGCGGTCCGTACAGCAGCACATGGTCCATCGCTTCACCGCGCTTGCGGGCGGCATCAATGGCAATCTGCAAATTCTCTTTCAGGCGCGGCTGACCTGTGAAATCCGCTAAACGCCGCGGGCGCAGCCCCACCTCGAACTGCTGTTCATCCGCCCCCGCCAGCGCGGAGACCAACCTGCTCTTATCAACGTCCGCCATCTAGCGCACCAACTCCAGCGCTTTCCGAAACAGCGGTTCAAAGGCATCCGGTGCGCCTGCGGCCCGGGCCTTGCGAACAGCCACCTCGGCCGCCGGCCTGGCGCATCCAAGATTGAGCAGTGCGGAGAGAACATCTTCGTCGAGTGCCGAAAGCGAAGGCGGGGGCGGCACTCCTTCGTCCCCGACTGGCGCCGGAAGTTTATCCCGCAACTCCAGGATCATGCGCTCCGCCGTCTTCTTCCCCACGCCAGGAATCCGCACCAGCTTCTCCACTTCTCCGCGCCGAATGGAGGTCAACAGATCGGCCGCATCAATGCCGCTCAGTACCTTGATCGCCAGGCCCGGCCCGATTCCACTCACTCCGATCAGCTTCTCGAACATATTCTTCTCATCCAGCGTGAGAAACCCGTAAAGCAGCAGCGCGTCCTCCCGGACGTGCGTATGAATCCGCAGCCTGGTTTCGCTGCCGGTCTCCGAAAGCTTTGAAAATGTGGAAATAGGGACGATGACGTCGTATCCGACGCCGCCCACATCAAGGATCACCTGGTTAGGGTGTTTCTCGACCAGGGTCCCGCGAAGCAGCGCAATCATTGGGGTGGCGTAGTTTATTGTACATGGCGCGAAGGCGGTTTTTTGTGGATCAGGTAGTCGACGGGCGGGCGGAAATGTCGGGCGACGACGCCCACCACCTGGCGCGCGTGCTGCGGGTGCTGACAGGGCAGAAATTCGAAATCACTGATTCCCGCTCGGTCTGGCTTGCCACCGTCACGGAAGTTCGGAAGAGCGTAGTGCGCTTTTCCGTTGACGAAGAGCTGGAGTCGGGCGGCGGACTACCGGAAGTCATCCTCTATCTGGCGCTTATTAAATTCGAACGGTTCGAATGGGCCGTGGAAAAAGCCACCGAATTGGGGGTGACAAGAATCGTGCCTGTGGATGCGGCGCGCACCGAGCAAGGCCTGCTCCAGGGCGCAACGAAACGCGTCGAGCGCTGGCGCCGCCTCGCCAAAGAGGCCAGTGAACAGTCGCGCCGCCTGCGGGCACCGCAAATTGACGATCCCCTGAAATTCGCGGTGGCCGTCCGGCAGCCGGTAAATCACCGGATCTGGCTGGATGAAAAGCCCGGCGCCCCCGCCCTGGTCCGCGCTCTGCATCTGCAAGCTGGAGATGTCACGGCCTTTGCGGTCGGCCCCGAAGGCGGTTGGTCAGACCCCGAGCGCAGCCAGTTCGCCGAACAAGGCTGGACCGGAGCCTCGCTGGGCTCTTCTGTGTTGCGTGCCGAGACTGCCGTATGCGCCGCCCTGGCCGTGTTCGCGCAACTGGCCCTGACACTGCCGCTACAATCGTTATAGACCCTCCGTGCGCCCTCACCACCTCTTCAATTTCGTGGTCTGCATTCCCGTTGCGGTGAGCCAGTTTCAGATAGCCTGGTTCCTCAGGCGTGACTGGGATCGCCGTTTTTCCGGGCCTCTGTGGATCGCGGCCAGGTCCTTGCTCTATTTGATGATGCTGGTCACATGTGGCGGCGTTGTCATTGACCTTTTTGGCCTGCAGTACGAGGGGAAACTGGTTTCACCTCTCGTCAGTTACTACTCCGTCGCTTTCGCCATCATCTGGGGCTTTTCTTCGCTGTTTGCCGTCAATGTCTACGCCCTCTCGCGACTCATGCTCCGGCCAGCCATCATCTCAACCGGGCGCCGCGCCGTGGTCCAGTCCTTCGCGACGGCCACCATGGCTGCCCCGTTTGTCATTGCAGGGTTTGGAGCCTTCATCGAACGCACCGCCTTCGAAGTCAAAGAGGTGGATTTTCCCATCCCCGGGCTCCACCCTGATCTGGAAGGTCTTCGCATCGCCCAGATCAGCGACCTGCACGTAAGCCCGTTTCTGACCGTCCGCGATCTGGCCAGAGTGGTCGACATGACAAATGAGCTCCGGCCCCGTCTGACGCTCGTCACCGGCGACCTGATCACTCAACAGGGTGACCCGCTCGATGCCACCATTCGGGAACTGGGCCGCCTCCGCGCGGAAGCCGGGTTGCTCGGTTGCCTGGGCAATCATGAAATCTACGCCCGCAGCGAGGACTACACCACTGAAGAAGGCGCGAAAATCGGCTTGGATTTCCTCCGCGGCAAAGCCGTTCCCCTCAAATGGGGTAATGGGGTTCTCAACGTTGCCGGCGTGGACTTCCAGCGTTTCTCTGATCGCACCCGGTATCTTCCCGGCGCAGACAAACTGGTTTTGCCCGGCGCGACGAATCTTTTGCTCTCCCACAATCCGGATGTCTTTCCCGCATCTGTTCAGGCAGGCTATGATGCGATGGTTGGCGGTCACACGCACGGTG
>JBBQDH010000016.1:0-42268 GCA_038319515.1 Bryobacterales bacterium
ACCGCTGCTCCGCAACGGGGCGTAACCGTCTCCCAAATCACGATTGATGACAGCGACCCCGAGCGCCGGTATCTCCCCGGTCACCCGGATGCCGACCCCCAGGGGTACGTGGCATTTCCAAAAATCAATCCCGCCGAGGAAATGGTGGATCTGATGAGCGCCTCCCGCGGCTACCAGGCAAACGTCGCGGCCATCACCTCCGTGAAAGACATGATTGCGCGCTCAATTGACCTGTTCCGTTAGGACGACTGATGATACTCCCTCTGAACGCAATTACATCGGCGCTGTCCTCTTCCCAGGGTGCGCTCGCTTCATCGGGCGGCACGGGGTTTGCCGATGCCATTGGTGCCGCTATCAGCCAGGTGGAATCGGCGCAGAAGTCTGCCAAAACTGCGGCGAATGAGCTCCTCATCGGCGGCAAGGGCGACGTCCACAACGTCGCCCTTGCCGCCCAAAGGGCGGAACTGTCAGTCGAACTTTTCCAGCAGGTTCGCAACAAGTTCGTTTCGGCCTATCAGGAAATCATGCGAATGCCGATATAAATGCGGGACGCCACAAACGACTGACACTGCGGTAACACCGGCTCCGGTATGAATCAACTAACGCGCATCTGGAATTCACTCAGCATGGCCCAGCGTATCTCGCTGATCGTCGTGCCGATTCTCGTCTGCGCGGCGGTATTGGGCCTGATTAAGTGGCGGCACGACAGTGATTTCCGACAGCTTTCAACCGGCCTGGATCCGGGGGACGCAGCCGCAGTAACACAGAAAATCCGCGAGGTCTCAATCGAGTATCGTCTGGATGAGTCGGGAGGCACAATTTCGGTGCCTTCCGCGAAACTGGCGGAAGCGCGCCTCGCACTGGCAGGCGCCGGACTTCCCAAAAGCGGTCGCATCGGCTTCGAACTCTTCGACCGCCTGAACGTTGGCACCAGCGACTTCGCCGAAAAGGTCAACTTCGGGCGCGCCCTGGAGGGCGAACTGGAAAAGACAGTCGGAACACTCTCCGAAGTCGGTCAGGCGCGTATTCATCTGACCTTCGCCAAAGACTCCGTTTTCCTCGACGCCAACAAACCGGCTAAAGCGACGGTTGTTCTCCGCCTCAAAAGGAAGTCCGTCATCTCCGGCGCCAACATAACGGCAATCGCCAATCTGGTCGCCAGCGCGGTGGAAGGCCTGGCGCCTGAATCGGTGGCTATCATCGACGATTCCGGTCGCCTGCTGAATCGTCCCCGCGACCCGCACGACAGCGACGCAAAAACAGCGTCCGATAACCTCGATTTCCGACGACAGGTGGAATCTGAACTCATCACCAGAATCAACGCCGCGCTCGAACCCCTCGTCGGAGCAGGTAAATTCCACGCCGGCATCAACGTGGACTGCGATTTCACCAGCGCTGAACAGAGTGAAGAACTCTACGACTCCTCGAAATCCACCATCCTCACCTCTCAGACCACGGAAGAGTCGACCGCGTCCGGTTCCGCCGGCGGTACTCCCGGTACGGCGAGCAACCTGGGGCCGTCGCCCAGGCTGGCAGGTGGATCCACCGGACTGATGCGAAAAACCGAGAATATCGGCTACCAGCCCGGGCGGACTATCCGGAAGACGTTGCTGCCCAAAGGTTCTGTTCAGCGCATCTCAACTACTGTTCTGGTGGACCAGGCAGTCCGCTGGGAGGGTGTTGGCCCCAAGGCAAAAAAGTTTTATGTTCAGCCGGCCCCCGAAGTCCTCAAAGGCATCCGCGACGTCGTGGCCGGAATCACCGGCTTTACCGAAACGCGTGGTGACATGCTCACGGTGGAGGCCGTCCCGTTCGAGACGTCCGTCGCCGCCGAACCGCCCCCGGCGCCACCCGCACCGGTGAAGCCCGCACCGCCGTTCACATTCAATTTCAACCAGCCCTCCGTACTCGGCGGCGTGGCAGGCGGGATCATACTTCTGCTGGCGGCGGCCTTCTTCTTCCTGCGCCGGAAAAAGACGATCAGTGTTTTGGCCCCGCCCGTGGACCAGGCTGCGCCCAGCCTGCCTGTTGCAGCACATGCCGCCGTCGGCCCCCTGGAAAGCGTGGAGAACCGGCTCGAAAGACAAATGGAAGACAATCAGGCCGTACAGGAGCAACTCGAGGCAGAAGCACTTGGTCGCATCAAACTTCCGGCCAACACCAAGAAGACCGAAGTCCTTGTAAGACACATCCGTGAATCGGTTCAGAAGGATCCTGGCGCCGCTGCCAACGTTCTTCGAACCTGGGTGGCGGATACAGAGGTCAAGAGGGCCTGATGATCGCAAATCCACCAGCAAAGCCCACCGAAAATCTCACCGGAATACGCAAGGCCGCAATGCTCCTCATCCTGCTCGGCGACAAAGTCAGCGCTGAGATGGTGAAGCAACTTTCTGAGGACGAGGTGCAGCTGGTCTCCAGGGAAGTGGCGCGACTTGAGGCTATTTCCTCCGAAGACGCCGAAGTCCTGCTTGAAGAGTTCTACCAAATGACGATGGCGCACGATTTCGTCGTGCGCGGCGGCATGGACTACGCGCGGAAAATGCTAATGACCGCCTTCGGTCCCGAAGTTGCGAAGAAACTCATCGACCGCCTCTCGAAGGCCATGGGGGGGGACTACGCCAACCTCGATATCCTCCAGAAAGCCGACCCACAGCAACTTGCCAAATTTATCCACAATGAGCACCCCCAGACGATCGCCCTGGTCCTCTCCCACCTCAACGCATCGGCAGCCGCCGGCCTGCTGGTGTCGCTGCCACCGGAAATGCGTTCCGACGTCGCACTCCGGATGGCCAACCTCGACCAGATCTCGCCCGAGATCGTGAACAAAATTGCCTCGGTGATCGGCCAAAAACTCCAGGCGATCGGTGAGTTCAGTCGTGAGTCTTACGGCGGAGTCAGAGCCGTCTCGGAAATGTTCAACCGCCTTGACTCAGGCAGCAGCAAGGAGATTCTTGATGTCATCGAGCGCCATAATCCAAACCTCGTCGAAACTATCCGACACCTGATGTTCGTGTTCGAAGATATGCTCCTGATCGACGTCAACCAGATCAAAGAAATCCTGGCCAGGGTGGACCGCAAGAGCCTTACTCTTGCGCTGAAGGGAACCAGCGAAGGCCTCAAGGAGCATTTCTTTGCGACCATGTCCGGTCGTGCCATCGAGATGATGAAAGAAGACATCGACGCCCTCGGTCCAGTCCGGATCAAGGAGGTCGAAACCGCCCAGCAGCAGATCATCACCATCGTGCGCCAGCTTGAAAACGAGGGAGTGATCACGCTCAAGGGGACGGTCGGTGAGCAATATGTTGTCTAGGATTATCAGCGGAAAGGACGCCGACCGGGCCGAACCCCTGATCTTCCGGCCCGCTCATCATTTCGACCTGCCGCAGACCACCGATCAGCCGGAGGAAGATGCCGCTCAAACTGACTCGGAACTGCACGATCTCCGCGACCAGGTACGCCATCTCCACGCCGAACTGGACAAAGCAAAGCGGGACTCGTTCGAAATCGGGCGCCGACAGGGCGATCAGCAGGCGCGTACCGAAATCGGCCCGGTGATCGAGCGCGTTAACGCCTCGGTCACCGAACTGATCGGCCTCCGCCCGGAGATGCGGCGCCGCGCCGAGAAGGACGTTGTAAACCTGGCATTGATGATCGCCAAACGCATCCTGCACCGGGAGGTCAGCGTCGATCCGAACGCCCTCAACGCCCTTGCCCGCGTCGTCTTTGAAAGACTGGCGCGCGCTGAATCGTACCGCATCAGCGTGCACCCCACTTTCGCCACAGCCATCCAAAATGCATTGCCTGCCGGCCAGACAGACAGGGTCCATGTGGAGCCCGACCCGAACTGCGCGCCAGGCACCCTGATTATCCGTTCTGATGAGGGTGTCATCGACGCCTCTGTAGATTCGCAGCTCGAAGAAATTACCCGTGGCCTGACTGATCGCCTTACCCATTCCGGAGTCTCCAAATGACCGCCTTCGCCGACATCGATTTCAGCCGTTACAGCAACGCCATTCAGCGTCTCGAACCAGTCCGCATGGAAGGGGAGGTCGTCGAACTGGTAGGCCTCATCGTGGAATCCAAAGGCCCTGCCTCGGCCATCGGCGACTTCTGCGAAATCCGCACCCGCGGCGGTCGCCGAATCCGCAGCCAGGTCATCGGCTTCCGCAACGGCCGCGTCCTCTCCATGCCTCTCGAAGACACCGGCGGACTATGCCTCGGTGATGCCATTGTCGCCCGTGGCAGTGAAGGCGACATTGACGTCTCCCCGCAGTTGCTCGGTCGCGTTCTGGACGGTTTCGGCAATCCGATGGATGGAGGGCACCCAGTCCTCTCCGCCGAAACCCGCCCGCTCTACGCGCTCCCGCCGAATCCACTTTCGAGAGCCCATATTGAGCATCGGCTGGCCACCGGTATTCGCGTGATCGACGGACTTCTCCCCTGTGGCAAAGGCCAGCGAATCGGCATCTTCGGTGGCAGCGGCGTCGGCAAAAGCACCCTGCTGGGGTCCATGGCGCGCTCCAGTTCCGCCGATGTGAACGTCATTGCGCTCATCGGCGAACGCAACCGCGAGGTGCGGGAGTTTCTTGAGCACGATCTCGGCGAAGAGGGAATGAAGCGTTCCGTTGTGATCGTGGCCACCTCAGACCAGCCAGCCCCGCTCCGCGTCCGCGCCTGCTTCGTGGCTCTCGCCGTCGCCGAGTATTTCCGTGATCAAAGCAAAGACGTGTTGCTGGTGATGGATTCCATCACGCGCCTGGCCATGGCGCAGCGCGAAATCGGCCTCGCAGCAGGCGAACCACCCAGTCAGAAGGGCTACACACCGTCCGTCTTTAGCCTGCTCCCGAAAATCTGTGAACGCGCCGGCAACTTCGCGACCGGCTCCATCACCGCATTCTTCACCGTTCTGGTGGAAGGTGACGATTTCAATGAGCCCATTTGCGACGCGGTGCGCTCCATTCTGGACGGGCACATCACGCTCGCCCGCGAACTGGGCGCTGCTGGTCACTACCCCGCCATCCAGGTACTCGATTCGGTGAGTCGCCTGCAATCAAAACTCGCGACCCCGGAGGAATCCGAACATGCCCGTCGAGTTCGTGAGGCACTCGCCATTTACCGGCAGTCGGAAGATCTCATTAACCTGGGTGCCTACGTTTCCGGTTCCAACCCGCGCCTCGATTCCGCCATCAAAACGCGCTCCGAAATCATGAACTTCCTCCGACAGGGTGCCAATGATGTTTCCCCGGTGCCGGATACGATCAAACAACTAGGTACGCTTGCCGGCATGGTTACATGAAGGCCTATCGGTTTCGGCTGGAACAGGCGCAGCGATGGCGCGCCACGCAGCGCGACCTGGAGAAGTCCCGCGTTGCAGCCGCGGCCAATCTCCTCCGGGAGCTGCGCGCAGCGATCGAGACTCTCCGCACCAGCCTCATTGGCGGTTCCATGGAGCTTTCCGCGCCTGGCACGACCGGAGAGTCGCTGGCATCCTGGGCTGCCTACACGGAACACACAATCCGGCGCATTAAAGACCTGGAAACACAGGCGCGAAAAGCAGAGCAGTCCCTGGCAGCGCAAATGAGCCTGCTCACCGAAGCAAACCGCAAAGTGCAGTTGCTTGAAAACCTTCGGCACAGCCAGCTCAACCGCTGGAACGCCGATTTCAACCGGGAACTGGAAGCTTTTGCGGCGGAAACATACCTTTTCAGGCTACAATCAAGGGATAGGATGGGCGCGTAGCTCAGCTGGATAGAGCATTAGCCTTCTAAGCTAAGGGTCGCAGGTTCGAGCCCTGCCGCGCCTACCAAATCACATCCGTCTTCTGCGCTGATCTGCGTCAGCCAGGCCTTCTTTATCGCTTTATCGTTTACTCCTTGACCAGCCCGCAACCCTGTGATAGATTCGGACCACGCATTTCCAGGGTTCGCGTCGTTCCCGCAAGGGGTCCATGATGATCAATTTCCTCCGAAAACACATTGTTTGTATTTCTCTGTTTACTGCGCTCTGCGCTTCCCAACTAACCGCCCAGATGACCGTGACCGGCACCATTTCCGGTTCCGTTCTCGATCCTTCCGGCCAGTCCGTCCCCGCCTCAGCTGTCACGCTTAGCGGCGGCAAAACCGGCCAGGCATTCACATCAACCACCAACGACGCGGGCGCATTCAGCTTCATCGCCGTACAGCCTGACACCTACAAGCTCAAGATTGAACACGCCGGCTTCAAAATTGCCGAACGTACCGGCATTACGGTAGTAGCGAACGAACGCGTTGCCCTCGGCGACATCCAACTGCAGATCGGTGCTGTCAGCGACACAATCAGCGTCGAAGCAACAGCGGCTCAGGTTCAGACGGACAGCACGGAACATTCCGCGGTCCTCACCTCGAAGCAACTCGAAAGCCTCACCGCCCGCGGTCGTGACGTTGTCTCCCTGCTCCGCACCATCCCGGGCGTCCAATATCAGGCCGATCAGGACTCCGTCGGCGGCCAGTTCGGCACGGGCACCCCGAGCATCGGCGGCGCCAGTTCCGGCACGAACATTCTCGCCGTCGACGGTGTTGTCAGCAATGATCAGGGCTCACCCAACGTGTTTTCCAGCGTGACGACGCTTGACGCCATCGGCGAAGTGAAAGTCATCCTCAACAGCTACCAGGCGGAGTATGCCGGCAACGGCGGCGCGATTGTGGAAGTGGTCACCAAGTCCGGCGGTCGCGATTTCCACGGCACCGGCTACCACTACATCCGCAACGACGCCCTCAATGCGAACGATTTCTTCAGCAATCGCAACGGCGTTCGTCGCCCGCGCTACCGCTACAACACGCTCGGTGCCACCATTGGCGGCCCCATCTATGTCCCGGGCAAATGGAACCGCGACCGCAATAAGCTTTTCGGCTTCTACAATATCGAACAGTGGCTGCAAAGCGTCCCGGGCGCGGTCAACCAGATCACTATGCCCTCTGCAGCTGAACGGGTCGGCGACTTTTCCAACACCCTGGACGTCAGCGGCAAGCTGATCCCCGTCAATGACCCCACCAACGGGGCTCAGTTCGCCGGCAATAAAATCCCCACCTCCCGCCTCAACCCGAACGGACAGGCGCTGATGAATATTCTGCCCCTGCCCAACTTTGATAACCGGGCCATCACAGGCGGCAACTATAACTACCAGATTCAGGAAGTTCGCTCTGAACCGAAGCGCAGCCAGCTTTTTAAGATCGACTACGTGCCCACCGACAAGGACCGTCTGTATGTCCGCGGCAAGACCTGGACCGCAAAACAGCAGGGCTACGCGGTCGCGGGTGGAGCAACCCCTGTCGGCTTCTTCGCGCAATGCTACTGCTTCACTGAATCGGGACTTGCTGTCGTCGGTACGCACGTGTTTAGCCCCAACGTGGTGATGGAATACAACGCCGGCGTTCGTCACAACCACGAAGCCTGGTACCCCTACGACGGCAACAACAGCCCGGGCAGTGAGCTGAAGAAGGTCACCCGCTCAGCCATCGGTTACAACCTGGGCCAGTGGTTCCCGCAGGCGAACGTCTCCGGGTATATCCCACGCTACTCGTTTGGCGGCGTGCCCAGCGCCCCGAACGTCAGCTACGACAGCCGCCTGCTGACCGGTGGCACTGACTTTACCTTCAACATCAACACCAGCGTCTCCTGGACCAAGGGAACCCACCTCATCAAGATGGGGGGCGATTTCTACCGCATCCGCGAGTATGAGGGCGAGCAAAGCACCTTCAGCGGCACTTTCGATTTCGGTAAGAACACCCTGAATCCGCTCGACAGCAATTACGCGTTCTCCAATGCGGCGCTCGGTGTCTTCAACAGCTATACGGAATCCAACCAGCGCTACGGCGCCAACATGCGCCAGTCCGAAGTCGAATGGTTCCTTCAGGACAGCTGGAAGGTCAACAAGCGGTTCACCCTTGACTACGGCGTCCGCTGGAGCTGGACCAACGAGATGCATCCGAACCGGGCGGGCGAGCAGTCCGTCTTTGCGCGCAATCTTTATGACGCCAGCCAGGCGCCCCCGCTCTTTCAGCCCGTCATTTCCGGCGGCGTTCGCCAGGCGCAGAATCCCCGCACCGGCGCACTTCTCCCGGCTGCCTACATTGGCCTCTTTGTTCCGGGTGTTGGCAATCCAGCCCCGGGTGGCGTCACCTATGGCGACAACAAGACGCCACAGGGCTTCGTGAACCAGCCGCCCGTCCTCTGGGGACCGCGCCTCGGCTTCGCCTGGGATCCCTTTGGCAACGGCAAAACCGCCATCCGGGGTGGTGCCTCCATCCTCTACACGCTGCGTGTCAGCAAGTGGAGCAATCAGGTCAACAACCCGCCGGCCATCTTTACGCCGATCACCTATTACGGCGACATGCGCAGCTTCCTGCAAACCTCCGGCGTTCTGTCGCCCAGTAACACGCAGGGCTTCAATATCGGCAATAAGATTCCGAATAACTACAATGTCACTCTCGGAATTCAGCAGGATCTCTCGCACGGTTTCCTCGCCGATGTCTCTTACCTGGGTGTGCTGGGCAAACACATACCGCAAACTCTGGCGCTCAATACCATTCCGTATGGTGCCCGCTTCGCCGTTCAGAATAACGATGCGACGCGCACAGGCAACTCGCTGCCGGATAACTTCTTCCGTCCGCTGCCCGGCTACAACAACGTTTCGTGGACCGACGACGCCTATAGCTCCAACTACCATGCACTCCTGATGACCGTGAACCGGCGCTTCAACAGCGGCCTGCAGTTCGGCATGTCGTACTCGTTCTCGAAATACCTGGATTACAGCAGCGTGCCGATTTACCGCCCGCTCCATACCTGGGGCTATGGCTTTAACGGCGCGGATCAGACGCATAACGTCTCGTTCAACTACACCTACAACCTGCCAAAAGCCTCGTCGAAGCTGCCCAACAATCTGCTCGTGCGCACCATGTTTGATGGGTGGATCCTGAGCGGTGTCAGCCAGTTCGTCAGCGGCAGTCCCCTTGCCGTCGGCTTCAGCACCGTGCAGGGAACCGACATGACGGGCGGTGGCGACGGCCAGCGTCTCAACATCGTGGGCAACCCGAACGTCAATGGCTCCACCTTCGGCGCCTGGTTCAACAGAGCGGCCTTCGCCGTACCGGGCAGAGGCGATCCGGGCAATGCCTCGAAAAACAGCGTTCGCAACCCGGGCGTCAACAACAACGACGTCTCCATCAACAAGCGATTTAACTTCAAGTCGGACGCCCGTTACTTCCAGTTCCGATGGGAGGCCTACAACGTGTTCAACCATACGCAGTACTCGGGTTTGAACGCAACCGCGCGCTACGACCTCACAACCGGCCAGCAGGTCAATGCGCTGTTCGGCCAGGTTACTTCGACCCGCGCACCCCGCGTGATGCAGGGTGCGCTCCGCTTTGTCTTCTAAACGAGCAGAATCCGCTGTAACCACAATCCCCTCCGGCCATCAAAGTCGCAGGGGATTTTTTTTATTTAGTCCTCCGCCAGGTCGCTATTTGGCCGATCTGCTGACTATCACAAAACGTGACCGAATGGTGAGAAATGGGTGTTATGGCCACCAGCGTGCTTAGAAAGCTGGCGTGCCGAATTTCACCGTTGCAGACGAGCGGTTTCTAGTGCTGTTGAAGGAAATTGCCCAAAATCGACAACCCGCGATGGAAGAACTGTGGAGTTTAACCAGTGGCCGGCTCCGTCGCTACGTCCTTAAAATCGTCCCGGATGAATGGAGTGCAGAAGAGGCGGTGCAGGATGTCTATCGGCAGCTTTGGTTTCAGGCATCCACCTACGACCCCGACCGCTCCTGCCCTTCCGCGTGGCTCTACACCATCGCCCGGAGCCGGGCCTTCGATACGTTGCGCCGCATCAAACGGAGCGGATGCCAAACCAGCCTCGAAGATCACGTCGGCATTTCAGAAATGGGTAACCCACAGCAGGAGCACGAAGCAAACTCTCTGCGGCAGCGCATGATCCAAGCCCTCGCAGCGCTCCCTCCCCGACAGAGGCAGGCCATCGACCTGGCCTTTTACGAGGGCTACACCCACACGGAAATCGCGGCCAGAATTGGCGTCCCTCTGGGAACAGTCAAGACAAGAATCCGCTCGGCACTGTCACGGATCGGCGAGACGTTCAGCCCTGGTGACCTGCCCCGGGCAGCGTGATTGGGGCGCTCCCCGCTCTGCGGTTCAAATGGCTGCCGCGAGAAAATCATCCCGACCGGCACGCCAAAGACTGCGGGCAAAAGAAAAGCAAGGTCCAGACTCGGAATTTAGTCCCCGCGTTCGATATATCCGATTGTCTGGTGATGGACTCCGATGGCCTCCGTAACCGACTGGCGGCTGAGATTACGCTCCGTGCTTAACACCCCGATTCAGTTGTAGAGCTTTGATTATGTTGTACCCACAATCAAGAAGGGAAACTTACTTCCAGCGGATCCCAACACCCAGCTGCTTCTGCGCGAACTCCATGCTGCGCGCAAGGTCCGTACGCTGCTGCTCTTTAAGGGCTTCAATGTACTCGGCTGGTTTTTTGCCCGGTGAATCTTCAATCACCATCGAGCCCATGAACGGATGCCCCTTCTTCGCCAGTGCCGTGAACCGGGCAAACTCGCTTGCCGGCATCTTTGGAAACCACTTCCACCAGTCCTTCTCGAAATAAGGCAGCACCTGGGGAGGCCGCCCCGTGATGATCTCCAGTTGCAGCAGCGACTTCGGGCACACCTGCTGATAAAGGGCAAAGAAAGCGTGCCAGTCGATGATGCCATCGCCCAGCGCCACCCACTGCGCAGCCGCCCCGCGCGGATGCTCGAAGACCACGGAATCCCGCACATGCGTGGTGAGAGCGTAAGGCCCCAGAATCTCCAGCGTCACCTGCGGATCTTCCATTACCCACATCGGGTTCCCTGTATCCAGGCAGGACCCCACAAAATCCTTGCCGGATTCCACAATCACCGTCCGCGTCTCGCTGGCCTGCATGTCGCCGGCGTGATTTTCAAGCGCGATTTTTACACCGATATCAAGCGCCTGCGACCGAACGGCCTTGAAGACCCTGATCGTCGCGTCCATGAAGTACTCAACGGGCTTGTCACTGCGCCGGTCGTCCATTGACCCCATGAAACAACGCATCGACTTCGCCCCCACTGCCTTCGCAATCTTCAGGCCGTCGATGGTGATCTGCTCCGGCGTTTTCCCCGCCGCCTTCCAACTTTTCGAGACCGGACAAATGCATCCAATCCCTGCGTCAATCTCAAGCCCAAGCTGATCCGCACGGGCTTTCACTTTGGCCAGATGCGCCGGTTCCAGACTTGAATAGTCATCGGAACTGGAAATCTGAACTGTGTCCGCCTTCAGACTGGCAGCGTAGTCCAGCAGTTGTATATCTTTCCACTTAAACGCGCGAACCGAGTAGGTATCAAACCCGAGCTTGATGCCCGTCCCCACGGAGCTCTGGGCTGACGCAGCCTGCGCGAAAGCCAGGCCTGCCGTGGTGTTTTTCAGGAAGGAACGCCGATGCATGATGCCTTTGTATCACGGGCAACCATGGAAGCTGACCCATCCCCGGAACACCACGCGAATCGTTCACGAATCCTGAATGATTCCTTCAGCCAACCCTGCTTGACTGCCCCTGCCGCGATGGCTAAAGTCAAGGTAGTACGTAAACGCTAACTCCCGGGCCAGCCACAAGTAGTCTGATAATTTAAACCCAGGACCTCCTCTATCATCATGCCCAAAAACTTCACAGACCTCTCAGGCAAAGTCGCCGTTGTCATCGGCGGCACCTCAGGTATCGGCAAATCCATGGCTCTCGGCTTCGCCGCAGCCGGTGCCGATGTCATTCCCACTGGCCGCCGGGAGGCCAATGTAGCCGAAGTCTGCGCACTCGTCAAAGCCGAAGGCCGCGAAACCCTCGCCCACACCGTTGACGTCGCTGACCGCGCTTCCATTGACTCTCTCCGCGACGCCGTCGTCACCAAATTCGGTCGGGTCGATATTCTGCTCAATGTCGCCGGCCGCATCAAGCGCACTCCCACTAAAGACATATCCGAAGACGAGTGGACCGGCATCATGGATACCAACCTGACCGGCACCCTGCGAGCCTGCCAGGCCTTTTATGAAGCCCTCAAAGTCAGTGGCAAGGGCCGCATCATCAACATCGCGTCTTTGAACTCCTACGTCGCGTTCTACGAGGTCGCAGCGTACGCGGCGTCGAAGTCTGCCGTGCTCTCACTCACCCGCTCACTCGCGGTGGAATGGTCTCGCCACGGCATCAATGTGAATGCCATCGCCCCCGGCGTCTTCCGCACCGACCTCAATGCAGCCCTGCTCGATGGCACCCCACGCGGCAAGGAGCTTTTGATGCGCACCCCCATGGGACGCTTCGGCCAAACTGATGAACTGGTGGGCGCCGCTGTCCTGCTGGCTTCCGATGCCGCCAGCTACATCACGGGCCAGTGCATCGCTGTCGACGGCGGCTTCCTCTGTTCGGGTGTAAATCAGTAGCATGCGCGCATTCATTATTAACGAACCCGGCCGCACCAGCATCGCCGAGCTAGACCGGCCCGTGCCCGGCCCCGATGAAGTCCTCCTGCGCACCCGCGTCGTCGGCATGTGCGGCACCGACCTCTCCACCTTCCGTGGCAAGAACCCGCTCGTCAGCTACCCGCGCATCCCTGGCCACGAAATCGCGGCCACCATCCAGGAAGTCGGCAACGCTGTTCCCGCGCATCTCAAGCCAGGGCTGAACGTTACGCTCTCGCCTTATACCAACTGCGGTAAATGCGCGTCGTGCAAACGTGGACGCGTCAACGCCTGCCAGTTCAACCAGACCCTTGGCGTGCAGCGCGAAGGCGCCATGAAGGATTACTTCACCGCTCCATGGCAGAAGATCTACGTGGCCGAGGGCCTCAGCATTCCCGAACTCAGCGTCGTGGAACCGCTCTCCGTGGGCTTTCATGCCGCGGCCCGCGGACGCGTCGCATCGGAAGATACCGTGGCCGTCATTGGCTGCGGCGTGGTTGGCCTTGGAGCCATTGCCGCCTCCGCTTACAAGAACGCCAACGTCATCGCTATCGATGTGGATGACCGCAAGCTCGCCGTCGCCAGACAGGCAGGCGCCGCCCACACCATCAACAGCCGAATCAGCAACGTGCATGACGAACTCGCCGCGCTCACCGAAGGCCTGGGGCCCGACGTGATCATTGAGGCTGTCGGCATGCCCGCCACCTTCCGCATGGCCGTCGAAGAAGTCGCCTTCACTGGCCGCGTGGTCTACATCGGCTATGCCAAAGAGCCCGTTGACTACGAAACACGCCTCTTCGTCATGAAGGAGATCGACATCCTCGGCTCCCGCAACGCTCTCGACGAATTCGGCACTGTGATCGACGCTTTGCGCGGGGGCCGCTTCCCCGTGGACGCCATCATCTCGAAGGTCGTGCCCGTCGAAGAGGCAGGCGAGGCCCTCAAGGCCTGGAGCGACGACCCCGGCGCTTTCGTGAAAGTTCAAATCTCATTCGAATAACTCAAATATCATGATGAAAATAGAAAAATATACAATTGGCGTCGGTGACCGTTTCGCCCACCAGGCCAAAGCACAGCTCCACGCCTTCCAGCTCGCCGCCGAAAAAGGTATCGACATCGTTCCCGTCTGGAACAAATCCAACCGTGAACACCTCATCGTCGGTTCCGAACCCGCCAGCGTCACCGCCGCCGCTGAGATCGCCGTCAGACAGGCCGGCTGGACAAAACCATGGCATGTCGATGCCGACCACATCAACCTCGACACCGTCGACCGCTTCATCGCGCCCAGCGACTTCTACACGCTGGATGTTGCGCATTTCATTGGTAATCCCGCTTCAGCTGAAGACATCGCCGCCTTCGTCGAGAAGCATCCCGAACTCCCCGGCGCAGCCGAGGTTGCTGCGAAGTATCTCGTGGCCGTGCGCGAAGCGGGCAAGATCTACCGCCACATCGAAGCCATCAAAGGTGCTGACAACTTCATCACCGAAGTCTCCATGGATGAGACCGACGCGCCCCAGACGCCCCCGGAACTCCTCGTCATCCTGGTGCTGATCGCCGACGAAAAGATTCCCATACAGACCATCGCTCCCAAGTTCACAGGCCGCTTCAACAAAGGCGTGGACTACGTCGGCGACGTCGCACAGTTTACCCAGGAATTCTCAGACGATCTCGCCATCATTGCCCACGCCATCCGGCACTACGGACTGCCCGAAACATTGAAGCTCAGCGTCCACTCCGGCAGCGATAAATTCTCTATCTACGCCGCCATCCGCGAAGCCATTAAGCGTACCGGCGCGGGCCTGCACCTCAAGACCGCCGGCACTACCTGGCTTGAAGAACTCATCGGCCTCGCCGAAGCCGGACCCGAGGGTCTCGCCCTCGCGAAGGAAGTCTATTCCGAAGCGTACGACCACAAAGAAGAGCTCTGCGCCCCGTACGCTTCGGTTATCGACATCGACTACGCGAAGCTCCCGCTGCCTGCCGACGTGAATAACTGGACAGCTGCACAGTACACCGACGCGCTGCGCCACGTCCAGTCCAATCCCGGCTTCAACCCCAACGTGCGCCAGCTGTTGCATGTCGGCTACAAGGTCGCCGCAAAAATGGGTGAACGCTACCTCAGCATGCTGAGGCAAAGTGAAGAGTCCATCTCACGCAACGTGACCGAAAACCTTTTCGACCGGCACATCAAACCGCTCTTTTTCGACTAATCCTCAACGCTTCAGCAGCGGCCATCTTCATTCAGCCAGGAGTACTGGAAATATGCGATGGCTGCTGCTGCTTTCTGTTGTTCTCGGGGCTGGTCGGACAAGCGACCCGCCAGGCAACCTTGCCCTGATCGACGAGTTCAACGGATGCATCCAACTTCGCTTTGAGACTGCCGACGGAAACTTCGGCATGAACCGAATGGCGAGTTCCAATTCACTCGGCGAACATTTTCGGCCTCGCTTCAACGTAACCAGTGATTTTGTACCCGAGGAGCCGCAAGAAACGAAGACGCTGGCCGCAATGGAGAAAAATCACCTGCAGGTCGGGCTCTACCTCGTGGGGAGGGAATCGCAGGAATCACCTTTATCCGCGCCGAACTTTCGGGCAATGAAAGGGCCCGCCGCCATAACCGCAGGCACACCTCGTCCAGCCTGGTATCCGACCGCACGAAACCCCGCGGCACCTCCCGATGCCATGCCGGATTGGAAGGTGATCTATCCACTTGCCCAAAGAGCCATGAGGAGCTTTGAAGACGGCGGTGCAGGCTTCGAAATGAAAGTTGATTCATGGCAAATCGCCGCGCGACCGGTGTTCGCCAGCCAGCAAAGATGCGTCATTTGCCACAACCGCTCCGGCGGCCTGACGGTCGCCCTCAACCACCCCCTGGGCGGCGTCCTCTACGCCTTCCGCCGCGACCCCGCTCACCTTTGACATTTCGGGCAATAGTGCGTGCCCCGCTGCGCCAGCACGATCCGTTTGATCGGCCCGCCGCAGGTGACGCAAGGTTCTCCTGTTCTTTGATAAACCCGGTGCGAATTCTGGAACTCACCCTTATTTCCGTCCGCATCCACGTAATTCGAAACCGACGATCCCCTGCCCTCAATAGCTTCCGCCAGCACTTCGCGCATGGCATTGTAAATCCTCTCAATCCGCGCATTCCCCAGCGCCGCTGCCACCCGCATCGGTTTCACCCCCGCACGGAACAGAGCCTCATCCGCATAGATATTCCCCACGCCCCGCACCACCGACTGATTCAGCAATACAGCTTTAATCGGCGACCGCTTCTCCTTCACGCGCCGCCCAAACTCTGCGAGCGAGACTTCCAGCGGCTCCGGCCCCAAAGCCGCCACACGCTCCGGCAGTTCCGTGCCATATTCAATCCGCCCGAACTGCCGCGGATCATCAAAGATCATCACGCCGTCATCCAGCGTGAAAATCGCATGCGTCCACTTCGTCCGCTCCGCGCCCACCAGCAGCTTCCCGGTCATCCCCAAATGCACCACCAGGAACCCGCGCTCCAGCCGAATCGCGATGAACTTCCCGTACCGCTCAATCGCGATCACACGCTGCCCTGCCAGCGCCAGTGCGGTATCCGTTGGCAACCCCCGCAGCACCCGCAACTGGCCGAACTCGGCATTCAGGATTCGCCGCCCCACCAGCGCGGGCCGCAGCGTACGAACCACTGTTTCAACCTCAGGTAACTCAGGCAAGGTCCACCAGAACTTCGCCGTTTTCGACGCGAACCGGAAGCACGGGAACCTTCAGCGCAGCATTAAATCCGCAGGTGCCCGTACCTGAATGAAACTCCCACATATGCCAGGGACACGTGATGACTTCCCCGTTCAGGACGCCCTCTCCCAGAGGCCCACCCTGATGCGGACAAAGCCCGTGCAGCGCGCGCACTTCTCCCCCCACATTGCACAGCGCCACGATGTCCTCGCCATGCTCCACTTCCATCAGAGTGCCCGGTGGCAGGTCCTTCAGGACCGCCAGTTTCGTCCATGCCATGATTCTCATTAGAGCGCAGCAGACTATCACCACCATAGAGACGTTCATGAACGCGATCACAGTGCCGGCCGTAATGGCTTTTTCTGCTTGTGACGCGGATGGAGATTTCTCCTGGATTCGGCGTCATCGACACCAAACCCGATGCAGTGATCGCGTTACTCCCCCGCATGGATCAGCGCGTCACCAGACTCGAAACGCGCTGACCTCTTCGCGATCCGCCCAATGCGAAAATAGAGTTTCAGTGGACTTTCTCTCGGGCCTCAATCCCCAACAACGTGAAGCCGTAGCGACAACCGAAGGACCGGTCCTGATCCTTGCCGGCGCAGGCAGCGGCAAAACCAAAGCGATCACCAACCGCATCGCACACCTCATCACCGCGAAACACGTGCCGCCCAGCGCCATTCTGGCCGTCACCTTTACTAACAAAGCTGCCGCTGAGATGCGTGAACGCGTCGCCAGGCTGCTCGACGGTGTCTCCCTCAACTCGCCGCCGCAACTGGCTACATTCCACTCCTTCTGCGTGCGCCTGCTGCGCCGGGACGGGGACCCGCTCGCCTCCATCCGTCCCGGCTTTACCCGCACTTTTTCCATCTACGATGGCGACGACCAACTCTCCATCATCAAGGCCGCCTACAAGCGCATGGGCCTCGACGACAAGGCGATGCCGCACCGGGCAACGCTTTCCCAGATCAGCCAGGCCAAAAGCCAAAAAGAAACCCCGCAGGAACTCTATAGCAAGGCCACGGACCCCCGTATGACCCGGGTCGCCGCAGTTTACGAGGAGTACGAAAAAGCTCTCCGCCTCGCCAACGCGATGGACTTCGACGATCTCCTGCTCGAAACCGTCCGTCTGCTGTATCACGACCAGGACACACGCGACGCCTGGAATCGCCGATTGAGCCACATCATGATCGACGAGTATCAGGACACCAACCGCAGCCAGTACGAACTCATGCGCCTGCTCTCGCAGCGGCACGACAACATCTGTGTCGTGGGCGATGAAGACCAGTCCATTTACAGCTGGCGCGGGGCCGATATCCGCAATATTCTCGATTTCGAGAAGGATTTCCCGCGCGCAAAGGTAATCCGCCTCGAACAGAATTATCGCTCGACGAAGACCATTCTCGAAGCGTCCAGCGTGGTCATTGCCAACAACAAGGAACGCAAGGGGAAGTGGCTCTGGACCGAGGCGGACGAGGGCGACGAGATCACCGTCTACCCCGCGCACGATGCCGAAAACGAAGCGCTGTTCATCGCGGACACAACCGAAAAAATCCTTCGCCAGCACAAAGACTGGCGCGTCGCCGTCCTCTACCGCACCAACTCTCAATCCCGGCAGATTGAAGAAGCCATGCGGCGTTATGGCCGCAAATACAACGTGGTGGGCGGCACCAGTTACTACCAGCGCGCCGAAGTCAAAGACGTCATTGCCTACCTGAAGGTAGCCACGTCGCAGGCGAACGCCATCAGTCTCAGCCGCATCATCAACGTTCCGGCGCGCGGCATCGGGAAGACCACTCTCGAACAGGCCGAAAAGTTCGCTTCAGACAACAGCATCGGCCTGTGGGACGCTATCGGGAAGCTGCTCGAAACCAACCAGTTCGGCACCCGGGCACACTCCGCCATGCGCGTCTTCCGCGAACTAATTCTCGAGCTCGCCGAAACGGTGGCGGCAAAACCTCTCAACGAAGCGCTGGCATTTATTGAAGACCGTACCGGCTACCGCAGGATGCTGGAGCAGGAGGGTACTCCGGATTCGGAAGCGCGCCTCGAAAACCTCAACGAACTCATGAACGCCGCCGCCGAAGCGGTGGAGCGCGGCGAGACGCTGGCGGACTTCCTGGACCACGCGGCTCTGGTGGCCGATTCCGATTCGCTCGACGAAGCCGCCCAGGTCACGCTGATGACCATCCACAACGCCAAGGGTCTGGAATTCCCCGCCGTGTTCGTGGCAGGTCTGGAAGAAGGATTGTTCCCTCATGGCCGTTCTCTGAACAGCGAAGCCGCGATGGAAGAGGAACGCCGCCTGTGCTACGTCGGCATGACGCGCGCCGAAAAACGCTTGATCCTCACCTGGGCGAAGTTGCGCCGGCGCTTTGGCGGAGGCGAACAGGAACGCACCATTAAGTCCCGCTTCCTGGCCGAAGTCCCCCAAAACCTGGTCATCAACATGGGCGTCGATGAGTCCGACGAAATGTCGCAGGTGGACGTCTCGACAGAGCGTTATCAGGTCCGCCAGGACGCCCGCAAGAATCTCTACACCGGTAAGACTTACAATTCCGTCGAAAACGTTCAACAGTTTTTTAAGGATCGCGGCGTCAGCACGCCGCTGCGGCCAACCGCCCAGCCCGTCGCCAGATCACCACTCAGCCGCCCGGTTCCACCGGCTGCAAAGCCCCTCGCGCAGCCCCCTGCCAGACCCGTCCCTGACGACGAACGGATGCCTTGGGATGACGTTCCCGCAATTCAGCTAAACCGCACCGTATCAACACCATCCCCACGGCCGACGCCGCCCTCCACGCGACCTCCGGCACCGGTGCAGGGAGGACTTTTCGGCAATTCCGGACCCGTCTCAAACCCGATGTCAGGGCCGCGTCCCTCCACCCTGATTCCGCCCGTAAAACCGAAGACGGAACTGCCCAAAGTACCCCCCACTACAAAACGTCCATCACAAACAGGTACAGTAGTAGAACACCCCAAATACGGAACCGGAACAATTGTCCGGCGTGAGGGCGAGGGAGACGATGCGAAAGTTCTCGTCAGCTTCCAGCGCCACGGGTTGAAAAAATTAGTAGAAAAGTACGCAGGTCTTAAGAACAGATGAACACCAAAACGATTGAAGCACCCGAAGAACGCAAGGCCGCCAAGCGCGCCGCACGTAAAGAAGCGCCGGCCAAGGCCAAGCGCCCCGCCACCGTCGCCCGTGGCTCCATGAAGAAGAAAGTCAAGGTCATGGTCAAAGGCCAGTCCCGGAAGCGCTAACGTTGAATCGGCTCCTTCGTACCCGCAGTATCGACGCGCTGATAGCAGCTTCGGAACATCCCGAACATCGCCTGCGCAAAACGCTGGGACCATGGAGTTTGACCGCGTTCGGTGTCGGAGCCGTCATCGGCTCCGGCATCTTTATCCTCACCGGCACTGCGGCCGCCGGCCAGACACTACAGTTCAAGTCCATCCTGAACGCGCCGATCCTGGATTTGCTGCTCAACGGCGGCAATGCGCTTTCCACGGTCGGCAGGCTGGGTGCGGGACCAGGCATTTCCCTCTCGTTTCTGGTAACGGCCTTCGTCTGCAGTTTCGCCGCATTGTGCTACGCCGAACTGGCCTCGATGATCCCCATCGCGGGCAGCGCGTACACCTATGCCTATGCAACGCTCGGTGAGATCTTCGCCTGGATCATCGGCTGGGATCTGATTCTTGAATATGCCGTATCCAATATGGCGGTTGCCGTGGGCTTCTCCGCCTATTTCAATGACCTGCTGGAGGGCGTATTCGGCATTCATTTGCCCAAGGCTTTTGCCAGTCCGCCCATAGTTGGCGGAGTCTACACCGGAAGTGTCTTTAATCTCACTGCACTGGTCATCCTGATGTTGCTGACCTGGATCCTGGTGCGCGGCGTGAAGGAAAGCGCCCAAACCAATAACGTCATGGTGCTGATCAAGATCGCGGCCATCCTGATCTTTGTCATCGGGGCGGGCAACGCAGTCAAGATCTCGAACTGGCACCCGTTCCTGCCCAACGGCTACTCCGGCATGCTGACCGGCGCGGCGATTGTCTTCTTTACCTACATCGGATTCGACTCCGTCTCCACCGCCGCGGAAGAGTGCAAAAACCCGCAGCGTGACCTGCCCATCGGCATCATCGCGACCCTGGTCATCTGCGCAACTCTCTATATCGCCGTCGCTCTGGTGCTGACCGGTATCGCGAACTGGAAGACGCTGGACAGCGCCGCGCCCGTGGCAGACGCGCTCAAGGCGCTCGGCATGAACAAGATCCGCGGCTGGGTGAGTCTGGGCGCATTGGTGGGAATGATCTCGTCGCTGATGGTCTTCCAGTACGGCCAGGCACGTGTCTGGTACGCCATGTCGCGAGACGGACTGCTGCCCAAATTCTTCGGCAGGGTCCACAAAAAATTCCGTACCCCGCACATCAGCACCTGGATCGCCGGGCTGGTTGTGGGTATCCCTGCGGGCATCTGGGATATCGGAACGTTCGCCGATCTCTCGAATATCGGTACCCTGTTTGCCTTCATCGTGGTCTCCGCAGGCGTACTGGTGATGCGGAAGACCCAGCCCGAACGCAAGCGCGGCTTCCGGGTGCCGTGGTGCCCGCTGCTGCCCATCCTGTCAATTGTCTTTTGCTTCATCCTGATGCTGGCGCTGCCGCTCGAAACCTGGCTGCGGTTCTTCGTCTGGCTCGCGATCGGCCTCGTCATCTACTTCACATTCGGACGTAAGAACAGTGTGATGGAAACCGGCGAGCAGACAGCATAAACTGTAGTTCGCCCATGCAATCCCCAATTTACGACGTGTGCGTCATCGGTTCCGGTGCCGCAGGCGGCATTGTTACCAAAGAGCTCTGCGAAGGCGGCGCGAAGGTCATCCTGCTCGAAGCGGGCTCCGAAGTAAAGCCGCACGAGTTTCGCTCCCACTGCTGGCCTTACGAAATGGAATCGCGTGGCTACCGCAGCGAGAAACAGGATCTCTTCTATCAGGGCGATGTTCGTACGTCCATCCGCTACGACCAGTCAGACAACGTGAGCGTGGATCGCATCCGCGTGCTGGGCGGGCGCACCGTGCACTGGAACGCGGTTGTGCTGCGCTACTCGCCGACGGACTTCCGGGAACGGTCGCTGAACGGAATTGAGGCAGACTGGCCGTTCAGCTACGAGGAGATCGCGCCTTACTACGACCGGATCGAGAAGATGATCGGCGTTTGTGGGAACGATGACGGCATCGACACGCTGCCCGCAGGCAAGCACTATCTGCCGCCGCTGCCGCTGCGATGCAGCGAGCACATCCTCCGGCGCGACATCAAGGGCATGGGCGCGAAGGTCATTTCCGTCCGCAAGGCACTGCTGACAAAGGATTACGACAACAGACCTGCGTGCCACTACTGCGGGCACTGCATGGACGGCTGTGACGTGTCGGCTATCTATTCCACTCCCGGCAGCATGCTTCCCAAGGCGCGACGGACCGGCAATCTGACGCTGCGGCAGAATGCGCTGGCACGCGAAATCCTGCTCGATAAGGCGGGGCTGGCGCGGGGCGTTTCCATTGTGGACCGCACCACAGGGAAGGAAGAAGAAATCCGCGCAAAGATTGTTGTCGTGTGTTGCGCCAGCATAGAATCCGCCCGCCTGTTGTTGAATTCAAACGGCATAGCGAATTCGAGCGGCGTTGTTGGTCGCTACCTGCACGGCCATTCCACGGGCCAGATGTTCCTGTACCTCAAGGAACTGCAGGGCAAGTCCCTCGGCAACCAGGACGGGGCTCTGGACCAGTGCCTGATCCCGCGCTGGGACACGAAGTCGCTCAAAGGTACTTACGATTTCCAGGTGAACTACTCGGGCTACATGTTCCCGTTCCAGGCGCGGGCGATTCGGGGATACGGGTCGGCGTTCAAGCAGCGGGTGCGCGAGATGGAGCCGGGATTCCTGATGATGGGCGGCTATTGCAAAGTCACGGCGCACCCCGACAACCGGGTGACTGTGGACCCCGACACCAAAGACAAACACGGCATCCCGATCCCGGTTGTGCACTTTAGATTCCATGACATGGACAAGGAAATCTACGCGGAGATGCGGAAGTCGGCACTGGAGATGACGACGATGCTGAAGGCTGATGTGACCGCCACGCCGCCCCTGCTGCCGTCCGGGTTTGCCAGTCATGAAAACGGGACGATCCGTATGGGCACAGACCCGAAGACCTCTGTGCTCAATGGCTACTGCCAGTCGCATGACGTGAAGAATCTGTTTGTTACCGATGGCAGCACATTCCCGACGTCGTCAGAGAAGAACCCAACGCTGACGATCATGGCGCAGTCGTTGCGGGCTGCAGATTACATCAAAGACAAGCGCAAACGGAGAGAACTTTGATGGAACAACGGATGGAGCGACGGACACTCATCAAGATTATTTCCGCCGGAGCAGCCGCTCCCGAAGTGCTGGCCGGGGCCACACATTGCGGGGGTGACACAGGCTATGACGCCTATACTTTTCAATATTTTACGCCGGATGAACAGGCTCTGGTCGGGCGCCTCATGGAAGTGATTATCCCCTCCGATAGCCACTCCGCAGGGGCGACGGAGGCGCGGGTTCCGGCGTTTGCGGACATGATGCTGAGCCGGGGTTCGGAGAAGGCCAGAGCCGAATGGCGGGCCGGGCTGGCAGCGTTCCGGGATGCGCCCGAAGCGACGCTCGCGAAGGCCGCCGACGAAGAAGAGGCACCAAAGACTGAGCTCGGGAGATTCTTCGTGACGCTAAAACGGATGACCGTGGACGGCTATTACACGTCGAAGGTCGGCATCACGGACGAGCTGAAATACGAAGGGAACCAGCACCTCACGGCTGCCCCGCAGTGCACGCACCCGGAGCACATGTAACGGTAAGCGCCTTGAAATCCAGCACTCTGCGTTCGTTTTTGTACTTCAGTGTGAGCTTTTCGGAGTCAACAGCGGCTTCGAGGAACGGTCCTCCGAACAGCGGCCATTTGCCGTAGTCGACGGGATCTTTTCCGTAGGTGATGTTGAGGTCTTTGCCTCGCAGAGAACGGAATTTGACGGTCGGAACCGGGTCCATTTTGTATTCGAACGGGAGCTGCTTAATCGCTGCCGCGAAGGCTGCGAGCGTCGGGTATTCCGATTGGGCGGCGGCCTGAACCACCACTCCGTTGTTCAGATAAAGACTAAAAAGCCGTTTGCTGCCGTCGGAAGCAGACTTCCATGAGTACGGTTGCAGTGGTCGACAGGCAATATACGCCGAATCGCCCCCTTTCAGGAAAATCCAGCCGGAGGGGTCTTCAAGGAGGGGTCCGGTGTCCTTCGAAAAGAAGCCGTTGATGTGCGGGAAGCGGGTGCCTGGCGGAATGGAGTAGAGGGCGACGAGGGTGTCTTCGTTTTGGTAGATCTTTTCGTAGGGGGACCCGCCGAGGATCTTGTCCGGGGAGTCGTAGGTCTTCTTGGATCGGGCGACGGTTTCGACGCCACCGTCCGGGTTGAAGACGAAGTAGGTCTGGAGTTCGTGCACGGATGAGAACGGGTGGACGAAGAAGAGGGTGTTCTGAATGCCACGGGCGTCGGGGACTGACCAGGTCACGTCCCAGGAATGCTCCTGAATGGGCTGCAGGATGCCGCCCTGATCGGAACTGACAGCGTATTCTTTGCGCACGTAGGTGGTCTTGTAGACGGGGCCGTGAAGATCGTCGTTGAAGCGCCAGCGGTTGCGGGTGCGCTTGCGTTCGTAGTGGGTGTAAGGGGCGCTGCGGTCGGTGGCGATATGCTGCAGGATCGGCGGCGGCTCGTAGGCGCTGGCCATCAGGTAGTAGAGGGTGTAGTTGTTCGGGAACGGCAGGGGGCGTCCAACGCCGAACCAGAGGTAACCGAAGTCGGAGGAGACGCCTTTCCACTTCTCGACGAGCTGGTCTTCATAGACGCGGGCATGGGCCCCGACGTAAAGGCCATCAAGGTTCTCGGGGGCGTAGTCGGCGATGAGGTAGTCGAGCATCATGGTGGCGCGCTTCTTCATGGCGGGGTCTTTGGCCCAGGCAGAAAGGTACGAGATGGGCAGGAGGTAGACGCCCATGTAGTGGGGGGAATCGTATTCGCCCTGGCCTCGGGTGGTGGTGAGTTTGACCCAGCCTTCGATCCACTGACGGGCCTCTTCCATGTTGGCTTCGGACGACTTTCCGGTGAACCACTGGTCGCCTGGCAGGTTCGGCCAAAGCTGACTCATCAGATAGAGCGAAGTGTAGTAAAGCAGGAAGTGGTTTTCGGTATCTCCGCGATAAGGCATGTAGGTGCGCCAGGCCTTGTGCAGGGCCTGGCGGGCGGAGGGGGTGAGTTGCCCCTGGTCAAGGTATGCGACGGCTGTGACGGGGTACATCCAGAACATGTCGCCACTGGGGCCGGCGGCGAGGAGCTGCTCGAGTTTTTGGGAGCACCAGGCGAGGTCTTCGTGCTTCCAGAGGCGCGCGGCGATCTGGCCATATCCCTGGTCGCCCGGACCGGGGTAGTGGGCATAGGCGTCGATCATCGCCATTTTGCGGGCTTCGAAGTGGGGGGTCTGGGCTGCCAGAGGGAACGCAAGAAGTGTCAGGAACGGAACAGTCAGGAGGAGAAGCTTCACGGGATGAACCTCATGCGGGATGCGTCGCTGCCTTCAATGCCGGAGGGGCGCCAGGTTTTCCCGGCGTCTTCGGAGACGTAGATGGCTTCTTCGTGGATGCTGGTGTAGAGGCGACCGGGTTTGGCGGGATCGAAAACAACGCTGAGCGCGTCGTTGCGCGGGAGGCCGGTGTTGCGTGCCTGCCAGGTCTTGCCGGAGTCGTCAGAAACCATCACGCCGGGGCCCCAGCCGGCGAGGGCGATGCGGGTGGGGGTGGTGGGGTCAAAGGCGACATCGTAGAGGGTGCGGCTGGCCCCCACGCTGCCGGCGCTGTCGAAGGTTTTGCCGCAATCGTGCGAAGCAAAGAGGCCTCCGCCCTGGGTAGTGGCCAGCCAGAAGCAGGGATCCTGGGGGGATTGTTCGATGCGCATGATCTGCCATCCCGCGGCGCCTGCGATGCGCCAGGACTGGCCGTCGTCGTCACTGCGGAAGATGCCTTCTTCGCCGCCGGCGAGGAGGACGCCTGGCTTGCTGCGGTCGACGCGGATAGCTTCGGTATATTTGCGGTGAAGAGATGCCCCGAGTTCGGTCCAGGTGGCACCCTTGTCGCGGGTGACGCGGATACCGTGGCTGTAGCCGAAGTAAATGGCGTTGGGGGTGACGGCAAGGTCGCGGATTTCGGTGACGTCACTGCCGGTGAGAAGGGTCCATTTGTCGCCGCGATTGGCGGCGCGGAAGAGGCCGTTGCCTGCGGCTAGATAGAGGGTGGAGGGATCGGCGGGATCGGAATCGACGGCGAACAGGAAGGGATGGTTGAAGCCGACGTGCTCCCAATTGCCTGGCGGGATGGAGATCTTCCGGAAGAGCCCGGAAGGCGGGAGTTTGGCACCGACGACGTATTCTTTGGCCGCACTGGCGCACACGTAGAGGGTTGGCTGGGCGGGCAGCGAGATGGCACTGCCGAGGAGTAGTAAAGGGATGAGGCGCAAGGCTGCAATCAGTTTATGCTGCGTGGTGCGGAAAATGGGATTCAGGAGGGTTCAACTGGCTGCTGTCAAACCCATTTTGTATGACCCGGAGCAGAGGCTGCATGACCTGGTGTGCGTATAAGCGGCAGGTGCAGCCTCAGTGGAAGCCCTGAAGCTCAGTCGGCGAGGCGTTCTTCGGAAGAATGCCCACTTCGGTTGCGAACCTGTGGATGCGGTGAACAGCCTGCACGGTCCTCTCTCCTTCGGGATCGAGCATTTTATTGACGGGCACGAAGAGAACGGTGGCTTCGCGGCGCGCCAGGACATTGCTGGCGACCAGCGCGCGCATGATCCAGACCGCGGAACTTACGTCGGGGCACTCAATGCCAAGCCAGCCGGGATATTGATGTGAGGAATGACCGAGCCCGGTGGAGTGGTGGATCGCGGCGGCGATTTGGTTGTGCAATGTGCAGTCCAGCGCGTCCGGGGAGTTGTGGCGCAGGAATGCCGGCTGAATTAGAGGCGAATGCGACGCCATTTCGCGGAAGAGATCGGCAATGGTCTTTTTTTGTGAAGGCGGAATGTGGCCATCCCAGTAATGGAAGGCCTTGGCGACGGCGGTAATGACGTTCTTTATTTCTTTCTCAAGCCGGTATGCGGGGCCCACGGGGAGGCACAGCATGGTTCCTTCGCAACGCGCGGAGACGTTCTCCATGACGATGGCGCGAAGGAACCATTCGGCCATGCCCCAGGTGTCACAATCGACGCCGATCCAGCCGGGAGCGGGGAAAGGCTCGACGGCAAGGTACGTCACCATTCGGATTCCGCGGCAGATTTCCTGGGCAACCTGGCGTGAGGGGGCGGGTTGAGCGGCAAGGGCGGCGGGGGTAGCGGGTTCGAGCAGAGTGCCCTTGTGGGGAGGGCCGCCGGCCATTGCGAGATCGCAGAACGAGCCCCAGATTTCATCCCATGCGACTTTGCCATCCTGCGCGAACTTGAGTCCTGCGGAACCCATGGAGACGGGCTTGACGTCCTCATAGGAATCCTGATAAGCGGGGGGAAGGATGGTGCGGAGGCGGAGATCGAGGGCTTCGAAAGGCTCCTGATGGCGGGAGAGGTCCGCAGTCGGCAAATCGGGCATGAAACTTAATGCTACAGCGCAACCGAAGGATGCCGGAACAGGAGTCTTGTCCAACTGTCGGAAAAGGCACAGGGGAATCCGGCGGATAGCCGGTTGTCGGGCTACGAAATGATCTCCGGGAGGACTTCGCCGTAGACGTCTGTGAGGCGACGGTCGATGCCGTTGTGGCGGTAGGTGAGGCGCTTGTGGTCGATGCCTAAGAGGTGCAGGACAGTGGCGTGGACGTCGTAGCAGTAAGCGGGCTTTTCGGCGACTTTGAAGGACCACTCGTCGCTGGCTCCGTAGCTGGTGCCGCCTTTAAAACCGCCGCCGGCGAACCAGGAGGTGAAGGCCCAGGGGTTGTGGTCGCGGCCTTTGCCGCCCTGACTGCAGGGCATGCGACCGAATTCGGTGGTCCAGTAGACGATGGTGTCGTCGAGCATGCCTCGTGACTTCAGATCTTTGATAAGCGCGGCGGCGGGCTTGTCCATGCCGGCGGCCATTTCGCCGTGGTCTTTGGCGATGTCTTCATGGCTGTCCCAGTTCCGGCGGGGGAAGCCGTTGTCGGCTCCGCTCCAGACCTGGACAAAGCGGACTCCACGTTCAAGCATGCGGCGTGCGACGAGGCAGTTGCGGCCGAAGTCTTCGGTGACCTTGTCGTCGAGACCGTAGAGAGCGCGGGTGGCGGGGGTTTCGTTGGTGACATCCATGACATCCGGCGCGCTGATTTGCAGACGGGCAGCCATTTCGTAAGAGGCGATGCGGGCTTCGAGGCGGGAGTCACCGGGGTGGGTGGCGAGGTGTTGGGCGTTGATTTCGTTGAGGGTGCGGAGACTGTCCTTTTCGCTTTCGGGCGTGATGTAGCCGGCGGATTTCGGAGGAAAGAGGTCGTAGATGGGGTTGGGTGAGGAGGCCCGGATCATCGTCCCCTGGTTGGCGGCGGGGAGGAAGCCGGCGGTCCAGTTACCGGCGCCGTTGGGGGCGAAGCCGCGGGCATCGGGGAGGATGACGAAGGTAGGGAGATTTTGGTTCATGCTGCCGAGGCCGTAGGAGATCCAGGCTCCCATGGAGGGGTAGCCGGGGAGGATGAAGCCGCTGTTTTGCATGAAGGTGGCGGGGCCGTGGACGTTGGATTTGGCGACCATGGAGTGGACGAAGGCGATGTCGTCGGCGCAGGAAGCGAGGTGGGGGACCAGATCGGAGATCCACTTGCCGGACTGGCCGCGGGGGCGGAAGGGCCAGGGGCTTTGCATAACGGCTCCGGGGATACTTTGGAAGAGTTCGACTTTGCCGCCGGGGTCGAATTTTTGGCCGTTGCGCCGGAGGAGGAGTGGCTTGTAGTCGAAGGTATCGACCTGGGAGGCGGCTCCGGACATGAAGAGCTGGATGACGCGTTTGGCTTTGGCTGGGTGGTGGAGGCCGGTTTCGGCGCGGGATTCGTCTGCGAGGAGGGCGGCGAGGGCAATGGAGCCGAGGCCGCCGCCATAGTGGGTCAGGAAATTGCGTCGGTTCATGGTGGTGAGGGTGCCCCCGTGGGGATGGGTTTAGTTTATGACGTTGGGGGCAGCTACACCGTACACTAACAGCCCGAGGTGCGATGGACGGTTCCGCCTGCCTGAATGACCCTGCCGGCCACAAATTCCCATGAAAGCGCAGGTACGTACCCACCGGCGGAAAGACCGCTGGCGCTACCGTAGCCCAGGAACAGCCAAAACTACAATGGCCTTAGTTCGCCCAGCATCGTTGGTACCAGCTCAGAGACGGTCGGGTGGATGTGAACGGCCCGCTGAATCACCGTATACGGCTGTTTCGCATACATCACATCCAGAATCGACTGCACCACCTCATCTCCACCCGTGCCCAGGATTGCCGCCCCCAGAATCAGCTTCGATTCCGCGTCCACCAGCACCTTCATGAACCCCTGCGACTCGCCCTTTTCCACTGCGCGCCCCACCCTCGTCATCGGCCGCGTGCCAATCAGCGCTGGCCGACCCGATGCCCGCACCTCGGCCTCCGTCATGCCGGCGCGACCCAGCGGGGGGTCAATAAACAGCCCATAAGTCGGAATCCGGTCGCTCACCTTCCGGTCGTCACCATCCAGCAGATTCGCAGCTACAATCTCGAAATCGTTATACGACGTATGGGTGAAAGCACCCTTGCCATTGCAGTCACCCAGTGCCCATATCCCTGAGACATTAGTCTGCAGCTTGTCATCCACCAGAATATAGCCGTGAGCGTCTACTTTTACTCCGGCCTTTTCGAGCCCCAGATCGTCGGTATTGGGGCGCCGCCCCGCGGCCACCAGCACATGCGACCCGCCATACTTCGCAAGGTCAATCGGGTCAGCATTCAACTCGATGTGCACACCTTCACCGGTCAAAATGTCCAAAATCGCCTCGGAAATATCTTCATCCTCGCGAGGGATGAGGCGAGGGCCTTTTTCAAGAATGGTCACCTCACTGCCGAAGCGCCGAAACATCTGCCCAAATTCGAGCCCGATGTAGCTGCCGCCCACAATCACCAGATGCCTTGGCAGCGTAGCGAGGTGCATCATGGAACTGTTGGTGAGATACCCGATGTCCCCCAGGCCCGGAATATCTGGTATCGACGCACGACCGCCCACATTAATGAAGATTTTCTCCGCCGAAATCCGGTCGTCGCCTGCCACCACCTCGGCAGCGGATTCGAACCGGGCGTGGCCCGTATAGACGGTACAGTTTTCAAGTTCCCGCAGAGACTTCTCCAGGCCCGTGCGGGAGGCGCCCGAAATCTTTTCTTTGCGTGCCATCACGGCCCCGATGTCAACCCTCACGTCCCCCACCGAGACGCCAAACTCCGCCGCGCGGCGCGCCTGGTGGGCCACATGCGCGCTGGCGACCATTGCCTTGGTCGGGATGCACCCGGTATTCACACAGGTACCGCCGAACTTGTCCCGCTCGATGACGGCCACGCTTTGCCCCTCGGCTGCCAACCTGCGAGCCAGGGGGGGACCGGCCTGTCCGGTCCCGATGACGATTGCATCATACTTGGTCATGCTTCTCATCATAGGCAGGTAATGGGGAAATATTTACGCCGGCAATTCCGAAATGGAGCGCGGCTCCACTGCCGGTTGCCCATTGGCCGTATGCCGGAACGCCGCAGAGGCGGAATAGACCCGCTTGCGTGCCCGCATGATATTACCGAGTGGGCGGTGAGCCTCCATCGCGTGCCACGGATTGAACGACATCCGCTCGTCGACGAACATCCGCCGCTCCGCGCTGTAGGCATCCTGCGGTGCAGCTGTGAGGTGCCCGACAGTTCGCCACGGACTCAACTCTTCTGACCATTCCACCGATGCATCTTCCACCGACATCTTTTCAAGGTCAACGCAAAGCTGAACTTTAACCGCCCACACGGCTTCTTCTGTCTTGAAGAACTCCACCACGGCATCGCGCAAATTGGAGTGGCCGCTGCCCTCCACGTGCTTGCCGGTCAAGTCCCGCAGATTGGCAGATTCGGGCTCCAGACAGACCTTCGCGATGTAGTCCCCGTAGCGCAGGGGAGCCACCGTGGAAAACGTTTCGCCCAGAATGTTGGTCTGCAGATGCCCGAAACCCTTCAACAGTGAGCTCTCGGTACCCACCGCTTCCAACACGGTCTCAGCTGCCTGGGCCGTTGTCGAAACGAATTGCTTCAGCGCTTCGGAATCATCGACATGCTTTTCCAGCAGCTTGACGCCTTCCAGAAACTTCGCTGCGTCCGGTGACGGGAAGCTCTTCGCGTTAATCATCACCAGATCCTGGGTCACCTGACCTTCGTGTCCGGAGACCATGGGGCCTTCCGCTCCCAGCAGTTTGATCGCAACACCGCGGGGCGTGGAGATGCTGTCGGGAAGGATGTCTCCCGGAGCGGTAGAGAATCGCATGATGGCGGGGTAAGAGCGCCCGGGCTGGAAGACGCCCTGCGCAAGATCTTCCGGCAGGGTATCTAACACATGGAATTCAGCGCGGAGCAGTCCGTGGCTCTTGGCATGGACAGAGCGGGCCGCGTGGCGGGTCCGGTCGTCAATCAGTTTGGAAATATGCTGCATGGAGCAGCTGAGTTCGGCAAAGGATTCCTCCTCACCGGCATGCGGAACTTCGATGTTTTCGTGGTAACGGACGTAGTCTGCGGTGCTGGGTGCCATAGCGACCGAGAAGCAATCTGCGGGCCAAAAAGGCCGGTCGGGATTTCGCTCCGACCGGCCATGGGTATGGATCAATACAGCTGGAAACTACGGGCGCTTGCGGAACGGGCGCTGTGGCGGCCTGCCCCCACCGGAACCACCACCGGGGCCACCGCGCGGCGGGCCACCAAACGGAGGACGCGACGGGCGATCCCCACCGGGGCCTCCCCGAGGCGGCCCACCAAATGGCGGACGTGCCGGTCGTTCGCCACCAAAATCCTTGCGCGGCGGTCCATCCCCATACGCCGGACGCGACGGACGATCACCAAAGTCTTTACGCGGCGGGCGGTCACCAAACGGAGGACGCGGGCGATCCCCAAAATCCTTGCGCGGCGGTCCATCCCCATACGCCGGACGCGATGGACGGTCACCGAAGTCTTTGCGGGGCGGGCGGTCGCCAAACGGAGGACGCGGGCGATCCCCGAAATCCTTGCGCGGCGGTCCATCTCCATACGGCGGACGCGACGGACGATCACCAAAGTCTTTGCGCGGCGGGCGATCACCAAACGGAGGACGAGGGCGATCCCCGAAATCCTTACGCGGCGGTCCATCCCCATACGGCGGACGCGACGGACGGTCACCAAAGTCTTTACGCGGCGGGCGATCGCCAAACGGAGGACGCGGGCGATCCCCGAAATCCTTCCGCGGCGGTCCATCCCCATACGCCGGACGCGACGGCGGGGCACCCCAACCTTTCGAAGGCTCAGTCTGGGGGGCGCGGCGAAGCACAACCGGCTTTGCAGGCGGCGCGGGCGGTACCGGCGATGCGCCTTCTGCGGGCGCAGTCTCAACTGACTCACCCGAACCTTCTGCCGGCTGAACGAGCTCGGCTGCGATCAGAGGCTCGGCAGTTTCGCCCGGCCCAACAGCAGGATTCCCGGAAACCGAAATTTCCACGGCATCAGGCACTTTCTTTTCCGTGACGGCCGGCCGCATCACCTGGGGGGCCATCATGGGAGGCCGCATCGGGGTGTGCTTCTCTTCGCCCATGTAGGCGGGCAGGGGCTTCGGGCCGCGCGCATGCGACCGCATGGCAGAGCGGGCTTCTTCTTCATCGTCAGAAACCAGTGCCACAAAGCCGAGGCGGCCAATCTCGTCTGCCATCAGAGCAGCCGCACGCATTTCCTTCACATCGTGGATCCGCACAATGTGCGCGCCATTCAGAATGGCGGCGGTGACGGCCGCAGCGGTGGCGAAAATCGTTTCCCCGCCATCGCCCGTGTGGGAGAGAAAGGCCTTGCGGGACGGGGCTGCAAGGATGGGGCAATCCAGTTCCACCAGACGGCTCAGTTGCGCAAGGATCTCTGAATTCTGTTCCTTGCGCTTGCCGAATCCGAGGCCCGGATCGACAACGATGCGATTCTTTTCCACCCCTGCGCGCCGCGCGCGGCTGGTAGTCGCGTCCAGATCTTTCAACACACTGCCGGTCACGTCGGGCAGCGGCGGCAGGCTGCCCCAGGTTTCCGGAGCACCCCGCATGTGGTTGAGAATCAGCCCCGCGTCGCCATTGGCTGCCACTTTGGCCAGACCTGCGTCGAAGGTAAGACCGCTCGGATCATTAATAATCTGTACGCCGTATTCCAGGGCGCGCTCCGCGATTTCCGACTTGTAAGTATCAATCGAGATCGGCACGCTCAGCTTATCCCGCAGGCGTTTCAGCACCGGGACAAGGCGCTGCCACTCCTCGTCGGCCGTGATTCTCTTCGACTCAGGGCGGGTCGACTCCGCGCCGATGTCGATGATATCGACACCCTGCTCTTCCATTTCAAGTGCCCGGGCGTAAGCTCGGTCAGGGTCAAGGAAGCGCCCGCCATCGGAGAACGAGTCCGGGGTGATGTTAAGGACGCCCATCAGCAGCGTCCGTTCACCCAGCTGCAACTCCGTGGTCCGCAGCTTCCAGTAGTAGATCTTTCGGTTCATTGTGAACTACCAGTGTCCCATGTCGATTCGGAACGAATTGAAACCTAAAGATTTCGCCAATTTCAGACGATCAGTTCTACAGTTATGTCATGCACTCTTTGCAGTGTCCGTAAGCGGTCCTGTCGCGTGGACGAGGACTCGACGTTTCACCTGGTGGCAGCCTCGCCTGCCATGGGAATCCTGCTGAGCGGAATTCTGGCCGAGCACCGTCTGGTCTTCGAACAACAGGGAAATCTGTTCACGCTTTTGTCGCCCGGTAGCGGCAAGGCAGGAGCAAATGGCAAGGCGAACGCCAGGATCGTGGAACTGCTGCGGCAGGTGCTCTCGGAGCCGGAACGCCGCGCGATCAGCGCCTTCACGGATGACGGCACTGACTTCCCTGTTCCCCGACCGCTCGACGAATGGTGGCGCGTTTTCGAGACAGAATGGTTTGAGCTGGCACTCGAACAAGATCGCTTTATGACCTGGTTCCAGCCCATTGTCGATACATCGACCAACACAACGCTGGCCCACGAATGCCTGATCCGGCTCCAAATGGGGAGGATATTCAGCGGCGCGGAGATCGTGGACGCGGCCTGTGTGCGGCACGAAGTCCACCGCTTCGATTCCTATGCCAGAAGCCTGGCGCTGCGATCTGCCGCCCGTCAGTCTGTTGACGCGGTCTACTTCGTCAATTTCATGCCGTCTTCCATTTACAATCCGGAGTTGTGCCTGAAGACGACCATGCAGACACTCGACGAAAGCGGCATGAAGCCGGCAAACGTCGTCTTCGAAGTGGTGGAATCTGAATTGGTCCGGGACCCCGCCCACCTGCGCCGCATCTGCGACTACTACCGAAACCGGGGCTTCGGCTTCGCACTCGACGACGTGGGGGCCGGTTCGAACTCCCTGCAGATGGTCTGCGAACTCCGGCCGGACTTCATCAAGCTGGATAAAAGCCTGGTTCAGAATGTGGAGCAGCCGATGTACGCGGCCACCATCCGCAAGCTGGTGGAACTTTCCGATCAATTCGGCGTCACGGTAATCGCGGAGGGCGTGGAACGGATGGAGATCCAGGAGAATCTCTGGCTGCTGGGCGTCCAGTGCATGCAGGGATACCTGTTCGGTCACCCCGCGCCGCAACTGACCCTTCCGGAAAACGACCTGTTCAACCTGGCCGCCGCGCTGCAGATCAAGTCAATGGCCGAACCAGCGACCGCCCGAGCGGTGATGGTGAACTAATTGAGCGTGAAGCGTCGCCAGTTCTTGCCCACCTGGACCAAAAGCTCACTGAGTCCGGCAACCGGGTAAACAAGGTCCGTCACCTTCACGCCGTTGATCTCGATTGCTCCGGCCTTGCGACGCCGACTGGCCTCCGAGCCCGATTCGGCGAGTCCGGCACGTGCGAGCAATTTCTCCACATGCACGCCTGTTTCGGTGCGAACGCCATCGGGGAGTGGGAGCACCGGAATATCCGACGGCACTTCTTTTTGCCGCACCACGCGGTTGAACTGGTCTGCGGCGTGCGCCGCATCGGCTACAGAATGGAAATCCGCCACTACCAGTTTGCCGAGCTCAATCTTGGCTTCCATTGGATGGAGAGCGCCACGGGCAATTCGTTCCTGCATGGCGGCGATCTCGCTCAGGCTGGTGTCCGTGAGAAGTTCGTAATACCGGAACATCAAGCCATCGCTGATCTGCATGATCTTACGGAACATCACTTCGGGCGACTCCGTGATACCGATGTAGTTGCCCAGCGATTTCGACATTTTCTTTTCGCCGTCCAGGCCTTCGAGTAACGGCGTGGTGGCGACGATTTGCGGTAACTGGCCGTAGTCGCGCTGCAGGTCGCGGCCAACCAGCAGATTAAATTTCTGGTCTGTGCCCCCCATCTCGACGTCACACCTGAGCGCCACGGAATCGTAGCCCTGGGCGAGCGGGTAGAGCAGTTCGTGCATGGAAATCGCCTGGCCGCCGGCGTAGCGCTTCGAAAAATCGTCCCGTTCCAGCAGCCTCGCCACCGTGTAGCGCGAACACAGCCGGATCATATCTTCAAACCGGAACTGGCCAAGCCATTCGCTGTTGAAACGAACTTCTGTCTTTTCCGGATCCAGAATCTTGAAGACCTGCGTCTTGTAGGTTTCGGTGTTGGCCTCAATGTCTTCCCGGGTGAGCGGAGGGCGAGTGACGTTGCGACCGGTGGGGTCGCCAATCATCGCCGTCGAATCGCCGATAAGGAAGATAACCTGGTGACCCATATCCTGAAAGTGCTTCATCTTGCGCAGCAGCACGGTGTGACCCAAATGCAGATCGGGCGCAGTGGGGTCAAAGCCCGCCTTGACCCGCAGGCCCTGACCTTCGCGCGCGCGAAGGATGAGGCGATCCTTCAGATCTTCTTCGCGGATCATCTCCGAAAGACCCTTCCGGAGGTATGTAAGTTGTTCGTCGGGGGAAACAGACACTACGTTAGATTGTATCGGCTTAGGGGTTATATCGATAAATCAGGTCGCGAACGCGCAGGTACCACTCGGCGCCGGTCTGCGGGAAAGCAAACGGCATCCACGATTGCAGCATGAGTTGGGGGGTCTGAAAGCCGCGACTGTGTGCGAGGAACATGTCCTCGGCAGCGTTTCTCTGCAGAATATCGCGCACCCGCAGAATCCCGAGCGGCATTTCCGGCGGCAGGCCGATTACGTACCGAGCCAGTTGCCTCTGCGCGGTATCGCTGGAGCGCGCTGTCAACGGGGCAATATCTTCAGCCTGTGGCAGTTCCGAAGTATCGGGCAGCACCGGCGCAATCACCCGCAACTCCATGGGCGCCACCAGCCAGTACCCCACTTTGAGCAAAGCTTCAATGCGCACGCGGCGTGGCGGAACGTCGGGCGGAACCCAGATGTCGAAAAGGTAGCAGCGGGTGGTTTGGCCCTTCAGCCGGAAGATGGATTCCGGCATGGCACCGAACGACGGCATGCGCTGCTCAGTCAGCCATTCCGGGCAGTAGTCCTGTCCGCAGGGAACAAAGTGCTCCCGGTAAATCCTGATTTTGACGGTGTCCTCGGGGCTCTGCCCCGCGTAAAGAAAGTAGTTCGTGCCTGCAGGCGCGGTAACCACGACATGAACCGACAGATGTCCGTTACGGGGCACAGCAGGGGAAAGAATTTCCCGGGGAGTCCACTCCCGGTCCTGCGCGACCACTTCACCGCGAGGATTAAATCGCAAAAACTCGGAGTAAATACTGATCTCCTGCGCGTTTGCGGCGCAGGAGATCAGCAGGAGGGTAAGGGGCTTCACCAGTCCTACTTGATGAAGATGGCGCCGGGCTGGGTAGTGGTGCCCGTTGCCGGGTCCGTGCAGGTGACCGCGACTGACCCGGTAGGCGCGTCCGCCGGAACGGTCACCACCCACAGTGCCTCGCCCACAAAACCGAAGTTCCAGTAAACGAAAGCACCTGTTGTTTTGCCACCGAATGAGCAGGTATGCAGGTTCCCGAAGCCTGCCGGGGGTGCGACGCCAGGCTGACCGGTAGCCAGTGGATAGCTGAGCTTACCCAGACCTGTGCCGTACATCAGCACAATGCCGCCGCGCGCGATGGGATTGGCAGAGGCGTTCAGGCTGTAGTCCGGAAAGTTCTGGGTGATCACGTCGGTTCCCAACGGCGTGAAGGTGAAGAACGTCGGCTGCGCCGGCACTACGGGAACGGAGACCGCGTCACTTTGGCTGCCCTGGAAGTTGACCACCACCTTCGTGGAAGTCTTGCCCGCAACTTCAAACGGAACCTGGAGATTCAGTTGCCCGCCGTAGGAAAGGTACAGTGGTGCCGGAACGCCATCGAAGGTGACAGTCACGCCGCCCAGGCTGGCAGACAGGTTGCCGTAGGCATCAAAGCTGGTCGGCTGTGCGAATGCGGCAGGCCCCAGGGTGAGCGTTTCTATATCATAAATCGAATAGATGCCGCCGGGGGATACCGCGCCATCGCCGTTCACACCTTTGTAGCTGGCTGCGCTCACGATCGACTTCGAGGTGAAGACAGGCTTGGGCGGCACCACCACAAGAAATCCGGAAATAGCAAGAGAACCTGACGGTTTCGAAATAAAAAGGCTGGCCAGGCTGGCGGTGGCAGCCGATTTCACATCCAGCGTGATGCGAATCAAAGGGGAGGCCGGGTCATTGCTGTTGCGGATTACCCGCACCGAACCGGCCTTGACCGTAATGCCGCCTCCGAGGGCCAGAACGGTCTCGGTCCCATCCATGCCCCCCCCGAGGAAAGCGATATCGACAGACTGCCCTGAGACTAACATCCGTGGTCCGGCGACGCCGGGGAAGCTCGGGATATCTCCACCGCCGCTACCCCCGGCAATTCCGAAAGCTACGAATGGCAAACGCAGGGAGCTGGTTCCGCCTGTCACGGCCAGGTTCGTCACGTTCGCGACATTACCTGCCGTGACGGTAACTGAGGTCGGGGTTGCAGCCCCGCCCAGAATTGTGGGCTGGAAGTTGGATGTGACCTGGGCCGGATCGAGCGAACCAGTGGAGGTGTAAATATTTCCCGCCTGGACTATGCTCGAAGCCGTCAACGGCTCGGTGTAGACGATGTAGGATCCTGGCTGCACCTGCTGGGACCATGAACCGTCATTCCCGGTCAAAGCGTTGTAGGTACTACGGGAGGCAGCGTCGACCAGGGTAACGAGAGCAAACTTCACAGCGCTGCCGTCAGTTGCAACAACCTTGCCGCTAAGCGTCCCCAGGACGGTCGGCCCTGAGGCCGGGTAGGCCGAAGAAGCAAATACTGCTTCGTCGCTGGAAAGAAGTCGCTGATTGAGAAGCGCAGTCGCTCCCGCTCCAGTGGTAGTAATCGAGGAATAGGGGAACATCGCCGCACCCAGCAGACCCGAGTGGTTAAGTCCCAGGGTGTGCCCGATTTCATGGGTAAGTACTCCCTGAATGTCGTAGCCCGTGGAGCCATCCGTGGAGAAAGACAACGAGGAATTCAGCACGATATCCGAATCGATAATGTCGCCTCTCTTCGCCGTGATGCCGCTGGCAATCATCCCGTCTGCCGGTGCAATCGAGTTAAAGGCGACCGCGATGGCGCCAATCGATTTGCCTGGCGAGAACCCCAGCATGCTCAGGTCCTGAGTCGAGGCAAAACTCACCACATGTTGAAAGTCGCCCGAATCATGGATGGCTTTGGTCGATTTCAGTGGCAGGAATTTCAATCTGGAGCCAGGCACCGAACTCCAGGTCGCGAGTGCCGCGCGCACGGCGGCCACGGGACTACTGGAAGCCGTAACCACTATGAATGGTGCGCCGACCGCAGTGCTGACTTGCCCTGGAGCAATCTGATCATTGATCAGGAACTGGATTCCGGCGCTGTCGGATCGGTTATAAGGAACGGAACCGGAAGAATCCACCAGAACCTGGCGAATATGTCCGAATACCTGCGGCGCGACGGCAAGCCCCAGCAGCAAAAATATGAAACGCGTGCCTCTCGAAAAACCATATCTGCGCATTATTTCGACCTCGCTGCGTTCTGTGCCGCCAACCGAACACGGACTGAGACACGAACATTGAGTTCGCTGAGTGTGATGCCGTCCAGCGTCTCAATAGATGTGGACCCGGCGACGGGCCGGGCAAGATCTACTACTTCGGCCCCCCGAAGTCCCGATCCGCCCTTTAGCTTTTGATTTTGATCAAGCCCATATTTACCTTGCCCCCATCCAGCTGTACGGAGGTATCCGTTGGGCATGCGCTGCAGGAACAGGACAACGCTTTCACCCGGCTGATAGCTCACTGTACCGGCTATAGAGTGCAAGACTCCGTCCAGCTTGCCACCCGGTTCGGCGAATTCAACTCTGGCAGAGGCATGACCCTTGGGCGCGGAAGCTACGGCGAGCTCATAATGCGTCCAGATGTATCTGTGATCGGAATCCCAGGCAGTCCAGGAACGAGTCACGGTTCCGGCGACCACCATTTCCGAAGAATCTGTCATTTCCTCAAACGAAAGACGGGGAACCAGCGTTGCGCCACCGACGCGGAGCAGCAGGAAAACAGCCGCCATCACGCGTGCGCTCATCAGGACTTTTTGATGCATACAGCATGAATTATGCCACAGGAGAGCCCTGATCCAGGTACCTCCCGCCGGAATTCCGGCGGTATACAGTTTTCAAAAAAGGGGGCGATCAGAATCGCCGAACACATGGTATTGAGCCCCGCCGACGCGCGGCATGATGACGCCGTTCCAATCGACCGGATCACTGACCACCGTGCGGCGGTCCGTCAGGTCGCTCCAGTCCCAGTGCAATCCGAACCCCGGGAACAGCAAGCCGTCCAGCGGATTCCGCAGCACCGGAGTATCAAAAGCAGTACGCACATTGAAAGGCATTCGATCCAGCGACAACTTCGTAATGCGAGGGTCAATCATCGCGGCGGCAGCAGCCCACACGGCAGGCATGCCTCTCGCGGCAATTTCCACCGGGCCGCCCTGCGCATGCAGCGAATCAATCGCCGCCCGGATACCGCGAATCCGCATCCCTGGCAGGCTGTCGCCAATCATCAGGGCGCGAATTGCCAGAATCCAGTTGCCTGTAAAGGAACGGGGCACAGAGGATTTAAAGATCACCACCTTTTCACCGGAACGAATCAGGATCTGATCCCCGCCGCCTGAAAACAAAAACGCCGGCGTTGGCACGAAATCCATGCCGGGCGGCAACGGACCCGCAGCGATGCGCGCCACTTCAGCCCGCAGGGCTTCCTTCGCAAGGGGCCTATGCAGACGTGTGTATTCATCGCGCAGGTGCTCGTACAGTTCCCTGCCGCCAACGTGACCATCCGGCGTGGCCCATAACTGCCATTCCGGCAGAAGCTCCACTATTTCGTCCTTCGAACTGCCCGTTCCATTGTTCAGCCACCGGATCATCCACGCGTAGATCGCTTCCCGAACCTCGACCGGCGTCCCATGACCGCCCGGCCCGACCACCCATTTCACTCTGTCATCCGCCCCAAACCAGCCATACCAGCGCTGCGCCTCCTCAAACGCATGTTGCGCGCCCGCCACGGGAAAGAAATCTTCCTTCGTCGACCCGATCAGCCAGGGCTTCGGCGCAAACAGTTCGATGTAGTCCGCAATATCGAGGCCGGCTTCAAGGAAACCCGGCAGACTTTGCTCCGCATCACCGGTTGGCCCGGCGAAGACTTCCCGAAACGTATTGATATAGCAGGCCGGAGCAGCGACCTTTACACGTGGGTCCAGTGCCGAAATATAAGTCGTGACGGTCCCGCCGCCTGAACAACCGGAAGCCCCGATGCGCTCCGCATCCACCTCCGGACGGCTGACCAGATAGTCGAGAGCGCGCTTGGCATCCCAAATTCTGTAGCGCGCGAAACTTTGGCCCAGGAAAAGCGCCTGCGCCCCCAGAGTGGTGTGCTGTTCCGTCGAGCCGCCCAGCACGGAACCGTGCAGCATTTCCGTCCACGCCTGCACTCGCTCACCCTGCCCCACGGGATCAAAGGCCAACACCACAAAACCCTTCTTCGCCAGATTCGCGGCAATCTGCTGCGCGGCAGGCTTGCCCTCATCCCAATGCCCCAGTGCAAACAGGACGGCCGGATGTTTGCCCGGCGTGTCCGGCAAATACAAATTCCCAGTGACCTGATACTGCGGCAGGCTCTCAAAAATCACCTTGTCAATCAAATAGCCCGAACGCCGGATCGTTCCCGTGACCTGCGCGTTCAGCGGGCCGGTGTAGTCGGGAAGGCCACCTAAAGCCTTCAGAATCTGCTCCCGCACCAGTGCCTGGCGGGCACGGGCATCGGTGGCATTGCGGATTGCCCGCAGCTTTTCGTCACGGGCGCTTAGCTGCTTCTGAGCCGTCTGGTTCATCCAGTCAGTCAGTGGATCCACCGGCTGGCCGAAGGCGGCGCCCGCGCTCACCAGGAGCAGAAGCAAGTTACGCATGGCGCTCCATAATTTGTTGCAGTATATCCGGAATCTCAAACACGGCCCGATTCTTCGTCGCTTCCACGCGCGCCACGAACCCCGACCGCTGCGCCGGATCAATCATCCTGCGGACAGCCCCCACAACTTCTCCCCGGAAACTCTTCAGAGCAATTCCCACGCCCTGCTCAGTGACCCATTGCGCGTTGTAGCGCTCCTGCGGCAAAGTCCACAGATTACACTCCACAATCACCGGCAGGCCCATTTCAACGGCCTCACTGATGCTTCCCGGGCCAGGCTTGCCGATGAACAGATCCGCCAGGCGCATGAACCTCGGCACTTCCCGCGTGAATCCCTCCACATGCAGCGGGATCCGGCGAGGCATCGCGTGCATGTCGGCCTGCAACCGCTTGTTCTTGCCGCAAATCGCGATGATCTGAAGGTCCAGTCCGCTTTCGTTTAGCTTGCGGGTAATGTCCAGCATCTTTGTCGAACCCTCGCCGCCGAACATCATCAGAATGGTGGGCAGTTTGGGATCAAGCCCCAGCGCTTCCAGATCGTGGGCTTTGTCTACCGTCACCGGCCCGTAAAAGCGTGGATTCAGAATCATGCCGGAAGCGAGGTAAACCCTGTCGCGCAAGTGCCCCATCGAAAGCGCCTGATCGTAAGCTTTCTGCGTGCCGCAGATCACATACTGCTGCTGTTTTTCGATCCAGAAGTGCGGCGGGTAGTCCGCCATGTCGGTCAGAATGGTCACCATCGGCACACGCGGCGCAACCTTCTGCAAGGCGGCGAACATGGCACGATTGAAATTTGGAATTACCGAAACCACCAAATCCGGAGTGCGGCCCTCCCAGTGACGGGCCAGAAGCTGCACCTGCTTCGGGTGGTAAATGCGCAGCAGCCCATGCATTAGCGGAAGTAACTGCGTGGAACCCAGCGTCCACCCCTTCTGCAGCATCAGATTGTAAACATCCTGTAACCGGATACCCGTGTATTTCAGGAAAATATCCATCTCATCGAGCAGTTCCTGGAGATTCATCATCTGCATCTCCCACGGCCGCTCCTGCCGTTTCACGACTTCGCACAACGCGTTCGCGGCGCTGCGATGCCCGCCACCGGCATCGAAGAACACCAGTTCGAGTGTCTTCATTCCTACCGATTCTTGCACGCGGGTGCCTGCAATGACGGCTACAATAAAGCATGCTCCGGCTGATCGCTTCGGGTGACCGTAAACTAATGCGACTGCTGAACCGCTGGGAAGCCCCTCAGTGGATCCGGAAGTGGATGGTGATTGCCACCCGCGC
>JBBQDH010000017.1:0-39734 GCA_038319515.1 Bryobacterales bacterium
AGATCAGGCCTTCATTTCGGGCGGCGTCGTGGTGCACCAGTTTTCAAAGATCGGGCGCCTCGCGATGATCGGCGGCAACACGCGGGTGAATCTGGATGTGCCCCCGTTCTTCCTCTACTCCGGCTTCAATGTGGAAGCCAAAGGCCTGAACATGGTGGGGCTGAAGCGTGCGGGCTTCACGCTGGCACAGGTTTCAAAACTGAAGAAAGCGTATCAGTTGCTGTACCGTTCGGGGCTGCGGCTGGAACAGGCGCTGGAGCGAATTGAACAGGAATTGCCGGACAAGAACACCGAGCATCTGATCGCGTTTATCCGGCGAAGCGAACGAGGGATTTGCAGGGAATAAAAATATGCGTACACCGGCGATTGTATTCGGCCTGTGCAGCCTCGCTGCGGCCCTTCACGGGCAGATCGGCAGGAACTACGGGCGGTCCATGGTGATCAGCCAACAGGGCATCGCCGCTACCAGCCAGGTGCTGGCTTCACAGGCGGGCGCGCGGATTCTGGCCAAAGGCGGCTCGGCAGTGGACGCGGCCATCGCCTCCAACGCCGTGCTGGGGCTCACGGAACCAATGATGACCGGCCTCGGTGGCGACCTGTTCGTCATCGTCTGGGATGCAAAGACCAAACAGCTTACCGGGCTGAACGCGTCCGGCTCCTCGCCAAAAGCCCTGACACCCGAATTTCTGTCAGGCAAAGGCGTCACAAGGATGCCTCGCGGCGGTATCCACAGCGTCACCGTGCCAGGCGCGGTCAAGGGCTGGTGGGCCATGCACCAGAAGTTCGGCAAGCTGCCCTGGAAAGACCTGTTTCAGCCCGCTATTGCCTATGCCGAAAAGGGCTTTCCGGTGGCAGAAGGAATGAGCGAAATCTGGGTCTTACCGAATGTAGTGACCGCGCTGAAGAACAACCCGGAGTCAACTCGTGTTCTGCTCCCCGGCGGCCATGCGCCAAAAACCGGCGATCTTTTCCGCAATCCGGACATGGCGCGGGCGTTTCGTCTCCTCGCAGACAAGGGCCCCGATGTTTTCTACAAGGGCGAAATCGCGCAGGCAATCCTCCAGACCTCGCAACACCTCGGCGGGACCATGACCGCCGATGACCTGGCGAACTACGCGCCCGAATGGGTCACGCCGATTTCCTCCGACTACCGCGGCTGGAAGGTCTACGAACTGCCGCCAAACGGTCAGGGAATGGCCGCGCTGGAGATGCTGAATATCATGCAGACGAAGCCTGTGTCGCCGCTTGGAGCGCTGAGCGCCGACGAAATGCACAAGCGTATCGAAGCAATGAAACTGGCCTATTCGGACGTGCACCGCTACAGTGCCGACCCGCGCACCTACGATTCCCCCGTGCGGCAGATTCTCTCGAACGAATACACAAACAAACGTGCTGCTCTGATAGACCCGAAGCGCGCCAACTGCAACGTACCGGCAGGAGATCCCATCGGCAGCAACACTACTTACCTGACCACCGTCGACAAAGAAGGCAACGTGGTGAGCTGGATCCAAAGCATCTATGGCTTCTTCGGATCCAACGTCACGGTGGAAGGCATGGGCTTTATTCTGCAGAATCGCGGCGCTGCATTCACGCTGGAAAAGGGGCATCCGAACGTTCTCGCCGGCGGCAAACGCCCCTTCCACACCATCATCCCTGCCTTCATGGAACGCGGCGACGAACATATCGGTTTCGGCATCATGGGCGGCGCCGTGCAACCCCTGGCACACGCACAATTCGTGTCCAACTATGTGGACTACGGGATGACCCTGCAGGGCGCGCTCGAAGCCCCCCGTTTTGCCAAAGCCGATGCCCCGGGCTGCGACGTCTCAGTGGAATCCCGCGTGCCCGCCGCCACCATTCAGCAGCTTTCGGAACGCGGACACCAGATCACCCTGCGACGGGAATACACCGAATCCATGGGACGCGGCCAGGCGATTCTGCACAACTCGAAGACCGGCACGAACTACGCGGCGTCAGACCCCAGAGCAGACGGCGCCGCGATTCCCGAACCGATTCAGTAACCTCACGCTTTCCCCTCACGCTCGTGACGCTGCGGTCTCCCGACCCTCGCCCACCTGCTGGCGCCACATCGCATAGTACAGGCCCTTCCTTTCGACCAGTTCGTCGTGGGCTCCGGACTCCACAATGCGGCCGCGTTCCAGCACGTAGATGCGGTCGGCGTGCAGCACGGTTGACAGCCGGTGAGCAATCAGAATAGTAATGGCCTCACGACCTGCCGCGATGCCGCGGATCGTCTGGCTGATTTCTTCTTCGGTGAGCGAATCGAGCGAAGAGGTCGCTTCGTCAAAGACCAGAAGCTGCGGCCTGCGTAGCAAAGCCCGGGCAATCGAAAGGCGCTGTTTTTCCCCACCGGAAACCTTCACGCCACCTTCGCCGATCACGGTGTCGAGACCACGCCCGCCGCGCGCCATCAGTGCCTCCACGGAAGCCTGCCGAAGTACGTCGAGACATGCTTCATCAGTAGCTTCCGGCTTCACGAATAACAGATTCTCCCGGATGGAACCAGAGAAAAGCTGGGCATCCTGGGTGACGAACCCGATAGACTCCCGCAGCGTGTCGATATCAATCTGGTCTTCCGGAGTCTGGTTGTAGAAAATGTGGCCGGATTGCGGGCGGTAGAGGCCCACCAGCAGCTTCACCAGCGTAGTCTTCCCTGCCCCGGATGGCCCCACGAAAGCAATCGTTTCCCCGCGCTTCGCGGCAAAGGAAATGTCCTGCAGAGCCGGCTTATTGGCGGAGGCATGCTGGAACCGAACATCGCGAAACGCCAGTGTTTGCAGGGTGCCCACAGGGACAGGGTGGTCCGGACGCGGCTCCGGCGGCAACGCCAGCAACGTTTCGAATTTCTGCAATGACACTTCCGTCTCGCGATATGTATTCACCACATTGCCCAGTTCCTGCAAAGGTCCGAAGATGAAGAACGAGTAGATGAAGAGCGAAAAGAACTGGCCCACCGTGATGCGCTGCGTGAAGATCAGGTAGAGCATCAGGAAGAGGATGGAGGTCCGCAGCATGTTTACAAACGTGCCCTGAATGAAGCTGAGGCTGCGCAGGTAACGCACTTTCTTGAGTTCCAGTTTCAGAATGCGGGCGGTGGTGGTGTTGAGTCGCGCAATCTCCTGTTTCGCCAGCCCCAGGCTCTTCACCAGTTCGATATTGCGCAGAGATTCCGTGGTGGACCCGGCAAGCGCCGTGGTCTCCTGAACAATCACCTTCTGAACTTCCTTGATCTTCTTGCTGAGCAATGCGCTGAGCCCGCCCAGCAGAGGAATAGTGAGCAGGTAGGCAGGTCCAATGGCCCAGTGCACGCGTGCCGCGTAGAACATCACGAAGATCACGCCGATCAGCGTGGTGAACAGCAGGTTGACTGAGATGTTAATCAGCTTTTCGACGTCGGTTCGCACCTTCTGCAGCACGCCCAGCGTTTCCCCGCTCCGCTGGTCTTCAAACAGCGAGTAAGGCAGTTCCAAAGAGTGGCGAATGCCGTCGGCATAAATGCGCGCACCCACCTGCTGGGTGATCAGATTGACGAAATAATCCTGAAAGTTCTTGGCCACGCGGGAGACGAACGCCACCCCCACGGCGGCAGCCAGCAGAACGCTCACGCCGCGAATGAACTGAGCACTGCTGTAGTCATGGAATCGCGTGGCGTAGGAATCGATGATGTGCCGGAAGATGAGCGGGTCAAGCAGAGAGAAGACCTGGTTGATGGCGGCCAGCAGCAGGGCGACAAAAACCAGCTTCCAGTAATCGCGCAGGTAGCGGTAAAGAGTTTTCACTCTTTTCAGATTAGGGCATCCTTGACATTTTCAGTATTTCAATTATGATTGAATTATTGAAACAAGAGAGCTCCGAACAAATTACACGCTACGCGGACATGTTCGCGGCCATGGGAACCGATTCCCGACTGCGGATTGTTCAGTTGCTTCTCTCTGCTCATCCGGACGGGATGGTGGCCGGAGAGATCCAGGCGGAACTGGGCATTTCGGCATCGAATCTCTCGCACCATCTGGACAAGCTCAAAAATGAAGGCCTCATCACGGTCGTCCGCGAGGGCACTTACCTGCGCTATACGGCCAACACGAAGACGCTCGAAGAATTGCTGAACTTCCTTTATTCGGAATGCTGCACCCGCAATCGGGCGATTGAGCCCGGGCGAATTATTCAAATCTGCGAAACGGGGACTAAACGATGACAACCATTACCGGGATCGTGAAAGAAAAGTATGGCCAGGCGGCCCTCCGCGCGGCCAGCGCGGCAGGAAACGGGGCCGCCGGCGGGGCAATAAACAGCTGCTGCGGGGCGGCTCCAGGCGGACTTTCCGGCTGCGACCCGATCACCAGCAATCTCTATGATCTGAGTCAGACGACCGGCCTGCCCGAAGCCGCTGTGCTGGCCAGCCTTGGCTGCGGAAATCCCACCGCCCTGGCCGAATTGCGCGAAGGCGAAACCGTGCTGGACCTCGGCTCCGGCGGAGGGATCGACGTGCTGCTTTCCGCCAAACGCGTAGGCCCCACCGGCAAGGCGTACGGCCTTGATATGACCGACGAAATGCTGGCGGTCGCGGAAGAGAACAAACGCATCTCCGGTGCCACCAACGTGGAGTTCCTGAAGGGTGAAATTGAGCAGATCCCGCTGCCGGACAACAGCGTCGACGTGATCATTTCCAACTGCGTCATCAACCTGTCCGCCAACAAAGACAAGGTCCTGAAAGAAGCCTTCCGCGTGCTGAAACCGGGCGGGCGCTTTGCCGTTTCCGACGTGGTGACGCGCGGCGAAATGCTGCCGGAGATCCGTAAGAACGTGCTGCTATGGGTGGGTTGCATCGCCGGGGCGCTGGAAGAAACCGAATTTCGGAACAAACTCCTGAGCGTAGGTTTCACCAACGTCGACATCGAACCCACGCGTGTCTATCGCATCGAAGATGCCCGTGAGTTTCTGGCCGGCCAGGGTCTGGACGTTGATGCCATCGCGCCACAAATTGACGGGAAGTTCATGGCCGCCTTCGTACGCGCCACCAAGCCCGCATCCTGCTGCGCGCCGGGATGTTGTGGTTAGCACAGACGCCACAAAAACGCTTGCGGCAGAAGCACTCGGAACGGCCCTGCTGCTCGCGACCGTCGTCGGGTCAGGGATCATGGCGGAACGGCTTGCCGGCGGCAATATCGCGATTGCCCTGCTGGCCAACACGCTCGCCACAGGCACCATGCCGGCAGCACTCATCCTGACGTTCGCAAGCATTTCCGGCGCGCATTTCAACCCGACGGTGACACTGATGGACGCCTGGCAGGGCGGCACTCCGTGGAGGCTTGCGCCCGCTTACGTATTAGCGCAGTGCGTGGGTGGAATACGTCAGTTCACATCCGGTCCGGCGGAGCTCAGCTCTTCAGCGAGTCTGTCGCAACCTTCGGCCTGCTGACGGTAATTTGGGGCTGCTCCCGCAATCGCCCGGACGCCGTGCCTTTCGCCCTGGGCACTTATATTGTCGGGGCATATTGGTTCACCAGTTCCACTTCATTCGCCAATCCCGCGGTCACCATCGCACGCTGCCTGACGGACACCTTCGCGGGCATTCGTCCCGCGGACGTACCGGGGTTTATCGCGGCACAAATGGCGGGGGCGACAGCGGCAACGGCCTTGTTCGCCTGGCTGCTGCCGAAGGTAACGTAATGCAAAAAGAAACGCCGCACAAACAATCAGTACTCATCCTTTGCACAGGAAACTCCGCGCGCTCGCAAATGGCCGAAGGCCTGCTGCGACATGCCGCCGGTCAACGGTTTGAGGTTCATTCAGCCGGCACTACACCCACCCTCGTTCGCCCCGAGGCGATCACCGTGATGGCTGAGCTTGGCATCGACATCAGCGGGCACCGCTCAAAATCGGTGAATGAATTCGAGGGCCAGACAGTCGGCTACCTCATCACCGTTTGCGACAACGCGAAGGCGGCTTGCCCGTTTTTTCCCGGCGAAACGAAGCGCCTGCACTGGCCGTTTGAAGATCCTGCCGTAGTACCGGGGTCGGAGGAGGCCCGCCTTGCCGCATTCCGCACCGTCCGCAATCAGATTCAGTCGCGCATCGGAAAGTTTCTCGCCGCCGTACCCACGTGAGCACACTCCAGCGAAACGCAAATGCAGTCTGTGCGCGCCCGCGCCGCGACCGATTTCGAAGGCCGCAGGAACGCGCCCTCATCAATGCAATCGCCGTCCTGCAGCACCTGCGCAGACGTTTCCACCGTGCCCCGCACAATGATGTAAATCTTTGATGCAGTTTCGCCCTCAAGGGTGATTTCACGATCCGCCGGAATCAAATCCGTGGCACAGCGGGAAGCCAGAAATTCCAGCGCCTCCGTTGACATCTCTCCCAGACCAGGCACCATGCGAAGCCGCTCCGGGTCCACTTCCACATGAGCCCCTTGCCCGGTGAACCGGAAGCCAGACTGCTTATAAAACAAATGCGCGTAAAAACCATCCGCCTCCATCAGTGACTTATGCGTGCCCTGTTCGATGATGCGGCGCTCGCTCAACACACAGATCAGGTCCGCCCGCGCAGCTCCCGCCGTGCGGTTGGTGGTGGCGATTACGGTGCGCCTGGCATCCAGACGGCGCAGTTGTTCACAAAACGCCGGCTCGTCCAGCGCGTCCACTTCATCCAGCAATAGCACCTCCGGGTCGTGCAGCATCAGGCGGGCCAACCCCAGTTCGATCCCGGCGCAGTTCACCAGCCCGGCCCTTCTCGCAGCGTCCGCCACCGCTTCCGCGGACGCATCACGCTTACCCACGCGCAGGTTCTCAATCATGGTCGTGCTGAAGACAAAATTCTCCTGAGGCACCAGGCCGAAGCGACGGCGCAGGGACGACTGGGTGTAGCGTCGAAGGTCAACTCCGTCGATTTGAACAGACCCCTCCGCAGGATCCTGAAAGCGTAACAGCAGGTTCATCAGCGTCGTTTTGCCGGCTCCACTCTCCCCAACGAAGACCACCAGGCTCCCGAGCGGGATACGGACCGAAATATTTGCAAGGATAGGCTCGCCTGACGCTGGTTCCGTAACCGTCACGTTGTCGAAAACGATCGCTGATTCGAGCGCGGGGACAGCCGTAGCCTGCTCGTCGTCCAGCACGGCATCCGGGTCATCCAGCAGGGATTCCAAACGCGCCAGCGCCGCACGTCCGCGCCGGAACACCGGGGTATAACGGGCCAGCCGCGAAAGACTGTGACTGAGCAGAAACACCAGAATCAACAGCGCGACAAAGCCGCCAAATCCAAGTTGTTTGGTATTCAGCAGGATGAGCCCCAGCCACAAAATGGCCAGTTGCAGAAGGAACGCTCCGGTTTCGGGCAGTCGTTCGGAGAGCGCCGTCAGGAGACCCATGCGGGCATTCAGCAGGGAGACAGCCGCAACGGCTTTCCGAAAGGCCCCGGATCCCGAAGCCTCCAGCCGAAACGCGCGGATCACAGGCTGTGCAACCAGAGACTCGGCCAGCAAATCCCGCAGGGCCGGCGTTTGCCGGCCCAGGGTGGCCCGGGCAGCGGCAAGTTTTCTTGCCACCAGTGTCGGTGAGAAAAGGAACCATGGCCAAAGAAACAATGCTGCGATGGCAGCGTGCCAGTCCGCCCAGAAGAGGGTAGCCGTGAAGAGCATGCCCTGCAGCGCGGGCATCAGGCCGGCGGCAATTCCGGAGTTGAGTGCTTCCCGGAAGAAGACGAGTTCGGATTCGATTTCCGCAGGCAGTTCATCCTGCGCCGCCCGTGTGCAGAATGGCACGGAGAGCTGCTGAAAACGATCATAGACTGACTGACGGACGGCGGACATCGCCGCAGCCTGAAACCCGGCGGCAAGGCGGTCACGCAGCAGGCCAAGGCATATCGCGGCTGCGGCTCCGCCGGCAATGCCGAGCGTCGCGTTGAACAAACTCTCAGACAGCTTGCCCTGCACGGTTCGGTCGGTCAGAAGTGCAGCGACCACCGGCAGGGCCGAAAGAAGTGCAGCCTCACCAAGTGACAGAATAAACAGCGCAGCAGGCAATTTCAGGCTGCCGGGAAACGCGCAGACTTCGCGCAGCTCAACCAATCGTTTTTCAGTGGACAAAGCCCACCAAACCCGCCTCAATGGGAACGTCCACGCCTGAGTATCGCATGCCGGAGCGGCCCATAAATGACGGGAACACGGGCTTGCTGATATGATTTTCTACGCTCATGTGGCAACACAACTATACCCCCGTTTCCGACAGCCTGTGGCTGTCCGCGCTTGTCGCAGCTCTGCCGATTTTTGTCCTCCTGTTCATGCTGGGGGTGGTTCGAAAGAAGGCCTGGATCTCATCCCTGGCCGGGCTTGCCGCTGCCATGCTGGTGGCGCTTGCCGTCTATGGAATGCCGGTTAGTCTGGTGGCGGGTTCTATCGCTTACGGCGCGGCGCAAGGGATATTTCCGATTGGCTGGGTGGTCTTCACGGCCATCCTCCTTTACAACATTACGGTTCACACCGGCAAGTTCGAAACTGTGAAGAATTCCATTGGCGGCCTGACGAACGATCGCCGCCTGCAGGCGCTGCTGATCGCTTTCGCGTTCGGAGCTTTCATTGAAGGCGCGGCTGGTTTTGGAACACCGGTGGCAGTGGCCGCGGCCATGCTCACGGGGCTTGGCTTCTCGCCCTTCTTCGCGGGCGGCATCTGCCTGCTGGCCAATACGGCGCCGGTGGCGTTTGGGTCCATTGGCGTGCCCATCGTGACCCTGCATAACGTAACCCATCTGCCCCTGCTGCAATTGAGCGCCGGGGTGGGGCGCATGTGCGCCCCCGTTTCACTAATCGTCCCCGCCTACCTGATTATGGTGATGGGTGGCTGGAAGGCCCTGAAAGGCGTTTTCCCCGCCGCCGCGCTTTGCGGAGTCGCGTTCGCCGGAACCCAGTTTCTGGTCTCGAACTTCCTCGGGCCGGAACTGACCGATATCCTCTCTTCACTCGCTGCGTTGGGCTCGCTGGTCGTGCTGTTTCGGGTCTGGAAGCCGAAAGACACTTTTCACATGGAAGGCGACGGGCCGGTTCGGGAGCTCAAGAAAGTTTCCAACAGCGAAACACTGCTCGCGTGGATGCCCTTCATTTTGTTGGTCATCTGTGTCCTGCCCGCCGGGCTTTTAAAAGCCGAGCTCAACAAGTTCAGCTATGTGTTCAACTGGCCGGGTCTGCACAACATGATTCAGACGATGCCTCCGGTAACAGCAACACCTTCGCCGTACCTGGTTCCCTACCGGTTCGATTGGCTCTCCGCGGCGGGTACCGCTTGTTTAATCGCCTCGATCCTCTCCTGCATGCTGCTCAAAGTTTCCGTGGGCACATTTTTTAAGATCATGTCGGGCACGGCAAAGCAGCTGGTTTTCGCGCAGATCACCATCGCGACAGTACTGGGCCTCGCATGGCTGATGAACCTCTCAGGCGCCACGGCGACACTGGGTCTGGCGTTTTCCGGCACCGGCGCCATGTTCCCGTTCTTCAGCGCCATGCTCGGTTGGTTGGGCGTCTTCCTGACGGGGAGCGATACTGCGGCCAACGCGTTGTTTGGGAACCTGCAGGTGGTCACGGCGCAGCACTTAGGGATGAATCCGGCCCTGATGGCGTCAGCCAACTCAGCGGGCGGCGTGATGGGCAAAATGATCAGCCTGCAGAGTGTGGCAGTGGCCTCGGCCGCCACGTCAATGGGCGGTGGAGACGAAAGCAAGCTGTTCCGGTTCACCATGAAGCACAGTATTTTCCTCGCGATGGTCATCGGGCTCATTGCCATGTTCTACGCCTACGTAGCGCCGTCGCTGGCGCCTTAAGGGCTCAAGGTGAGCCAGTACTCCGGGACCGGGCGCGGCACGGGGCTTTCAATTCTTGCCTCGCCGGCATTTCGTCCCGTGAATTCTTTATGGTGCAACCGTGGTGTCTGCGATCTTGTCGCCGGCCACTCCTGCCTTTCAACCGGGTCGCGCCCGTCTTCGAACTCAGCGGGGCATTAGAATACAGTGTTGGTGACTTTCCAAGTGCAAATCCTGCCCGCTCCGCTCAACCGCCGTGCCCTTTTGATCCCCTTTCTGCTGCTGGCGCTGACCACTGCCGCCTGTCGCGGCAAGCACAGTCGCACCGTCGTGCAAAACGAAGAAGCTGAAGGGGGCCCGCGCATCGCCTCCAGCCTGAAAATGGGTGATCCTTCCGCCACCGCACAGTTGCTGCGAGGCTTCCACTCGCTCGAAGGCGACGGGGCCTGGCGCTGGACCGCGGGTACTTTCGCCGTTCTCCTGCGCCCGCCACTCGGCGCGGCACAACACGGGGCCACGCTCAGTTTCTCTTTCAGCGCCCCGGAACTGGTCATCCAAAAGCTCCAGTCCGTCACACTAACCGCGTCCATAGCAGGCCGGAAACTCAAATCGGAGACGTACACGAAGTCTGGCAGCGCCAGGTATTCAGCAGAAATTCCCGGCGACCAGCTGACGGGCGAGTCCGTCACCGTCGAATTCGCCCTGGACAGGTTTCTTCCGGCAGGCTCGGTGGACAAGCGCGAACTTGGCGTGGTGGCAACTGCAGTCGGCCTGGAAAGCAAGTGACCTTTAGGTGACCACGGCCGCTCCCCATTCACGCGCCCTCAATGTTCTGTTGTGGGTCGCTCCTGTCCTCGTGCTGCTCGCGCTGTTTCGCGACGGCCTCAACTGCTGGTTCATCGCGGACGATTTCGCCTGGCTCGGCCTCAGCCGTCAAATGCACGGTGCGGCTGACCTCCCGGCCCTGCTGTTTGCGCCCTCCGCACAGGGCACCATCCGGCCCCTCAGCGAACGCGGGTTCTTTCTGCTCTTTGAAGCCCTCTTCGGCTTCGATGCCCTGCCTTTCCGCATCATGGCGTTCCTGACCATGGCGGCCAACCTCCTGCTGCTCGGCTGGATTGCGCGCCGCCTCACCGGCTCCGCCCTGGCCGCCACTGTCGCAGGTGTCGTCTGGGCCTCCAATACCGCCCTCATGACGGTGATGACCTGGAGCGCCGCCTGGAATGAGGCGCTCTGCCCTTTCTTCCTGCTCCTCGCCCTGGCTCTGTTTATCCGCTATGCCGAAACCGGTGAGCGCCGCTACTGGTGGATTCAGTTGCTGGTGTTTATGGTCGGCTTCGGAGCGCTCGAAATCAACGTCGTGTACCCCGCCCTGGCGCTCGCCTGGGCACTCTTCGTATCGCCGCGCGACCGGCTCCGCAAGCTGGCCGTCAGCCTCGTCCCCCTTGCGCTGCTCTCCGCCCTCTATTTCGGCCTTCACCGCGCCGTCGCCCCGTTTCCAAAATCCGGTGTCTACGTCCTCCGCTTCGATTCGCAGATCTTCAAAACTCTCGCGCTCTACGGCAAGTGGTCCCTGTTGCCCGTGGACTGGACAAGATTCGGGCATTCCCCCCGCCTGGGCACTCTCATTCTTCTCGCCGGCACCGCCGCGCTGCTGGCCCTGCTCGTCTCAGAGCTGAGAAAGCGCCGCACGATTGTTTTCTTTGGATTCGCCTGGTTTCTGATCACCCTGGCGCCCGTTCTGCCCCTCCCGGGACACCGGACGGACTACTACCTGACCATTCCCCTTGCGGGTCTGGGCCTGGTCGCCGCTGTTGGCTTCATTACCGCCGCTCGCGCCGGTCAGGTAATCGCGATTGCGGGCCTTGCTGCCTACCTGGTTGGCATGGTGCCTGTTTCCCAATCCGCCACCCAATGGTCGCTCAACAAAACCATTCCGGTTCGTGGCCTGGTTCTTGGAGTGGAGGCCGCTCGCCGAACTCACCCAGGTAAAATCATTCTGATCGAAGGCGTTTCCGACCAGCTTTATCAGGATTCCGTTGGCCAGGGAGCGTTCTATGCGACCCGTGCGGATTCGGTCTACCTTACCCCAGGATCAGAACTTAACCTGACCCAGGCGCCCGACCTTGGCGACATCGGGAAAGTTGTGCCGGATGCCGCCGCTGTTTTCCATGCCGTGGAAGGTGATCAGCTTGTGGTATACTCCGTTGCTGGCGATCATCTCCGAAATATTACGGAGTCATATGAACGGTCTGCTCCGACCCGTCTCATAGATCCAGCGGTCCCTGCGAGTCGGTTTCCCGGTCGCGTAGACGTTGGGAATCCCCTTTATAACTGGCTTATCGGCCCGTCGTGGCTTCCGTCAGAATCCGGCGTCCGTTGGATGCCGGGGTCAGCAACGGTTCGACTGCGGGCTCCGCTACAGAGCAACAAATTGCTTGTTGAAGGGTTCTGTCCGGTGGAGCATCTGAAACGCGCCTCGCGTCACTTAAAAGTGAGTGTGGATGGCGTTCAGATCGGGGAAATGCAATTAACTAGTCCGGAATCCGATTTCCGTCGTCTATTCGGTATGCCCGCCGCACTGATGGACAAACTGGCTTCTGAAGCTGGCCGGTCGGATTCGGTGGAAATTGAAATCCAGGTGGACCCTGTTTCCCGTACAGGTGGGCAGGACTACGGAGTGGTTTTTGGGAAGATTGCGCTGGTCAATTAGCCGGCGCTGAAACATTTGATCGGTTCAGTAACACTGGTGGCAATCGGCAAATACGTCAAAGATATCCAAAGAGATATGGACGCCGAACAGCAAGTGTTATAGTCTGGTCGAACCATCTGGGAATGCTTGCCTGATTCGGTTTGGCAGCAGGCGTGCTATAAGAGTCGCGACGGGAACGTAAAACAGAAGCAGATGAGCAAACCTTAAGCTTCCGCCACTCAGATTTTTTGAAACTTTATCGATAGATTTTCGTCTTAGCACAAGTAGAGAACACGAAGCAACCAAACGGACGTTAGAAAAACAAGGAAATTGAAATGACCAAGGCAGATCTGGAAAAATACAAGGGCATCCTGGAAGCAAAGAAGTCTGAGCTGTCAGGCTCCCTCCGCAACCGCGATGAAATCGTCATCGAGAAGGCGCCTGACGCTCTCGACGAAGTACAACTGGCGGGCGAACGTGAACTCGCGATCCGTAATCTTGACCGTGATTCGAGCATGCTCCGGCAGATTCGCCGGGCGCTCGGTCGCATTGCTGACGGATCTTACGGCATTTGCGGGCATTGTGAGGAAGAAATCTCTCCCAAGCGCGTCAACGCCGTACCGTGGGCAGCGTTCTGCATTAAGTGCCAGGAGCAGGTAGACCGTCACGAGATTGAGGTCGACGAACACGCCGATCTCTTCGCGAGCGCGGCCTAACACCCTCCCTCCAATTAGAACGTCTCGATTGGTTTCGGGCGGATGCCCCCGGTCTTTATCCGGTTGTATCCGCCCGACGTGTCTGCGGTCCAATCCAGGACAGCATTCGCCCCGCCTGTTCCTTTTCGCGACGGAAAGAGTAGTAAGTTCCCGCCTCACAAAACGTACAAGCTTCGGCCTTCCAGATATTTTTCACCCCGGCAGCACGCAACTGCCCCTCGTTCACACCCGGCAGATCCAAATGCACATGTGCAGCACCCGCTGCCCCAAATCGCCCGGCCACTTCCGGCCCCACTTCATAACAGCAAGGTCCGATCGACGGGCCGACCGCCGCAACCATGTCCTGCGGGCGGGCTCCGTAACGGGTAAATAGTTCCTGGATGGCACGCTCTACAATGTTGGCGGCGGTCCCGCGCCAGCCCGCGTGCACGGCGGCGAAACTTCGGGTCACGGGGTCAGCCAGCAGCACCGGCACGCAATCAGCCGTCCGGACACCTACCGTGGCTTCTGCGGAAACCAGTGCGTCTCCTTCACAAATCGGGCTTCCGGCCTGAATCACAATGTCCGAATGGATCTGCCGAACGGTCACGATGCCGGCCGGGTAAACCGAGTCCCGCTGCCCAAATCCGTGGTCAAGCCAGAGGAGCGAAGAGAGGTTGGGGGCTTTCAGCATTACTAATACATTAAACTCTGAGCTTACGGCATGCCCCGACGACCGCCCTCCTGGCTCATCCCCGCCCTGACGGGTCTGATTTTTCTCCTCACCGGCCTTGCATTGCTTCCCTGGCCGGGTTTGCAAAACGACGAACTCTTCTTTTCCGGCCCTATTTACGCGCCGGGCGAGGCATTTTACCACGTCGACACAGGCTCCTGGCGCATTCCCTTCATGGTGATGAGCTACTCCGGGGCTCTGAAAACCTGGCTCTATGCCGGGCTTTTCCTCTTTCTGAAGCCCAACCAGGGGGCGGTGCGCCTGCCGATGCTGCTGCTGGGGATCGGGACCATTTGGCTGACCTGGGCGTGGGTCCGGCGGATCGCGGGCGAACGAGCCGCCGCCGTCACTGCCGTGCTGCTGGCCACCGACACACTCTTCCTGCTCACGAACCTCTTCGACTGGGGGCCAGTCGCCATCCAGCACTTCCTGCTGATGGCAGGCGTGCTCGCTTTTGAGCGCTTTCGAAAATCCGGAGCCAATTGGATACTGGCGCTCGCGTTCTTTTTGTGGGGCCTCGGGATGTGGGACAAGGCGCTGATGGCCTGGCCACTGATCGGTCTGGCGGCGGGTTCGTTTTGTATATTCCCGCGTGAAGTGTTCCATCGGGTTCGTTTTGTTCCGGCGACGATTGCCATGGGCGCATTCCTGCTGGGCGCCGCGCCGCTGGTCTGGTACAACGTGGCGAAACCAGGGGAGACGGCCAAACAGAACGTTAAATTCAGCCTGGCCGAGGTGGCTCCCAAGCTGGTCATCCTGCGCCAAACTATTGAGGGCTCACAACTTTTCGGCTATATCCCCTATGACGACTCCGCGCCGATGAAACGACAGCCGCGCAACCTCGCAGAACGGATTCCGGTGGCATTGTCTGAGTTTGCCGGCAGCCACAGGTCCAACTGGATGCTGGTCGCCTGGGCAATTGGGTTCGGATGTTCGTTACTGCTGTGGAACTCGCCGCATCGCCGAACCCTGCTGCTTCTGCTGATCACGATGGCGGTTGCCTGGGCGCAAATGGCGTTGACAAAAGGAACCGGGTCGGCAGCCCACCACGTCATCCTGATTTGGCCGTTTCCGGCGGTCTTCCTGGGCATCGCATTCAGTGCCATATCGGAAAAGCTGCCCCGCTTCGGCACACCGGCGCTGGTCGTTTTGGTAATTTTCTTCGCCTGTGAGAACCTGCTGACCACCAACGAGTACCTCGCCAAGCTGATTGTGAACGGCGGCAGTGGCGGCTGGACGGACGCAGTTCGCCCCCTGACCGACTCGCTGGACCGCAAAGCAGCGGGCTGGTTCGGTCTGGTGGACTGGGGCTATCTCAATGCCATCCGCATGTTTCGGGGCGCTGACATGCCGGTTTTCATCCCGGACCTGAACGGTGATCCGAAGGAATTCCTGCGCCAAATCAGCAACCCGGACTTCCAGTTTGTCCGGCACACCGATGACAAACAGATGTTCCCGGGCATCAACGACCGGCTTCGCAAAGCGGCGGCGGAGGCGGGTTACACCGAACGGGTGGAGCGCACGATTAAAGACCGCAACGGTCGCCCGGTGTTTGAGCTTTTCCGGTTTCAGAAAGCTGCAGAATGATGCCGTCCCGAACGCCCGCCATCGAGTAGCTGAGCCCCGGGGCACCCAACTGTCTCAAAAGGTGCACCAGAATCTCAGTTCCGGACACGATCGCTTCGGCCCGCTGCGGTCCGATGCCAACAATCTGCCGACGTTCGGCAAGGTCCAGCCGCAAAAGCCGCTCGTAAAGCGAACAGATTTGCGCGGTCGAAGCCGATAAGCGGTCTGCATCTGCCCTGCCATATCGGGCCAGGCCGTTCGCGGCAGACACGACAGCGGCCGCAGTGGCGGACGTACCGATCACCAGATCGAGAGGGTGAGCGAGAATCGCCCGGACGGGGAAATCAAGGTTCACATTTGTACGCAGCGCTCCCACCGGCAGGGACCAGACCTGTTCGATCAAACCGTTTTCGGTGACGATCAGTTCCGTACTGCCACCACCCACATCCACAATCAGGCAGCGCCCAGGGGGATTCGGCCAGCGAACCTGCACGCCGAGGCAAATCAGGCGGGCTTCCTCTTCGCCGGAAATGATTTCGACCGGGGCACCCAGAGCAGCGGAGGCACGCGCCACGAACTCCGCTTGATTTTCGGCTTCCCGCAAAGCGGCGGTCGCCACGGCGCGGATGCGCGCTACGTTTTTCTCACGGCAAATCTGCCGCATTCGGGTGAGGAGTGAACACAAGCGGTCGAGTGCCTCTTCTGTCACGTGCCCCATCTGAAAGACACTCTCCCCCAGCCGGACAACCTGGCGGTCAGAGGCCACAGTTCCCTGCCCTGTTTCAGCCACTTCCAGCCGAACCGAATTACTGCCGATGTCGACCGCGGCCACAGAAGGCATAAAGTCATAGTATGGAACTCTACCTCCTGCGCCATGGCATCGCCGAGGACGGGATGCCCGGCACTTCAGATTCGGTTCGCAAGCTCACGCCGGAAGGCCGTGAGAAGACTGCGGCAGTGCTGGCGGCGGCGCGGCGCTCGGGCGTCTGCCCGACAGTGATTCTGTCGAGCCCCTACGTGCGTGCGGTGCAGACGGCGCAAATCGCTGCCAAAGAACTGCACTATGAAGGGGACATCTCGCTGATCGATTCACTGGTGCCGCATGGTACGCCGGAGGGGGTTTGGTCGGACGTGCGCGACTACGCGCAGGAACCCGCCATCCTGCTGGCCGGACATGAACCGCTGATGAGCGCACTGGCCGCCTACCTGCTCAACGCGCCGTCCCTCCGGATCGACATGAAGAAGGCGGCACTGCTCCGAATCGATTTCGAGAGCGTGCGCGCGGCTCCCCAGGGAATGCTGCGCTGGATGCTGACGCCGAAACTGGTTACAATTCAGCAGTGACCTTCAGACAATCGACCTCTGCATACGAAAACTGGCTCGCGACACAACTTGAGATAGTGCCGGTGGATGTGCGTGCCAAACACAAGGCGATGAAGGCGGAGATTTTCCCTTTCCTGCGGGCGACCTTCTACCGCTGGGCGCAGTTGTGGCCGACACTCTGCGGCGACCTGAACACCGCGCCAACGGTGCTTGCCGTGGGTGACCTGCACGTAGAGAATTTCGGCACATGGCGCGACGTGGAAGGGCGTCTGGTTTGGGGAATCAATGATTTTGACGAGGCGGAGAACATGCCGTATACGGCTGATCTGACGCGGCTTTCCGCCAGCGTGCACCTCGCGATCGAAAACAACCACCTCAACATCGGGCATCGCGAGGCGTGCACTGCCATTCTGGCGGGCTATCGGGAAGGTTTGGAAGCGGGTGGCAGACCGTGGGTACTGGGTGAGAAGCATGTCTGGCTCAGTGAACTGGTCGCGCTGAAGGACCCACCTGCATTCTGGGACAAACTACAGTTGCTGCCCGACCATGACGGCAAGATGCCGAAGGCGGCCCGGCGGGGTATCGAAAAAATGCTGCCGGAGGAAAACCTTCCTTACCGGGTGGCGCAGCGGCAGGCGGGGCTGGGCTCGCTGGGTCGGCAGCGCTTCGTCGCGATTGCCGACTACGGCGGGGCGCATATTTGCCGTGAAGCCAAAGCGCTGGCGCCTTCAGCCTGGTTTTGGGCTCAGGGCGGACTGGGAGATGACCGTCTCTGCGGCGAGCGGGCACTGAAGCGGGCAGTTCGGGTTGCGGACCCTTTCGTTCGCATCAAAGACGGTTGGATTGTGCGGCGTCTGGCCCCCGATTGCATCAAGATTGAATTGGCCTCGGTGCCGAAAAACAAAGACAAGAGCAAGCTGCTGCAGGCCATGGGCTGGGAGACGGCGAATGTCCACGTGGGGTCGAAGAATGCGCGCGCCATCCTGGCGGACCTGGGTAAGCGCGAAGGGCCCTGGCTGCACGATGCCGCCGAACGGATGATTCATGCCACGAAAGCCGATTGGAAAGAGTGGGGCGGTCAGGTGAAACGGCGCTGATGGCAAGAGGCTGGGAAAGTAAATCGGTGGAGCAGCAAATCGAGGATCGGGCGAACCTGGTGGCCCCTTCGCCGGGAGACAACGCGCACGCCAATGCAGGTGTGGAGCGGGAAATTGAGGTGCTGGAGCTTTCCCGCAGGTGCCTGCTGAACGAGATGGAGGGGATCAGTAACCCGCGTCTTCTGGTGATGAAGCAGCGGGCGCTGCGGCACGTGGAAGCGCAGATTGCCGCACTTCGAGAGCCCCCGCGCTAGCATGGGAAGGTGCTATTCGTTTTGACGGAGCCATACGGCCCGTGAAAAATTCCCCCCTTCTTCCTATCTTTCTGATTGTGCTGGTCGACATCCTGGGTCTGACCATCATGCTGCCGCTGTTGCCGTTCTATGCGGAACATTTGGGGGCGTCGGCGGTGGTAATCGGTCTGTTGACGTCGTCGTATGCGTTCTGCCAACTAGTTGCCGGGCCGATTCTGGGTAAGCTTTCGGACAGCATGGGCCGCAAGCCGCTGCTGATTGTCAGCCAGATCGGGACGTTTATTGGTTTTCTGATTCTGGCGGCCTCGACGAACCTGTGGCTGGTGTTTCTGTCCCGTATTATTGACGGCCTGACGGCGGGGAATCTGTCGCTGGCGCAGGCATATATTGCTGATGTGACGGAGCCGGAGGATCGGGCGAAGTCGTTCGGGGTGATCGGCATCGCGTTCGGCATTGGGTTTCTGATTGGCCCGGCGGTTTCGGGGTACCTGTCGCAGTTCGGATTTGTGTGGCCCATCCTGGCCGCTGCGACGCTGTCGTTTTCCAGCATCATCTGCACGGCAACGCTGCTGCCGAAGGTAGAGCCGCATGCGGACGACGCGAGCGGACCGGGCGGCAAGCGATTGGGGATTCTGGACTGGAAGGGCTACGCGCAGTATTTTACGAATCCGAACCTTAGCCCGCTGCTGTGGCAGTTCTTCTTCTTCGCTCTCTCGTTCTCATTCTTTATCAGCGGTTTTGCGCTGTTCTCTGAGCGGCGTCTGCATCTGGGCCCGAAACAGGTGGGCTATGTATTCGCGTGGGTGGGGTTCCTGGGAATTATTCTGCAAGGCGGCCTGATGGGGCGGCTGGTGAAGCTACTGGGGGAGCGGACGCTGGTGTGGAGCGGCTTTTTTGTGAGCGCCACCAGTTCGGTTTGGCTGGCGTTTGTTGGCACATTGCCGCAAATGGTGGCGAACGCGACGTACGGAGCTTATGGCGGGGTGATACGGCCGGCAATTACGGCGCAGATTTCGAGTTCGGCGGGAAGGCGTGATCAGGGAGCGGTATTGGGGCTCACGCAGTCGATTACGTCGATCTGCCAGGTGATGGCTCCGGTGATGGTGGGAGCACTGATTGATCGTGGGTTTCTCGCCGCGTGGGCACTGGCGGGAGCGGGTATCGCTTTCTGCGGGATGTTTGCGGCGCTGCGGTTCAAGCGCGCTGAAGGGTGATCGGCTCTATTCTTCGGCCAGTGCTTCCATGGGGGAAATCCGGGCAGCTCTTTGCGACGGGATGAGACAGGCGGCGAGGGCAACGGCGGCGATAACCAGGGCAGCGCCGGCGAGCGTCGCCATGTGGAAGGGCGGCACGCGGAAGAGCAGGCTCCGCAGTGCCCTTCCTGTCAACCATGCTCCGGTCAGGCCGAGAGCGGTTCCGGCGATCAGGAGACGGACGGCAAGAGAGAGAAACTGGCCGCGTATTTGTTGCGGGCGCGCACCGAGAGCGATGCGCACGGCTATTTCGCGTCGGCGCTGAGCAACCGCGTACCCCAGAATTCCGTAGGTTCCGATCGCGGTCAGCAGCAGGGCGATGAAGGAAACGATTTCGGCAAGCAGGGCGGGCGCGCGGCGGGCGGTAAGGGTGCCGGCGATGCGATCGTCCATTGAGCGCAGATCGTACAAGGTCACGCCCGGGTCGGTCTGGCGAACGGCATCGCGCAGTGCCGAAACCAGGGAATTGGGCGTCAGGCTGGTGCGGGTCACGAAATAGAATCTGTCATTCATTCCGGCTGCGAAGGGATAGTAGACGGCGCCCTGCGCGGCATCGTCAGTCAGACCTGCTTGTTTGACCGCGCCCACGACGCCGACTATGGTGAATGCCTCCCCATCTTTGCCTTCTTCGGAACCTGCGAAGAGCTGTTGCCCAATGGCGCTTTGGTTGGGCCAGTAGTAGGTGGCGAAGTCCTGATCGATGACGCAATATGGCTCGGATCGGCGCGAGTCGGCAGCGGTCAGGAACCGACCCTCCACAAGCGAAAAGCCCATGGCCGTGAAGTAATCACCGTCAACGCCATACGAATAGCGCGCCCGGGGTATTTCGCCGGGGCGATGGGGACGACCCTTGACGGTGGCGGAGCTCTTTCCTGTATCGCCGCTGACCGGGATGTTGCTGACGATGCCCGCAGAGAGGACGCCGGGCTGAGCCGCCACCGCACGGAGCAGGCGTTCATTAAAACCGAGGCGAGCGGGCCGGTCCCGGTATTGCCCGCCTGGCAGTGCGATGCGGGCGGTCAGCAGATGATCGGGTTGAAAGCCCGGCGAGACGGCCAGAATCTGTTGCAGGCTGAGGCGGAGCAGTCCTGCGCCCGACAGGAGCACGAGGGCCAGAGCAATTTGCGCCACGATAAAGGCGTAACGGAGGCTTTGGGCGAGCCTGCCGGACACGCCGCCACGCGCCTCCGACTGGATGGAGCCGGAGAGCCGGGCGCGGAGATGAAACCATGCGATGGGCAACGCGAGCGCAAGGCCCAGAATGACGGCTCCAAACATGGCCACAGCAGCGAGTCGGGCGTCAATTACAATGCGGGACCCCAGAGGAAGTTGATCGGCGCCAAGTGTGGACAGAAGGTGGATTCCAGCCCAGCCGAAGGCCAGACCGAGGAGTGCGCCGCCGGTGGTGAGTAACGAGGTTTCGACCAGGACTTCCGTCACAACATGGAACCTGCCCGCGCCCAGCGCCTGCCGTACCGCGAGCTCTTTCATGCGGCCTGCGGCGCGGATCAGCAGCAGGTTCGCCAGGTTGACGGTGCCAATCAGCAGGAGGGTGAGCGCCCCGCCCTGCATCCACAGAAGTGTGGGGCGGATGGAGGCGACGTGGTCGGCCTGCAGCGGAGTCACCACTGACCGGAAACCGGCCTGAGCGATCATCTCCGCGCGAGGAAACTGTGGAGCCAGGGCGCGGTCCTGGGCGTCGATCCGGGCCTGAGCCTGGGCCACGGTCGCGCCGGGACGGAGGCGGGCGATGAGTTGCTTGACGTTCCCGCCGGAATGCCGTTCGCGCGGGGTGCGGTCTTCGGGCCGGGAGGTGTAGGGAAAGTAGAGGCGGGCCTCTGAAGACAGGAACCGGAAGGAGGGGGGCAGCACGGCAATGATGGTTCGGTTCACACCGTCGACGCGCAATTGCTTTCCGGCGATGTGGGGGTCCGCCTGAAAATGTTGCCGCCAATAGTTGTCGGAAAGTATGACGGTTTTTTCAGCCTGGGGAGACATCTCTTCTTCGGTGAAGGTGCGGCCGATGGCAGGGCCGGTGCCCAGGGTAGAAAAGAACTCCGGTGAGACGGCTATCGCCTGCTCCTGTTCGGTCGCCCCGGGATTGCCAACAATGGAGGCGAATTCGCGATAAATGGAGAGGCCGGAGAAGGCCGCGATGCGACCGCGACGCTCATAGTAGTTGGTGGTGCTGGAGCCGTCGCGCAGCACGCGTGCGTTGGGATAAGTGTTGTAGATGGTGACAAGGCTGCCGGATTCGGGGAATGGCAGCGGGCGAAGCAGGATGGCGTTGACCACTGCGAAGATGGTGAGATTCGCGCCAATACAGACGGCCAGAGTGAACAATGCGGTGAGGGTGAAGCGCGGAGTTCGCCGGAGAGTACGGGCGGCGTGGCGGAACTGGCGTTGCAGTTCATCGAAGAGGTGAATACGGCGGGATATACGGCACTCTTCCCGCACGGTATTGGCGGTGCCGAATTCAATCCGGGCGCGGCGGGCGGCCTCTTCGGGGGAGACTCCGGCTTTGATCAGGTCGGCAGTGTGCTCCTCCAGGTGGAAGCGGAGTTCGTCTGCCATGCCAGATTCAAAAGTGCCGCGGTTGCGGAGGACCCGGAGAATGGAGCGGAGGCGGCGGAGCATGTCAGATCTGCTCCGGAGTGGTGGAGAGAGCAGCGCCGATGGCACCGACCAGGCGATTCCAGCCCTCTGTTTCCTGCTTCAGACGGCGGCGACCCGCGGGAGTGAGCGTGTAGAATTTGGCGCGCCGATTGTTATCGCTGGTACCCCACTCGGCGACAATCAGTTCCTGATGTTCCAGGCGGTAAAGCGCAGGGTAGAGAGAGCCCTGCGGTATTTCGAGGACGTCGCCGGAGATTTGCTGAATTCGCAGGAGCACGCCGTATCCGTGAAGCGGCTTTAGCGACACCGCCTTCAGGATGAGCATGTCCAGTGTTCCTGGTAACAGATCCGCCGTTTTACCCATTGCGTAGCCTCCCTGACTGACAAACCTGCGTCAGTCAGGAGTATAGCCCCTCTCTCCTAGTTTGGCAAGGAGAGAGGGGACAGGCTTTCGGAATCCGAGGGGCACCGGAAAACGATGCTCAGCAGATGTGGGCGCCGCGCGTTTCCACGTACACGGAATAGAGCGACTGGCTGGCGGCCATGTAGAGGCGGTTGCGGTGAAGCCCGCCGAAGCAGAGGTTGGCGCAGGTTTCGGGCAACAGAATTTGCCCGATCATGTCGCCGTTGGGAGCGAAGATGTGGACGCCGTCGTAGCCGGGTCCAACCCAGCCGACGCCGGCCCAGATGTTGCCATCGACGTCGGCACGGATGCCGTCGGCGAGGCCGGAACCCTTGCCCTGCACTGTGGTGTTGATGAAGAGCTTGCTGTTCTTCAGCTTTGCGCCGTCCATATCGTATTGCTGGATGGTTTTCGGCAGCGTCGGCTCATGGGTGGCGCCGGTGTCGCAGACGTAGAGCTTCTTGTAATCGTGCGAGAAGCAGATACCGTTGGGCTTGTGGAGATCATCGGCGACTATGGTCATCTGCCCGGTCTTACCGTCGATGCGGTAGACGGCTTCTTTGACCTGCGGTTTATCGATGTGGCCTTCGTAGGCGACCAGGATGCCGTAGCCGGGGTCAGTGAACCAGATGCTGCCGTCGGGGTGCACCACGACATCGTTGGGGGCGTTGAGGGGCTTGCCCTGCCACTTATCGGCCAGCACGGTGACGGAGCCATCCGGCTCATAGCGGACCAGGCGGCGGGTGTCGTGTTCACAGGAAATCTGGCGGCCCTGGTAGTCGAACGTATTGCCATTGCTGTAGTTGGCGTTGGGGCGCATGACGCTGACGTGGCCGTCTTCTTCGTTGCGGCGCAGCTGGCGGTTGTTCGGGATGTCGCTCCAGATGACGCACTGGGCGTTGCCATTCCAGGCGATGCCTTCGGCCCAGCGGCAGCCGACGTAGAGGCGCTCGATGACGGCGTTGTTGATCTTGGCCCTGAAGCGTTTGGCGTCGTGGACGACGACATCGGGGTCGGGGTAGCCGATGGGGTCTTTGCCGGTCCAGTCGCGTTTCGTTTGGGCGGCGAGTGCGGTTGCGCCGAGGGCGGATGCGATGATGCCGCGGCGTGTCAGATTCGTGGACATGCGATTGAGAACTCCTGTTGGGTGAACTCAGCAGTATATCGCTTATGGGTTTGAGAGAGAATACGGGCATGCCGGAAATCAAACGTCAAACCGTGGATCTTTCGGAGTATCCGAATCTTGTGGTGATTTATTTGGGGATGCGGGTGAATCGGTTGGGTGGGTTGCGCGCACTGTTGCGGATCGGCCCGGGGATTCAGAAGGCCGTGGATGAGAAGCCGGACGGGCTGCTTTGCCATGAGGGGGTTTACTATTCACTGTTCCCGCTGCATATCGGGATGCGGCAGTACTGGCGGGATTTCGAATCGCTGGAAAAGTGGGCGCGGTCGATGCCGCACAGTGCCTGGTGGAAGGATTTTGTGAAGGGGCCTTCCGGTGTGGCGTTCTGGCATGAGACGTATTTCATGCGCGGGGGATTTGAGGCGATTTACGATGAATTGCCGGATCCGTTGGGGTTCCTGAAATTCGCGCCGAATGTGAAGGCGGAGGGGGCTATGTTTTCGGCGCGGCGGAGATTGAAGCTGCCGGAGGAATGAGGATGATTCAGACCCGGAAGACACAAACCGGAAACGAACCGCAAGTGCGCTTTTATCCGCGTGCATCGGCGTTCATCCGCCGCGAATCCGCGTACTGCCGGCCCGACCCGGGATTGTCATACATTGCAGCTAACGCGTCCCTTTTCGCCTGGTCTGGCGTTGGTTGGGATTTGCGGCCTCCCCGTGACTCGCAGGCAGTACGCAGATCCACTGCGAATAAACGCGGATGAACGCAGATTTTATAGGGGCAGATTTATAGGTTCCGGTCGTTTGCGCGCGTCTCCACCCCCGGTGGATGGCAGGATCCGGCGGCGGGATTCAGGCGGGGTAACAACGCCGTCTTTAGGTGGCCGATAGTGAAGGCGGAAGGGGTCGATGTTTTCGGCGCGGCGGAGGTTGAATCTGCCGGAGGAATGGGATTGCAGCGACGCCAGAGGTATGGAATAAAGACGAATCACTATGATTCAGACCAGTCGAACTGGCGTGATTGAGGCAGATCTCGTTTTGCTAAGATCTGCCCTCGACCTCGCTATTGCTTGATGATCTGGCCGTCGCGCTTGCGCACTTCGCCCCAACCGCCGTTTAAGGGACCGCGCGGGCCACGTCCATCAGCGCTGAACGGGAACTTCGCGGCGGCTTTTTCATCGATTTCAATGCCCCAGCCGGGTTTGGTGCTGGGCCAGACGTAGCCGTCTTCCAGTACGGGCACGCCGTGGAAGACTTCGCGGGAATTGGCGTTAAATTCTGAGTATTCCTGGACGCCGAAGTTATAGCTGACAACATCCAGGGTGACGTTCGCCATGTGGCCGATGGGAGAGACGTCGCCCGGGCCGTGCCAGGCAGTCTTGACGCCGAAGAGTTCGCCCATGATCGCCACCTTGCGGCACGGGGTGAAGCCGCCCGCCTGGGTGACGTGGATGCGGATGTAGTCGATGAGGCGCTCGCTGATGAGCGGGATCCATTCGTGCGGGCTGTTGAAGAGTTCGCCCATGGCAATGGGAGTGGCGCACTGCTGGCGGATCTGGCGGAAGTAAGCGATGTCCTCGGGCGAGAGCGGGTCTTCCAGGAAGAACAGCTTGAACTTCTCGCAGTCTTTGGCGAACTGCACGGCCTGGTTTGGGGTGACGCGCTCATGCACGTCGTGCAGCAGTTCGATATCTTCTCCGAGTTGCTTACGGCACTCTTCAAAGAGCTTGAGGGCACGGCGGATATAGGGCTGGGATTCGAAGACGGAACCGGTATCGCGCAGGCCTTTCACCAGCGCGGCACCACCGCGACCGCCGGCTCCGTAACCCTCGTAGCCAGGCGTACCGACCTGAACGCGGACGTGGCGGATGCCCTGCTCCATGAACATTTTGGCCTGATCGATGCACTGCTGGTAGTCGGCGCCGGAAGCGTGGCGGTAGACGTCCGCAGCCTCGCGGCACTTGCCACCGACAAGGTCGTAAACGGGCATCTTCGCCATGCGGCCTTTGATGTCCCAGAGCGCCTGGTCGACGCCACTGATGGCGTTGTTGAGCACGGGGCCGTTCTTCCAGTAGGAACTGTCGTAGCACATCTGCCAGGTGTCTTCGATACGGTCCACCGGATGGTTCAGCAGTAAAGGCTTCAGGTACTTTTCGATGGCAGGTTTCACGAGGTCGGCGCGCTGCGTGAAAGTGGCACAGCCGTAGCCGTAGAGGCCGTCCTGATCGGTGAGGATTTTGACGACGGTGAGGCGCACGCCGGCCGGGGCGGTCTCGATCACCTGGATGTCTTTGATCTTTGGCGCGGGCAGGCCGCGAACGGCTTTTTCAACGGCCTGCTGGGCCATCTGTTCGCGCGGGGTGACGAGTCCCGCGAGACCTGCGGCGGCCATCGATTTGAAGAGATTGCGACGATTCATTCGGTTACTTTTCCTTATCCTCTATTACTTATCGCGCTCCGCGAGCAGTACTTTCAGACGAGCGAGTTCCCGGTCGATACGGCGACCGCGGTTCACCAGCAGCAGCACGAATGCCGTGATGATGATCCAGCCTGCCGAGTATCCGTAGAACAGGAACTTTAGATTTGTAAAGTCCGTAAGTTTCATCTGGCTTGAAGACCCCCTGATTCTATAACAGTATTTGGTTTAGACTGCGTGCAATTCGCGGCGCAGTGAATCAATTTCGCGCTGACTGGTTTCCTGGTGCTGGCGAACGAGAACGAGCGCCGTGCCGATGAGGAAAATCGCCAGAATCCCGATGCCGAACGGAGCCTTGAACATCGGGGCCATTTGCCCGGTTTCAAGCACCGGGCCGGGGTGCTGCGTGCGCACGTTGGGCAGCCGGATGGCCATCAGGACCAGCGGAATATCGGCATAAGCGAAGATGGCGACGATGGACGAGAGAGTGGCGCGCTGCGTGGGTTCGGCAATGGCAGGGCGGATGAGCAGGTAGCCGAGGTAAAGCAGGAAGCACATCAGCTGGCTGGTCATGCGGAGATCCCAGGCCCACCAGATGCCCCACTGGTTACGGCCCCAGATGCTGCCGGTGACGAGGTTGAACAGGATCAGCATGGTGCCGACTTCAATGCAGGAGACGGTGATGGAGTCCCACAGGAAGTTCTTTGTGGCGAGGAAGAGAACAGCCGTGATGAGCGCGACGGTGTAGAAGATGTCGGCATTGATGGCGGCGGGGACGTGGATGAAGATGATGCGGTAGACCGCGCCCTGCATGGCTTCATCGGGTAGTTTGTTGAAGATGGTGTTGAGATTGGCAATCATCACCAGTGCGCCCAGCAGACTTAAAAGGTAAATGGCTTTTTCTCGCATATGTGTTCCTCAGACGATTAGGACAAAGTCGATTAAATATAGTGCCAGAGCGGTGTAGATGGCGTCAAAGCTCACCAGAAGGCGGAGCGACGCCAGGTTATCGCCGGTCATGGATTCGCCGCCCAGCAGCGCGGTGGTGGTGCCCATGGCTCCGATGAGCAGCGGGATCAGGATAGGGTACAAAAGCACCGGCAGCATGAGTTCGCGGAGGCGCACGTTGACGGTGACGGCGCTGAAGGCGGTGCCGACAACCGTGATGCCCCAGGTGGCGAGCAGAATCACGACGGCGAGTGAGCCAAAGGACTGGCCCCAGCGGATGTTGTAGAAAAGGCCGAAGACGGGGAGAGAGATCATCTCGACGATGATGAGCAGGCAGAAGGCGGCTACTGATTTGCCGAGAAAGATGGCCCAGCCGGGTGCGGGGGAGGCGATGAGGACATCAAGGCAGTCGTTGGGGATTTCACGCGCGAAACCGCGGTTCACGATGAGTGCTCCGGCGAAGGACCAAACGAGCCAGAGGAGGCCCCCGGAGATGGCGTACAGTTCTTCACGACCGAGATCGAAGGCGAAGCTGAAGAGGACCAGAATCACGAGCGCGAAAGACGCGGCGGCATTGATGGACTCCTTGGTGCGGAGTTCGGTGCGCAGGTCTTTTTGGGCGATGGCCCAGGCGGTTTTTAGTCCATGGGTCATGCCTGGCGATCACCATACGTTCGATACAGCCAGCCTGGGTCGGCCAGCATTTCGGGGGTTTGCGGGCCTTTATGAACGATGGCTCCGCGTTCAAGGAGCGCCACGTTGGTGGCCAGTTCCATGGCTTCACGGATCTGGTGAGTGGACATGATGATGGTGGCGCCGGTGGAGAGGGCGGCCTTGAGGAGAGACTGCAGAACCGCTATGGCTTTATCGTCGAGCGAGGTGAAGGGCTCGTCGAGGAGTAGGATTTCCGGGTGATGAAGGAATGCCCGGGCGACCGCCAGGCGCTGCCGCATGCCGCGCGAGAACTCGCGGGCCATGCCGTCTTTCACGCGCGCCAGACCGACTCGTTCGAGGGCTTCCACGGCGGCTTTGCCAGGGTTTTCGACGCCCTGTAACTGGCCGAAAAGAGTGAGATTTTCGAAGGCGGACAGGTCGTCATAGACTCCGATGCCATGGCCCAGATAACCGACGCGGCCGGTGATTTTCACTTCGCCTTTGGTGGGGCGTGAGAGGTTGGCGAGGATTCTGAGAAGCGTGGTCTTGCCTGCCCCGTTGCGCCCCAGCAGAGCGAGGCACGAACCGGCGGTCACCTCGAGATCGGCCCCGCGCAGAGCGGGGTAATCACCGAAGTACTTCCAGACGTGCTCAACCGCGACCGCGAGCATTTTTTGAAACTTTCGCTTCCCCGGTGGGCGTGAAGGGTTCGGTTGACGGGATCGGGTTGCCTTTTCGGTAGAGAATGACGAAGCCGACCACCAGCATGCCGATCACGCTGAGCAGCAGCCACTTGATGGACAGGATGACGGTGACGAGGTCTGCGGCGCCGCTCGCCATCCCATAGAGTTTGGGCAGATTCATGCCAAGTGCGGGCTGGCCGCTGCCGCTGCTTTGGCCTCCGCCGCCGCTCTGGGCCGAAGTATCGTTCAGGGTGCCGGTGCCTTCGACAGTGAATTTGAGGACAGGGCCTTCCACGCCCCAGATGGTAGCCTGGGTGCGCGGTTCCTGGCCGAGATTCTTCAGCGTGTCGCTTTTGAAAGTGACGCCTACCGGCGCGATGACGCGGGTGTTGCCGCCTTTGGTGAGCAGTTGATTTTCGAAGATACCGGGGCTGCGAAACGGCATGGACCATTGCAGATCCACGCGGGATTCGCCGGGCTTAATGGGGAAATCAAGTTTGAACGTGTTCGGTTTGGAACCTGGATCCGGAGCCTTGCGAACCGGCAGGCCACCGGGCGCGAGGGCGTTGACTTCCACCTTGCCCTGGGCGAGAGGCGGCAGGGCGAACTGAAGAGTACCGTTGTCTGGATCGTTCCAGGTGGTCTTGCCGTCATTCTTGAAAACGTAGCTTTCGCTCACCTGCACGTTGCCATCGGGCGAAGGCTCCAGCAGGATCATGTGCTGGTCGATCTTCGCTTCGCCGGGCTTCTTCGAGGATTCGAAGACGGGGATTTGAACGCCGGTGGAAGGCGTGCCGGGCGGCAGCATTTTGTTGTACTGGACGCCGCCGTAGACGGCCTGTAGCAGCAGCGGGCCGGGACCGGGCGGGACTTCTTTGGTGATTTGGAACTTGCCCTGGGCGTCGGTCTTGACGCTTTCGATGAATTGAGGACCCTGGTTGGTGGGCTGGAACAGCGTGACCGTGGCCCCGGACTGCGGCTTGCCGGAGGTGGCGTTCACGACGACGCCGTCGACTGCGGCCCGGGCGATCAGAGATGTGGCAAACAGTGCGGTTATGAATCTGATCATTTGGACGCTTCCATGGGTTTGCCGCATTCTCCGCAGAATTTGAGGGCTTTTTCAAAACTTGCTCCGCAGCTGGGGCAGGTGTTCTTTTTGGAGTAGGAAAGCTTTGCGCTGTCCACTTTGGCGGGCGCCGGCCTGGACGCAGTGATCAGCCCGAGTTCGGTCTTCAGACGATCGGTTTCAGCAAGCACGCGCGCGAGTTCCTTCTGCAACTCCAGCTTGGTGGTCTGGTAGTCCTGATCGGAGAGCTTGTCCACGCGGTAATCCAGCTGGAGATCGCGCAGATTCTCATAGATGGAAGCCTTGCGCTCATCCAGATGGCGGAAGGGCGATATCGGGGCCGGCTTAGGAAGATCTTTAAAACGAATCAGGAGCAGAAAGCCGATCATGCCGGCCCCCATTAAAGCTCCAACAATCAGGCTGGGGTCCATTATCAGTCTTCGGTATCTTTTTCAATCTGGGCGCGATATTTCGTGAGAAGAGGATCCTCTGCCACCACATGCCCGGCAGGCGCGGGGGTCAGATTCTTTGTACCGCGCAGGCGTTTGAGCACGATCCACAAAACGCCGCCACCGGCGAGCAGTGAAAGGTAGGGGATGACCCAGAAGAAAGAGTTCGGGTCGGCCCGGAAGATCGATTTACCGTATTCCTGAACGAAGTTCGAAACCACTTGGTCATCGCTCATGCCGGCGCGCTGCATTTTGTAGATTTTCGTGCGGGCAGGCTTGCAGAAATGGCACTGGCCTGACGACATGTTGCAATTGACGTTCTCCGAACAGGCACCACACTGGCAGGCGATGTGTGTGCCGACGCGTTTCACGTCGTCGCTTTCGATCTGGGATTCGGACTGGGCGAAAGCGGAGATGGCCATCGCCAGAACGAGCAAACTACGCTTCATTAGAAACCCGCCCGGTTTCCGCGATCAGAGCCTCATTCTTCTTTGCCATTCCCACCACTTCAGTTCTTGCGTAGGTACGCGCCACTTTGGAGGGTACGAGTGCCACGAGCGTGCCGCCGATCAGAACCAGAACGCCGATCCAGATCCAGTCAACCAGCGGGAACACATAGGCCTGTAGTGTGGCCTTGTTACCGGTACGGGCTGCGTAATTGATGTACAGATCTTCGTTGAGGCGGCTGCGCAGCGCCACAATTGCGGTGGCCTGCTGGGCGGCTTTGTAGAAGCGCCGGGTCGGTTCCAGGGTATCGACGTGCTGACCGTTCTTTGAGACATCGAGGATAGCGGTTTCCCACTGGTAGTTCGGGGTGTCGCCCTCGGTGAGGTCGAGAACCTTGAGGGTGTAAGCGCCGACCTGCATCACGGAACCCTTGTCGACTTCGCCGATCGAGGTCTGGTTAAAGGGGTGACCGCTCCAGCCGATGAACATGAGCACGATACCCATGTGGACGAGGTAGCCGCCGTAGCGGCGCGTATTGCGATGCGTCAGTTCCACCACGGCCGGCAGGAAGCCGATCTTCATCTTCTGGCTGATGGCCCGGGAGCCGCGGAAGAACTCCATGATGATGGTGGCGGAGACGAAGAAACAGAGGCCGAGCGAAATGATGGAGTACGGGTAGCGCATGCCGCCGATCAGAAGCGCGGCAACCACGATCAACATTCCGATACCGGGGATCTGGAAATTTTTCCGCAAACTGTCGATGGACGTACGACGCCAGGCGAACAGCGGGCCGACGCCGGTGAGGAACAGGAGGAAGAGGCCGATAGGGACCATCAGGCGGTTAAACCAGACAGCATCGAGGCTGATCTTTTCATTGGACAGCTTTTCGGTAATCACCGGGAAGAGGGTGCCCCAAAGGACGGCGAAGCAACTGGCGAGGAGGATCAGGTTGTTGAACAGGAAGCTCGATTCGCGGGAGACAACGCTCTCCAGTTCCGATTCGCTCTTCAGGTAGTCCAAACGGTCGATGATGAGCCAGATGGTGGCGGCGATGCCGAGTGCGAGGAAGGTGACGAAATACTTACCAATCGGCGATTCGGCGAAGGCGTGGACGGAACTGACAATGCCGGAGCGGGTCAGGAAAGTGCCGAAGATACAGAGGAAGAAGGTGGTGGAAACCAGCACCATATTCCAGACCTTCATCATGCCTTTTTTCTCTTGCATCATGACGGAGTGCAGGAAGGCGGTGCCGGCGAACCAGGGGAGGATAGACGCGTTTTCAACGGGATCCCACATCCAGTAACCGCCCCACCCCAGAACGTGATAGGCCCACGCGGAACCGAGCGCCACGCCCGTACTTTGGAACAGCCAGGTGACCAGCGTCCAGCGGCGGGTGGTGTGGATCCAGCTATCGCCTGGAGCTTTTTCGATCAGCGAGGCGATGGCGAAGGCGAAGGGAACGGCGAAACCGACATAGCCGAGGTAAAGGAACGGCGGGTGGATGACCATGGCCCAGTACTGCAGAAGCGGGTTGAGGCCCATGCCATCAGGTACGGACGTGACCACTTTATCAACCGCCAAAACCTGGAAGGGGCTGACGACGAGTGTGTTGAGCGTGAGGAAAAACAGCTGAATGGTCGAGATGATCGCGATCACCCAGGGCAGCAGGTTGCGGTGGCTGCGGCGCGTGGTGAAGACTGCGACAGCGCCGTAGGTGGCAAGGAGGAAGCTCCAGAAGAGCAGCGACCCTTCCTGGCCGCCCCACCACGCGGCGAACTTGTAGAACGCCGGCATGTCGCGGTTGGTGTGCGACGCGACGTAGGCCATGCGATAGTCCCCGGTTAGCAGGGAATAGACAAGGATTCCGGAGGCAACGGAGACGAGGAACCAGACAGCAAGAACGGCGCGCTCGCCGCTCAGAGTGAGAAAGGGTTTACGCTTGAGCCTTCCCACAACGCTCGCGACGATGGAGTAGAGCGAGATGCAGAAAGCAAGGATCAGGGCGAGAGCGCCGACGTTTTCCATAAGAGTTTTGTCGAAGGGTCTTTTAGAGTGCCGAGCGAGTGGGAACCATTTGCTTCTGCAGTCCTTCAGGGGCGACGCCAGGCTTCGGCGCATACTTCGACGCGCATTTGGCCTGCACTTCCTGGGCATGGAAGACGCCGTTGGTGTCGAGGCGACCGCCTGCCAGAGCCTGCGCGCCATCCTTGAAAGTATCGGGAAGCGGATCCCGACCTTCGTAGACCACAGGCAGGATCATGGCTTCCTGCACCAGATTGAAGCGGACGGTGCCGGAGCCGCGCACGATGGAGTCTTTCTGGACATCGCCGCCGACACGGACTCGCCGAGTGGATGCATTGTTGCCCAGTTTGTGCAGTTCGGAAATCGTCACATAGTAAGTCTTCGAGCTGTTGATGGTGGAAGTTGCCAGCCACAGCAGAGATCCGACGATGATTGCCATCAGGACCGCGAACTTTCCGTATTTAGCCATTTTCCTGTTTCCTTCAGTTCCCCTGATCCTTAAGTATAGCTAGTTAAGGTCAGGATGCAGCCGTTAAAGTCGTGCATGCGAATCGGCATGGCACAGCAGACATGCGCCCCGGGAATTACTTTGCCCGGTCGAGGCGACCGCGTAATTCTGATCTTTTGTACTCCACGCGAAAAGGCTGGTGCCGCGGCTGGTGACAACACGGGTAAAAAGGTGCTTCGACTCCGTTTGTGTATTCCAGGGCACTCTATTCCAAAACGAAGACTTCTTGCGGCAGACCAGCAAGGTCGCGCTGTCGTCCTCAGTCCCCACATGATAGGCGACAGTAGCAATCAGAGTGCCGCGCAGGTCCACCAGTTTGGCGCCCAGCAGACGCACCTGGTCGTTACGGTCAGACGGCAGAGCAATCTCAATATTTCCTTTCGCCTTCAGCCACTTGCGGATCTGGGCAGGATTGTCTGACGGGAACGCAGTGCCTTTTGACGCATCCGAGACGGCGCGCAGATCCTGGTCGGTGAGCTGCGTCAAATCGCGCAGGTGGCTGCGCACCTGCCAGGCGAACGATGCCGAGAGTAACAGCACGGCGGTCGCCAGCGCGGCCAGCACCAGTTGTTGCGGTCGCCGTTTTGGAGCCCTACCGACAGCGACCGGGACGGATTCGGACTGCAAACGGTCCCAAAGTCCTTCCGGTGCCATTACGGGCCTGAACTGGCTGGCCAGTTCCATTTCGAGCCACGGCTTCATGTCAGCCACGCTTATTCCCCCCTGCTAAACGAACCAAACGACGCTCCAACACTTTATGAACCCGGCTCAAACGGGACGCTATCGTTCCGGCCGGACATCCCAAAATCGTGGCGATCTCTTCATAGGACAGCCCTTCGGTATAGCGCAGCACGATCACCATGCGCTGGTCCGGCGGCAGTGTCTCCACCACCGAACGAATGTGGGCACTCATTTCGGCCCGCAGCACCTCATCGAGCGCGCTGGCGTCAGGCGAGTGAAACAGGTCGAGAAAGCCGTCCACCAGAGGCGTGAGCCGCCGGGTCTTCCGCTTCTGATCAAAACAGGCATTGACGACAAGGCGGTAGAGCCAGGAGTCAAAATTGGCCTCACCGCGAAAACTGCCGATACCCCCAAAAAGCTTGAGGAAGGTATCCTGGGCGATGTCCTGGGCGACGGCTGGGTCACCGCTGTACCGCAGCGCTATGGAGTAAATCTTGTCCTTATAGCGGTCGAAAAGGGCGCGAAACGCATCTGAATCCGGGCGACCGGACTGGCAGCGTTCGACGAGATCTTTTGCGGTTTCTTCCAACACCATTTCGGCGGTTCTGACTTCCTACACCCATTAGACGCCCCGGGCCCGGCGGTTCTTCCTGTTATTTTTTGAGGCGGCGAAATGCCCAGCCGGTGGCCAGCACCGCGGCGGCGCAAAGGGCCTGCACAGCAAGCTTCAGGGGCTCAGAAAGCGCGAGGTGGCTTTCAAACCACGGGTCGGTGATGATCATGTCGGCACCCACGCGGCCCAGAATCGCGGAACCAATCCAGATGACAATCGGATAGCGGTCCATGATTTTGGCGAGTACGCTGCTGGCAAAAACCACGAAGGTGATACTCAGCCCCAGGCCGACAATCAGCAGGATGACATTGCCTTTCGAAGCCGCCGCGACGGCGAGGATGTTGTCGATTGACATGGTGATGTCGGCCACGAGGATCAGCCAAATGGCATGGCGAAGACTCCTGGCAGGGTCAGCGTTGTGCTCGTCGCTAACGCTTTCGGTCAGCAGTTTGACAGCAATCCAGAGAATAAGCAGGCCGCCGATGAGCTTGAGAAAGCTCAGCTGCAGCATTTGTGAAGCGAAGAAGGTCAGGATGACGCGAAGCACCACCGCGCCGCCCGCTCCTGCGGCGATCCCGATGCGGCGTTGCTTCGGCGGCAGGGACTTCACCGCCATGGCAATGAGCACGGCATTGTCGCCCGCGAGCAGGACGTCGATCAGGATGATCGAGAACATGTCGAGGAAAAAAGTGGCGCTGGTAGGTCCCATGAATGGAATAGAGTCTTCTGTTCATGCTACCAGGGCCTTCCGCGATGGCTTCGACAGAAACGAAAACAGGGGATGCCGACATGCATCCCGATATTGGCGCGATGACGAAAGGCCTTCAGGCAGAGCATTTGCGGCGGGCACCGGGAAGTGCAGCCAACCCGAGGCTGCACAGGACGATAGCGGAAGGTTCCGGCGTTGGAGCCCAAACCGGCCACGAAATCGCGGGATTGAGCCGTGCCGCGACTGCTGTGAACCATCGGACGGCAAAGTCCCGCCTGGAATCGTCGGCGTCCATGATGCTGTTCTGGTGATGTTAGTTGGCGAGGCCGGCATGTAGTCCGGCGAGCAAAGAATTGGTCAATTTCGGCGATTTTACAAGTTTTTTACCACGGTGGTACAGGGAGGGTATTCAGCTTGACTCCGGCGGTGCGGTAGACCACACTTGAGTACGTTCGGGTAACACGCCCGCTGCGGGACCGGAGAGATTGAAAACGATGACGGGCACACCCAATCAGATTGAATTGGCCGAGCAGATCCGGCCACTGGTCGACGCGGAATTCAGTCGCGTTGCGCGGGCATTTTCGGAAACAGCCGAAAGGCAGAGTGGGCAGGACCGGCTGGATACGCTGGCCATTGTCAAAATTCTGGAAATCAAGCGCGGTGAAGTGCTGGCGGGAGATCAGGCCGGTCTTTTCATCCGGGACTGGCGGGAACTGCACGATCAGGTGCGGCAGATGATTTCGAGCGATCCCGGATATATGACGATCAAGGCGCAGCGGGAAGAGAGACGTGCGGCGATGGTCAGCCAATGAGTATTCTGGGGAGGGCGCATTGCCCCAATTGCCGCTCGGTAACTTTCCGGGGTGTGGGAGCCCGCAATTCCATGGAGAGGGCGATTTTGTGGTTGCTGCAGCCGTATCGGTGTTCGCTTTGCGGGCGTCATTTCTTCCTGTTCCGATGGCAGTCAAGTACAGCGGGAACCGATTAGTCTTTTAGAACAGCAGGCTCGAAAGCACGGGCAGGCCGGCGACAGGATCGCCTGCGCCACGGTATTCATTTACAGGCCATTTGGCGACTATCTGGTGACACGCGCATCGGTTTGCGTCGCAGCGGTGCGCAGGAGTTGTTCCGCCAGCGCGAGATCGGTCTTGTATCTGACCTGCTTCGGATCTTCGGCACGCAATTCTACCAGAAGAGCAACCCCACGACTAAGCTGACCGGGGTCCTGGCGGATGCCGCCCGCGTAAACGAGCGTCCGGGCAAGGTCCCCTTTGGCCCTGCGGTCAGAGGGTTCCGAGACCCGCAACGGCTCAAAGATTTCCAGCGCCCGCTGTATGTATTGAGTCGCTCCGGCGCGGTCCCCCAGATTTTCCATCCATGGAGCGCCCAGGGTGGTGGCGATCCTGACCAGATTTCGGCCAAGGCCACCCTGACCCAGCACATCGTTCGGTCGTTGTCTGATGAGATCTTCCCGGATTGCGAGACTTTTCAGATATTGATCGAGGCCTTCCCTTAGCTTGTGTTCCGCGATCAGCGTCTGGCCCAGGGCTGAAATCGCGGTGGCCAGACCCATGCGATGTTCAGTCTCATGGGGAACCATGGCGGAGACACGTTCATATACGGCGACTTCGGCCCGCACGTGATCGACTGCGGATGGATCGTGCAATTGCCCCAGCGTGGCTCCGAGGTTGTGTTCCACGATGCCGGTCTGGACGATCGCGTTCGGATCGTTGGGAAATCCATGGGCTAATTTCCGGGCCACTTCCAGCGCGGCCCCATACTCTGTCAGCGCCTCACGCCCCCGGCCCTGGGATTCCAGCACCAGACCAACCCGCTGGTGCAGCCCGAGGTCCTGCAGGAGGGCACGCATATTCCTGGGCTGGATCTTCTCCAGTCTGGTCAGAATCCGGCGCGCTTTCTGCCATGCCTCCAGGGCGCCTTTGGTGTCTCCCAGATTGGGACGGGCGGGAACGCCCAGCACGTCGCCGGTTTGGGTATAGCCAGTGACCAACATGGCCAGAATGGTCGGGTCGTTCTCGTTCCCGGATGCCAGTCCATCGAGATATGATCGGGTGGTCACGATGATGTCGCGCCTCGCTTCGAGTGCGCCGGAGAGGTGTTCGAGAGTACCCTGCACGTCAAACAGCGAGTGACGGCTGAGATCGACGATGTCGGTGAGGCGTTTGCGCGCCTTTTGGCGTTCCCGATCCGCTTCATTCGCCCGTTCGACGGCACGTTTCTCTGATTGTGTGGCAAGCTCCTGTTGTTCCAGAGCCCGCGTCTCTGACGCCGTGGCGAGCTCGCGCTGCCGGAGCGCGATGCCGTGCTCCCGTTCAGCTCTCGCCTGGTGCTCCCTGGAGACAAGCAGCGCCTGATTAGCGCGATGGGCCTCGTACGACGTAGCAACGACGGCTCCGAGCAACGCGGCTGTCGCGAGCGTGGCAGCCAAAACGCCGGCGCGGTTGCGCTGGACGAATTTCGTCGCGCGGTAGCGGAAAGTGTCTTCACGGGCGATGATGGGGCGGCCCTGCAAATAGCGCAGGACGTCCTCACTAAACTGGTCCACCGAGCGATAACGGCGTTCGGGCTCCTTGCGCAACGCCATCAGGACGATGTTGTCCAGATCGTCGGAAAGCCGGAGACGCGCGTTCGCATGCCTGGCGTTCACGACGGAACTGGGGCGCGGCGGGGCATCTTCACAGATGGTCCTCGCCAGTTCAAGCGGCGTGGTGGCTTCCACCTGAAAGGGCTTGGAGCCTGTCAGTAACTGGTAAAAAACTACGCCGAGGGAGTAGATGTCGGTGGCAGTGTTGGTGGGACGACCGCGGAGTTGCTCCGGGCTGGCATATTCCGGCGTCAGCATGCCGGTGCCGGCCGTCCGGGTGCGGTCCATGGCCGCCGCATCATCCAGAATCTTGGCGATTCCGAAATCCAGCAGGACCGGCGTGCCATCCTCCTTGACAAGCACGTTGGAAGGCTTCAGGTCGCGATGGACAACAAGATGCCGGTGCGCGTATCCAACCGCTTCGCAAACGCGCCGAAACAGTTCGCAGCGGGCTTCTACCGTCAGGCTGTTCTTCTCGGCGTATTCGTCGATGGGAGCGCCGTGAATGTACTCCATGACGAAGTAGGGAATGCCCCGCTCAGTGGCGCCGCCGTCCAGCAGTTTTCCAATATAGGGGTGGTCCAGGTTGGCAAGAATCTGCCTCTCCCGCAGGAAACGCCCCACTGCGGCGGGCGTGTTCATGCCTGTTCGGATGAACTTGATGGCCACTTCCCGACTGAATTGCTCATCGACACGGGAGGCTCTGTAGACCGAGCCCATTCCGCCATGTCCAATCAGGGCTTTGATCACGTAGGGACCGGCGCGGACGCCTAACATAGCCATGCCGTCGAGGATCCCTGCCGCGCCGGCTTCCACAATGGGAGACAGGGGGCGGGATTTATCGGTATCGAAGGAAAGAAGAGATTCCACTTCCGCGCGCAGTCCGGGATTGCCGGCGCACTTTTCGTCGAGGAAACCCTGCCGCTCCGATGCCGGACGATCCAACGCGGCAAGAAAGAGTTCTTCGACGATTCGGAAGTCGTTCATTTATAGCGTTAGCGGACCAGCCCGGAACCGTACCACCCATATCGTGTTCGACGAACGCGTTTCCGTTACGCCCGCTTTATTGCTTACCTGTTATATCGGCTGAAGAGGTTGTTTTGATGAGGGCTTCAGCGTTTTGGCAACACGATCCAGGAGACGATGTAAGCGAAGAGGCCAATATTCGGCGGCACAAGGAGCAGCGCGATCCAGATGAGCCGCATGAGCGTGACATCCATGTCAAAGTACTCCGCGTACCCCGCGCAGACGCCCGCGATCTTCTTGCCTTGCATGATCCGGCTCAGCGTCTTCCTGGGCGCACCAGCCGGTGGAATCGGCGGCGGGACCGAAGCTTCCCCTACATCCATGACAAACGTCGGTTTCCCGCAGGTCACGCAATAGCGTGCTGTTTCTCCCAGTTCGGCGCCGCATTTGGTACAGAACATAGTGTCAGTCTCTGATTGGCGCATGGCCACGCAGCCAACGCGCAAGGCCCTGTTTCAATTATGTCTCAGCGACCATGCGCCAGTCGTGTGCCCAGCACGGCGGGTAACCCGGAGAGCTCAATCTTTTGGCGAACCGCGTCGGTATCGTAGCCAACGCGCCGCAGTTGAACTTCCCGCACTTCCGTATCGAAAATGGCGTAGGCGGCACGGGGATCAGAGTCACGGGGCTGGCCCACGGAACCGGGGTTGATGAGCCAAAGCGACTGCGGATCCAATTCGATGGTGAGGGAAGAAACCTGGGGCCCGGGCCTCGCAATGACCTGCGGGGACTCGTCCGTCCACATCCAGCCACCCTGCAGATGCGTGTGACCAAAGAAAGTAATGGGTGATTCCAGGTAGGGAAACACGTTGTGCGCGTCGTCGAGGGTGGCCAGATATTCGTCTTCATCGAGCGGCGAGCCGTGCACCAGCAGGAAGTCGCCCACATCGGCAGGACCTCTCGGCAGACCGCGCAGCCACTCCATGTTCTCCATGGAAAGCCGGGCGATCGTCCATTTGGTGGCCGCCAAAGCGACGGGATTGAACCATTCCGGATTTTCGAGACCGCAACAGGCCCGGTCGTGATTGCCGCGGATCACGGTATGCAGGTTTTGACGCGACCATTCCACGACGTAATTGGGATCAGGACCGTATCCCACCAGATCCCCGCAGCTGACAATCCGGTCATAGGTGCCATGACAATCAGCAAGGACCGCATCGAGTGCCTCACGATTGCTGTGCAGGTCGCTCAGCAGGAGATATCGCACGTCAGGCCTTGTGCAACCGCAGCAGGGTAATCTCCGGAGGAGCCCCGAAACGGACCGGCATCCCAATGGTGCCGATGCCGGAATTGACGTAGCAGGTCCGATTTTCCAGCCGATAGAGACCCGCCACCCAAGG
>JBBQDH010000018.1:0-39506 GCA_038319515.1 Bryobacterales bacterium
CCGAACACGCCGGCCATGCAGCCAGGGTAATGATCCAGCGCCGAAACCAGCGCCACGCCCGCATCCGCCGCGTCTTCCACAAACGGTGAAAACAGCGCCGCGTGCTGCGCGTTCGCCGTCCCCAGGCTCAGATTCACAACATCCATGCGCTGCGCAATCGTCCATTCCAGAGCCTTCAGCAACGCACTTACATTGGTCCGCAGCGCCGTATCGAACACCTTCACCGCGAAGTAATGCGCATCGGGCGCATGCTGCTGAATGGCCGCCATCACGGCTGTGCCATGGCCCAGCACGTCGAGGAAATCCGGAGCCGTGATCCCCACGCCACCAGCCACCCCTTCAATATGCGGATGCCGGGGATTCACTCCGCTATCAATCACCGCAATCCTAATCACTCAGGACCGCCAGAGTAATCACGTTATCCGCCAATTCCGCCAGCGCCGGGCGATGAGTAATCACAATCAGCGTGGCCCCCGGCAGCGCCTTGCGAAGGCCCTGCGCAATCAACTGCTCCATCTCCGGATCCAGCGCCGAAGTTGGCTCATCCAGAATCAGCACATCCGGTTTCCGCAACAACGCCCGCGCCAAGGCCACCCGCTGCCGCTCTCCGACGGACAACGCCATGCCGCGCTCACCCGTGGGCGTCTCATAGCCCGCCGGAAGCCGCGCCATCAGCTCGTCCAGCCCCGCCGCGCGACCCGCCGCCTGCACAGCCTCACGGCTCACCTCCGGCCCCGCCCAGCTGATGTTCTCCGCAATGGTGGCATTAAATAAATACGGCGTCTGATCCACCAGCAAAACCCGGCTCCGCAGATCGTCCAGACGCACCGACCGCAGGTCCAGTCCGTCAATCAACACCCTGCCTTCATCCGGATCGATATATCGCACCAGCAAATCCGCCAGCGTGGATTTCCCGACCCCGCTCGGGCCGAGAATAGCGCAAAAACTTCCCGCCGGAATGCTTGCGGAGAAATCCTGCAAAATCGCCTTGCGGTCATGCTTCACCGAAACCCCTTGCAGCTCAATGCCGCCGCGAACCGCAGGCAGCGCCATGGCATCCGCAGGCTCAACAACCTCCGCCGGCGTATCAAACAACTCAAATAATCGCGCCAGCGATACCCGCGCCGAGGCCAGACTCGCCGTCAGACTCATCAGATTCTGCACCGGCGAAAGCAGCCGCGTATGGTACGCCATGAATGCCACCAGGCTCCCGATGGTCATCTGATCCTGCATGATCAGCCAGCCGCCGTAGAGAAACACGACCGATGTCGCAATCGCCAGAATCGTGCCCGGCAGAGCACCCGCCATAAAGGACGCCATCTGGACACTCAGCATCGTCGTCACGAATGCGTCATTGCGGGTGCGGAACCGTTCGGCTTCATGCGGCCCGCCGCGCAGCGAAACCACCACACGCATGCCCAGAATCGAATCCACAAAAAAGCTGCCCAGATCAGAACTGCGTTCGCGCAACTGCTTCGTCAGCACGGTGAGCCGTCGCTGGTAGTAGAGGAACACGACGACACACCCCGGCACCAGCACCACGCCCGCCAGAAACAGCCGCCAGTTCAGCCACAGCATCATCGCGATGCTGCCCACCAGGAACGTGACGTTGCTCAGCACGGAGAGAATCGCATCCGCCGAAACACGCTGCACCTCGCCCGCATCGTTGTTCAGGCGGCTCATCAGATCGCCCAGCCGGTTGGTCGCATAGAACCGGGGCGAGAGAGTTTGCAGATGCCGAAACAACGCCAGCCGCAGATCAAACAGCATCGACGCAGAGATCTTCACATACCGATAGCTGGCCACAATGTTGAACACAAAGTTGAGCACCGTAGCCGCAAACAGCAACCCGGTGATCCATTCGAGCGCGTACATGTCGCGCTGCAGCAGGGCGCGGTCAATCAGCAGCCGCGAAACATACGGCTGAAACAGACCGAGGGCCGTACCTGCCATGCTGACCGCCAGCACGAACACCAGTTGCGCCGTGTAGGGGCGGATGAAGACGGCAAGGCGACTATAGCTCCGCCAACTGATCGTCGGCACCACAACATTCACCTGCTTATGTTAGCGGGACCGCGACTCCGGAGCGCCAGTGCCCCCGCTTTACTCTTTGAACCGCCACCAGAGTCGTATACCTCCTAACCTGTTTCCCGGCATTTCCAGGGCCGGCATTTCCAGTGACCAGTTCGAATCCGTGCTTCGGGGTATCCACGGCGATGCTGGTATCGGCGTAAAAAGCTATCACGCGAATCGCGCTGCTTTGCTCAATGATGTCCTTTCAACCGGCCTCCTGGAAGCAATGGCCGATGAAGCCAACCGCAGATCAGATTGGAACGACGTGCTTATTGAAAGGATTCGCAGTGGACGCGGAGGACTTCGCTGAAGGGATTGTCAGGAAAGTTTTCGGCGATCACTTGCGCTGGGTTTTCCTGTTCCCCGCGAGCAGATGCACTGCTAAATCTATGAAATTGCCGCCAAGCGCACCTGCACCGGCTTGCAGCCGAATACAGAGTTTGAGCCCCGGGGCAGCTCTTTTCGCGAACCTGATGGACTCAGCTCTTTGCTATCGCCGGTAATCCAGCGGCGCTTTTTGGCCTTCCGGGATCGCCGACTTGTATGCCTTGCCCTGCATCTGTCTTTTGAACTCGGCCCTCGCGTCAGCCACAAGCTTCGGATTGGTGAAAAGATCGATCCCCGTGATTGCCATGGCCTTCGCAGCCACCACCATGCCTTTCTGGCCGATCGTCGTGCCTGCGCACGCCGCCGCCTGCCACGTATGCGCCGACACACCGGGCACAAATGTCGCCGCGCTAAACCCGATCAACGGTAAGTTCCAGCTCACGTCGCCCGCATCGCTTGAGGCCGCCGGAGCATTGGGGTCCGGCTTACGAAACTCACGCACCTGAGCGGGCGATTCGAGGTTACCGGCATATTCCGCAGCCAGACTCTTCTGAATTTCCTCCGCAAAATGCTGTTCCCCGGGCGTGTAGCGAAAGCCGCCCACTTCCTCCAGGTTTTTTTGTGCCACCACCGCCAGAACGTCGTTGGGAAGTTTGTTGGCCACGCCGCTCAACTCACGCAATTCAATGGTCGTGCCAGTCATCAGGACCGCGCCCTCACTGATCTTCAGGATGCGGTCCCACACATCATTCAGCACCGAAAGCGAGGGGTTCCGCGCGTACAGATAAAGCTCCGCCGTATCGGGTACGATATTGGGCGCAGCGCCGCCGTTCGAAATCGTGTAGTGAATCCGCGTATTCGACGGAATATGCTCGCGCAGAAACTCAATGCCGTTGCCCATCAGCATGACCGCGTCCAGCGCAGAGCGGCCGCGTTCCGGAGCCAGAGCCGCGTGTGAGGCCACCCCGTGGAACAGAAACCGGGCGCTGTTCAGGGCCAGCAGGCCACCGCTGTTCACGCTGTTCTCATTCGACGGGTGCCACTCCAGCATCACGTCCACATCGCGAAACAGACCGGCCCGCATCATGTAAACCTTGCCCTGGCCCCCTTCCTCCGCAGGAGTACCGAAGTACCGCAGCGTGCCCGCCACGTGGTTTTGCTCCATGTACTCCTTCATTGCCACTGCGGCCAGGGCAGATCCGGAACCCAGCAGATTATGGCCGCAGGCGTGGCCAGGGGCGCCGGCGGCAACCGCACTCCGGTCCGGCGTGGCGGTCTGCGAGAGCCCCGGCAAAGCGTCAAACTCTCCCATGATCCCGATCACCGGCGCCCCCTCGCCGAAGGTCGAGACAAAAGCGGTCGGCTCTCCGGCAACGCCGGCCTGCACCCGAAAACCTGCCGCCTGCAATTCTTTTTGCAGAAGTGCCGAGCTCTTGTCTTCGTGGAAACCGAGTTCCGCAAAGCCCCAGATGGTCTTCGAGACGGCAGAGAAGTGGGCGGCGTGGCTATCCACGTTTTGAATCACCTTCTGGTGCTGACCGAACAACAGCGAAGGGAGAATCAGGCAAAAGAGCGCGGACTTCATGGCGAGAGAGTAGCACACGGTTCGAGATCGAATCCACGTAAGCGGTAGCGAAATGGGGGTTCCGGCGGCAGCAAGGCGAGTCCGTGCCGCAGCGCATTGGCTTCCGCCCGCCACCAGTCCCCCGCCCCGCCGGTCTCGTAGTAGCGCAGGCAAAGTTCCAGATGGCGACGGAATCCGGCAGTCAGGCGCGCTTCATAGTGTGCCGGCATCCCGTGATCGCCCCCGCGAATCACCGCAATTGCCAGAATCGCTTCCCGAACGGCATGGGCCGTGCCATCCCCGCAAATCGGGTCAAACCCCATGGCAGCCGAACCGCAAGCCAGCCAGCCGGGCCCGCAGAGGGGCGCAAGGATTCTGGGCGACGCAGAAAATTCCGGCCCGGCGACGCCACAGCGGGCGATTTGCGAGGCCACCAGACGGCTTTCCCCCAGCAACGAATCCGGAGTGCCGCCTACGGCCAGCAGCCAGGCAGCGCCCGGCGCCGTCGTAATCAGAAACAGCCACCCGGATTCCAGCGACTCCACCCAGCAGGCTTCCGCTTCAGCCGAGCCAATGAGCTCCACGCTCTGCGCACGGGCAAAACGGTTTCCAAACGTGAGCAGCTCCGGAAGAGCCGGCGGTGTTGCCGCCGGTCCGCCCGTACCCGCACTTTCATGAGATTTCGTGGCAGGAAGTGCCACGGAGACAGAGTCAATGGTCCAGCTGATGTCCCCGGCTCGGTCAGACGAAGCGTTCCCCAGCGCCGCCAGCAATACGTCTTCTGAAACCACGTGACCGGAGTGCTCCAGAACCACAGGCGGTTCGCCCCAGGCAACAATCCGCTTTCGAATGCGGGGAGCAGCCTGCAGCAGCACGGGATTTCCGAACACATCCCGCAGCAGCGCGACAGCCGTATCACTCAACAATATGGCAGGAACCCGAGCCCGCCCAACAGCCTCAAAAGCCACCAAAACCCCGGCAGTCCGCAGCAAATGCGCACAGCATCGAGCCGCCACACCATCCCCGCGAATCAGTACATCAGCGCCGGACAATCACTTCCCGCAGATTTTCCTTCGTCAGAAAGAACTTGACCGATTCAAATTTCCCGAACAGTTTTTCCAGATTGCGGTTATTAAACACCTGCCCGGAAGGGCGCAGGCCCCGGTCGGAAATCGTCACGGTCTTGTGGTCCTGCAGACGGAAAAAGTGTGATGTAACCTCCACCACCTTCTCGTTTGAAGTGAAGTACGCCAGCAAATAAGATCCTGGCCGCATAATGTCGTACAGCCGATCCACCGTCGCCATCAGCAGCGCCGGGCTCATGAACTGCAGCGAATCCCAGAGCAACACGCCATCAAAGGTGCCGGTCGCATACTCGAAATGCGTCCGCAGAAAATTTTCTATGCGACTTGCGTTGGCCTGGTCAGCCGGGTCCAGCCCGAAGGCATCATTCAAACCACGAACCAGATCCTCGGAATAGACCTTATGTCCAAGCATGGTCAGGTACATGATGTTTTCCTGGCTCGCCCCGGCAAAATCCAGAATCGACAGGCCCACCATATCGCGAATGCTGAAAAAGAACTGCTCCAGTCCCCTGCTCTGCCGGGTAACGGGCTCGGATGGACCGGCGCGCTTCGCAGCAAGAGAACCCGGCAGTGAGACGCGGGGGGACCCCGCCGGAGAATCCGCCGGTCTGTCCTTGCGGAAGATGGAGAGTAGTTTCTCCGGAAGCACCAGTCCCCCTGAATTTGCCACGAACTACCGCTTGATCGCGGGCGCGCCGGAAGCGGACGCCGTGGCCGAAACCGGAGCAGCCGTTACCGGTGCCGGTGTGGCAGGCGGCGCGGCAGCAGACGGAGCCGAAATCACGGGAGCGGCGCCGGCTTTCACTTCCGCCTTCTTGATGTCGATGCTGCCCTTGAACAGAGCGCCATCTTCAATGCTGATGCGCGCCGTGGTGATGTCCCCGACCAGCTTGGCTTCCTTGCGGATATCCACCTTGTCTGACGCTTCCACGTTGCCCTGCACCTGACCCAGAATCACCACTTCGCGCGCCCGGATACCGGCCTGGACGCGGCCATTCGGCCCGATCGTAATTTTGTTATCCAGGGACTCAATCGTCCCTTCCACGTCGCCATCAACGTAGAGATCTTCTTTCGTAAAGATCTGACCAACCACTCGCACGGCCTTGCCGATATTGTTTCTGGTCTCGGACTCGGAACTCCGATAAGGCGTAGATGACACTGGAACACTCTCCTTTCTGACTTCTGGTGAATAGCTGACGGACGGAACTGACGCTGCGGGAGCCATTGCAGCCGGTGCCGGTGTTACCGGCGGTGTCGGGGCGCTGGCCGGGCGCGCCGGGGGATCTTCTCGTTTACTCCAGATGCTCACCTTATGGCGACCTCCCGAAAATGAAATAAGGACACTATGAAATGTTGCTGACTACTGTTATCAGTCTAACCACAGTCAAGGAAAGCGCGCAATCCGATTGAAATTGGCTGACAGAAGAAAATGCACCCGTCCGCACAATTGCCACACATCGTCGTGGGCTGGACCAAGTCCAGCCTCTCCAGATTGAACCGGTCGGCCAGGACGTGGGCAAGATCAAACTGCGCCTGTTGCACCATCCGGCTTTCCGCACTGCCTCCGAAGACCATGGTCAGACGTGCCGCCATTTTCGGCGAAATGCCTCGTCTCCCATTCACCAGCCCGGATAGCGTCGTCCGGGGCGCCCCAGGGGAGGCGGTATTCAGATCCGGGTCGGCATCCGCATGAAGGCGTTTCACTCCCCGGTGCCGTATCGAGATGATCACCCGAAAAACGTAATGGGCAACGCAACGGAGGTCAGCGGGCAAATCTTAGCCGGAGCCAAGGTAGTGAGCTATTGGAATAGCCGCGCAATCAAAAACGCAGCCGAGGCCGCCAGCCCGCCGATCAGCGCCGTTTGCCCCGCCCCGCGTAATACCGGAATCCCGGTGATCTTCGCCTTGATCCCCCCAAACACCATCAGCGCCGTAATCGTCACCGAAACCGACCACACCAGCGCCGTGCTCAGGTCTTTCACGAAAAAATATGGTCCCAGCGGAATCATCCCGCCTGCAATGTACGAGAACCCAATGGTCAGTGCGCTCGTCACCGCCCGTTTCGGATCCGGCGGATCCAGCCCCAGTTCGAACTTCATCATGAAGTCGATCCAGCGCTGCTTGTCCGAGGTAATCGCCTGGACAATCGGTTCAATCTGCTGGTCCGTCAGTCCATATCCCTGGAATACCCGTGCCACCTCCGCGGCCTCTTCATCCGGCAGTTCCACCGTCTCTTCCCCTTCCCGCTGCAGTTCGTTCTCATAGTGCTCGGTATCCGTGCGGGCAGCCAGATATCCACCCAGCCCCATCGCGATAGACCCCGCGGCAATCTCCGCAAGCCCCGCCAGCACCACAACAGACGTGCCTACATGCGCCCCGGACAGCCCTGCCGCCAGCGCGAAAGGTACGGTCAGGCCGTCCGACATGCCGATCACAATGTCCCGAACCGTTTCCGTGGAAGTGAAGTGGTGCTCAGTATGTGGGGCTCCGCGCATGCTTCAGCATAGCGGGCACACAGACGGCAGGCGAAACGGCATATTTGCCGAAAAACGCGCGCTGGTATACTTGTTTCATGACTGTCTTGTAAAACACCTCGCAACCGAATCCATTTTCGGCCGCTCCTGAGAGCCGTCGACCTTTTCATTCACGAAGGAGAACGACATCAATGAAGCGCTTTTTGCCTTCCGGTTTATTTATTTTCGCAGGGGTCCTGGGTATCGCGGCAGCAACCGCGCATGCCGACCAGGACGTCACTAAAATTCGCAAAAAGTTCGACCTGCGGGAGGCCATCCTCCGCAGATTCTTTAAAGAAAACCGCTGCCCCATTGAACCCTACGCCGGTATTTTTTTGGCCGAAGCGGACGCTTTCGGTCTCGACTGGCGCTTACTCCCCAGTCTCTCGGTTGTGGAATCGGGAGGGGGCAAGTTCGCCCGCGGTTACAACCTGTTCGGCTGGGCCAATGGCAAAACATCTTTTGACAGCATCAGCGACGCGGTTCACCATGTCGCCGCCGCCCTTGCAATCGGCAAGGCCTACCGGGGCAAGACCCTCGAAGGTAAAATGGCGACCTACAACCGCAACGTCGGATACCACGCAACCGTAACCGCCGTAATGAGGAAGATTTACCCCACTCTTCAGGTCGGTTCGGCAGAGTAATCCGCATCTTTTATTACAGTTTGGTATCACAATTCGGGTCCCCGGAAATCTACTGTTCCCCATAGTTTTCCGGGGAATTTCCACGGGTTTGACAAGCTCCGTCCCGCTCTCTATAGTTGATAAGATCCTGGGCTCTGCGCGCCGTTACCGTGACGGCGCGGAACCTGGGGAATTCAGGGGAGTAAAAAGCCTTGGCAGACACTGACTTCACCGCCGAAGAACACATCGGCGCAGCCGTTCCGGAGAACGACACTCGCCCGGAAAGACAGATTCCCCACGCACCCGCTGCTGAGCAACCCGGCGCGGCTCTTTCCAGCGCTGCTACTGCCGACGTCGCCCCCGCTCAAGCCGTGAATCCTCTGGATGATTTGTCTCCGGATGACGCAGGCTGGGGCGTCGATCCCGACGAATACCAGCACCTGCTCGAAGACTACAGCCACCTGGCCCCCCCGTCCCGCCATGAAGTGATGGAAGGACGCGTTCTCAAGGTCTCCGGCAACGATGTCTTTATAGACGTTGGGTACAAGTCCGACGGCGTTGCCCCGCTCGCTCAGTTTCTCGATCTCAACGGCAAAGTGGCGGTCCAGGCCGGCGACATCGTCGAAGTGATGGTCGAAAGCGGCCAGACTTCCGAAGGCTACGTCCGCCTCTCACACGAGCGCGCATCCCGCATCAAGATTTGGGACAACCTCGAAAAGGCCATGGAAGAGCAACTCACGCTCTCCGGCCGCGTCCTGGGTCGGGTCAAAGGCGGCCTCTCCGTGGATGTCGGCGTCCGCGCCTTCATGCCCGGATCACAGGTCGATGTGCGGCCCATCCGCAACGTCGATCAGTTTATCGGCCAGGATATCCCCGTCAAGATCGTCAAGCTCAACCGGAAACGTGGCAATGTGGTGGTTTCCCGCAAGCTCGCCGCCCAGGAAGAGGTGGAGGCCCGCAAAACGGTCACCCTCGAACACCTGCAGGAAGGCGTAATCATTACCGGCATCGTTAAGAACCTGACCGAATACGGAGCCTTCGTCGATCTTGGCGGCGTCGACGGCCTGCTCCACGTCACGGACATCTCTTACGGGCGCGTCACGCATCCGGCGGAAGTACTGCACGTCGGCGATGAAATCACCGTCCAGGTTTTGAAATACGATTCCACTAAAGAGCGCGTTTCTTTGGGCATCAAGCAGTTGGCTCCCGATCCGTGGGAAGGCGCCCCCACCCGCTACGCCCTGCAGACCAAAGTCGTGGGCCGCGTCGTCAGCGTCACCGATTACGGCGCTTTTGTGGAACTGGAAGCAGGCGTGGAAGGACTGATTCACATCAGTGAGATGACCTGGTCCCGCCGCATGAAGCACCCCTCCAAGGTGGTGAAGCCCGGCGACACCGTGGAATCAGTCGTTCTCGAAGTCAACGTAAAGGAACGGCGCATCTCCCTCGGCCTCAAGCAGCTGGAAGCGAACCCCTGGACCACTGTGGACCAGCGCTACAGCGTCGGTTCCGTGGTGGAGGGCCGCGTCCGCAACATGACCGAGTTCGGAGCCTTCATCGAAATCGAAGAGGGTATCGACGGTCTTGTGCACATTTCTGACCTTTCCTGGACCAAACGCGTCAAGCACCCCAGCGAGATTCTCCGCAAGGGTTCCATCGTGCAGGCCGTCATCCTTTCCATCGACGCCGGCCATCGCCGCCTTTCGCTCGGCATCAAGCAGTTGCAGCCCGATGCCTGGGAAACCTGGTTCCAGTCGCACAACGTGAACGACTCAGCCCGCGGCACCGTGCTCCGCCTGACTGGCTTCGGAGCCTTTGTGGAACTGGCGGAAGGCGTGGAAGGCCTGTGCCACTTTTCCGAAGTGCCGGGCTGGTCCGGTCGCAAGTCCGATCCGCCCCCGCTCACACCGGGCGAGGAAATGGAGTTCATGGTGATCCGCATGAACGAGGCCGAACGCAAAATCGGCCTTAGTCTGAAAGCCCAGGCCGATGCCGAGGAACGCAGCCGTCTGGAGGGATATCAGAAGCGCGCGGTCGCCGCCAGCTCCGGCCTTGAAGAAATTCTGCCTGGCCGACACGAAAACTGAAGTTTCCGGCTTTCAGGTCCTTCAACCGGATTGCAAAATTTGCCCTTTCAGGGGATACTCAAATTTCCTGTAATTGCTTCATCCTGTTGTCTTTTGGCACAATTGAGTGAGACGAGTTCGGGATAGAGGACAGTGATGACGAAAGCCGATCTGATTGAAGAAGTCTCGCGCGTGGTAGAGATGACCCGGAAGGAGTCTGAGGTTATCGTTGAGGCGATCTTCGACAGTATTGTTCGTTCTCTGCGTGGCGGCGATAAGATTGAAATCCGCGGCTTCGGAAGCTTCCGCACCCGCCAGCGCCAGTCGCGCGTCGGGCGAAATCCTAAAACCGGCACGCGCGTGGAAGTGCCCGCCAAGAAAATCCCCTACTTTAAACCCAGCAAAGAGCTCAAGGATGTGGTTAACGTCGGCGGCCACGCCGACGATGGCGACTCCGCGGCTTAAACTTTCGGCCCCCTGTGGACTACCTCTGGAGCCCCTGGCGTTACCGCTACATTACTGCCACACCCAAACCTGACGGCTGCGTCTTCTGTCAGATTGCGGAAAGTTCCCGTGAAAATGACGAACAAAATCTGGTCGTCTTGCGCGGCCATCACAACTTCGTCGTTCTGAACAAGTTCCCTTACACCAGCGGACACGTCATGGTGGTCCCCTATGCCCACGCTGCGGAACTTTCCGCCATCAGCCACGAAGCCGCCACGGAAATGATGGCGCTGGCCCGCCGCACCGAGCGACATCTGCGCGATACCTACCGGCCCGACGGCCTGAATCTGGGCATGAACCTCGGCGAAAGCGCCGGAGCCGGCATCGCCGCCCATATTCACCTGCACGTTTTGCCACGCTGGCGGGGCGACGCCAACTTCATGAGCACAATCGCCGAAACGCGGGTTCTGCCGGAAGATCTGGCCATCACCTGGCAGCGACTGCAACAGGCTTTCCATCAAACAGAGTGAGCGATAACTCTGATTTGACACCGGGCACAAGGTGAAATAGCATGGACGGCATGTTCAAGCTTCCCGTCTTTGCCCTGAACAGCACCAAGGTATGCGCGGCTGCTCTGGTTCTGTTCTTTTTGGCGTCGGTTTCGCCGACATACGCACAGGTTTTGAAGGGCCAGATTCTGGGATCCATCACAGACCAGTCCGGCGCAGTCATCCCGGCGACCAAAATTACTATTTCTGAAACCCGCACCAATGCCCACCGCACCGCTGAAACCAATGAAGCCGGTAACTTCGTGTTCGTCAATCTCGATCCCGGCAACTATAGCGTAGAAGCCGAAAAGCAGGGCTTCAGTAAAGCACTCCGCAGCGGTATCGACCTGCAGCCGAACACCACTGCCCGCGTGAATCTGGAACTGGTGCCTGGTGCCGTGACGCAGATCATAGACGTGAGCGCCACTGCGGCGCCCCTCCTGCAGACTGACCGCGCGGACACCGGCGGCAAGATCGAAGCAGCGCAGTTGGCTAACATGCCGATGCTCTACAACCGGAACTACCAGAGCCTGCTGGTGCTGGTCCCGGGCGTAGGCAAACCTTTCCGTCCGCACTCAGAGTTTTATAACTCGCAGGATTCCCTTTCTGTTCGTGTCAACGGCCAGGGGCGGCAGTTCAATAACTTCCAGATCGAAGGAATTGAGAACAAAATCGACAACGGGAATCTGACGGCACTGGTGCCGCCGGCTGAAGCGATTCAGACTGTCGATGTGTCTACGTCGAACTTCGACCCTGAATTTGGTAACGCGGGTGGTGCGGTTACCAACGTCACGCTGAAGAGTGGCGGGAACGATTTTCACGGCAGCCTGTTTGAATACCATCGGAACGAGAAAATCCAGGCGCGGAACACCTTTGCGGTGTCGAAGGCGCCTACTCTCTACAACCAGTTCGGCGGGACAATCGGCGGCCGCATTCGTCGTGACAAACTCTTCTTCTTTTCCGATTATCAGGGTAGCCGGGACCACCTGGGTCAGGTCAACAGAGGCGCACTGCCGGGCGCTGCGTTCCGCACCGGGAATCTGGCAGCGGGTGGCGTGACTATCTACGACCCCGGCACCGGGAATGCTGCTGGCGGGGGCCGAACGGCGTTTGCGGGGGCCATGTTACCGCCAAGCCGCATCAGCCCGATTGCGCAGCGCATCATCGGCTTCCTGCCAGGCACCAACATTGCAGCAGCGGAAGGCCAGATCAACTACCAACAGAACAGCCTGCGCATCAAGACTCTCGATCAGGTCGATTCCAAGGTGGATTGGGTGATCAGTTCCAACGACCGGATCTCAGTTCGCTATAGCTTCCAGAAGGCTCTGGTGGACGACCCGGGGCTGTTCGGACCGAGCGGCATTTATGGCGGCTTCCGCAATGGCGGGTTTGGCGGGAGTGGCCCGGCCAGAACGCAGAGCGCGGGCATTAACTATTCCAGAATCCTGACTCCAACCATGGTGCTTGAATCGCGCATTGGTGTGATCCGGAACCGCAATGACGCTATTGCGTCAGACACCGGCAGGAAAACATCGGAGGAAATCGGAATTAAGGGTATCAATCTTGATTCGTGGACCAGTGGCCTGACGGAGATTCGCGTGAACGGTTATGCGTCGCCGCTGGTTGGCTTTTCCCCCAGCCTGCCGTGGGCGCGCAGCGTGACGACCTTCGGTATCGTCAATAACGTTTCCAAGACTTTTTCGCAGCACATTATTCGGCTGGGTGCTGATATCCGCCGGGAACGCAATGACCTGCTGCAGACACAGACGTTCAATCCGCGGGGTCGGTTCGAGTACCAGCCGGGGCAGACCGGAGACGTGGCGGACACGAAGCGCAACTATGCCAATGCGTGGGCGGCTTTTCTGCTGGACGTGCCGAACCAGAGCGGGCGGGATCTGCCGTTCGTGTTTCCGGCGCGGCGCGAGTTGATCTGGAACTTTTATGTGCAGGACAAGTGGCAGGTGAACTCAAAGCTGACCCTCGATATTGGCATGCGGCTGGAGCGCGAGCAGGGCAGTAAGCCACGGTTCGCGGGCGGTTACTCCAATTACAACCCGTCTAACAATACGCTGGAACTGGCAGGGCTGGGCGCGATACCGCTCAACATCGCGAAGAGTAATAACAACTGGGGTCCGCGGCTGGGTATCGCATACCGGCTCAATGAAAGAACGGTACTGCGGACGGGCTTTGGCATCAGTTACTTCCCGCGCCGGATGGGGCAGTTCAACTTCCCCATTCTGCAGAACAACGGCTACCAGTCGCCGAACGCATTCCAGCCGACGACTGTGACGATGACCACCGGATTCCCGGCATTTTCGCCGTTTGTGAGCCCCACGAACGGCGTCATTCAGAACGCGCCGGTTTCGAATGTCTACACAATTACTCCGTATGATCTGAAGAGCCCGTACGTGCAGAGCTGGAACTTCGCGGTGCAGCGTGCGCTGCCCTGGAAACTGGCTCTTGATGTTGCCTATGTGGGAAACAAAGGCGTGAACAACGAGACCGGCTACAACCTGAACGCGTCGTTCACCCCCGGTTCAGGCAACAGCGGTCGCCCGCTGTTTGAAAAATTCGGGCGGTCGTCAGATACGGTTTCCGTTATCGGAACTTCTACCTGGTACAACGGACTGCAGTTCAAGCTGGATCGCAAGGTGGGCAGCGGCTTTTTCCTCACCACGGCCTATACTTTCAGCAAAGGCCTCAACTACGCGGAAGACACTGACAACCTGGCAACGTCTATCAACGTGCAGCTGAATAAGGCCCGGCAGAGCGATAGCCGCACGCACGTCTTCACGCAGAGCTACATGTGGGCACTGCCGTTCGGCAAAGGCAAGCGCTGGGCGCAGTCGGGCGTCGCCAACTGGGTAGCGGGCGGCTGGCAGATCCAGGGCCTCTTCAGTGCGTTGTCCGGCAGTTGGTTCTCGCCTTCTGTATCCGGCATACTCAATGCTCCGGGCAATGCGGATCGTCCGAACTTTATTAAGCCCGTCGTGTACCTGGGCAAGACCGGTCCGGGCGAGCAGTTCTTCGATGCGGGCTCGTTCGCGGTGCCGGCGCAGAACACCTTCGGCAATGCAGGGCGGAACATCATTCAGGGACCTGGCGTCGGGAATTTCGATGCAGCGCTGCACCGAAGTTTCAAGATCCGCGAACGCTGGGAAGCCACGCTGCGGGTGGAGAGCTTTAACTTCACCAACACGGCCCATTACTCGAATCCGAACGGCAATGCGCAGTCTCCGCAGTTCGGGCAGATTAATGGCGCGGACCAGGATCAGCGCCAGTTCCAGTTCGGTGTCACAGTCCGGTTCTAGGAGCAGGCCGCCAAACGGCCAGGTATGGCGTTTTTGTTTTTTGCGAACGGGCCCTTCGAAATGGACCTGTGCCGGCTCCAGGCAGAATACAGACTCTGAGCTCGGGGCAGATTCTTCGCGAGGCCCCGGGTACGTAAGTGGCCGCGTCGAATCCCATCATGGGCAGGTTTCAGCTCACGTCGCCCGCGTCAGTTGAGGCCGACGGCGTGTTTGGGGTCCGGCTTACGAAAGGTCCGGACCTGGCTGGCTGTATCGAGATTTCCGGCAGACTCCGTCGCGAGGCTCTTCTGCCTTTCCCAGGCAAAATGATGGCTCTGGCCCGCCTCACTGAGCAACACCTGCGCGCCACCTACCGGCCCGACGGCCTGAATCCGAGGATGAACATAGGCGAAAGCGCCGGCGCCGGAATCGCCGCCCATATCCCCCTGCACGTTTTGCCACGCTGGCGGGGCGACGCCAACTTCATGACCAACATTGCCGAAACCCGTAAGCTGCCGGAAGATCTGGCCGTCACCTGGCAGCGACTGTATCCGGCTTTCAATCAACCGGCGTGAGCTTCGTCAAACAGGTCCACCCCCGTGGCGCTGATCGAGTACACCTGCGAATCGCCCACGATCACCGCACCTTTCTCCCGCAGATACCAAAGGATGAACTGCAACTCATTGCCGGGAAGCCCCGTGGTTGCCTGCAGTTCGTTCTGCGGCACGCCGCAGGAGTAACAATCCTCCACCTTCCGTTCATAAAGCATTCGCAGCACATCAATACGACGCTGCTTCGACGGTTGCATGGAGGCCGCCGACACCTGCCCGATCGCTGCAAATTCCGGTTGCGGCCCTGATTTCGTCGCCACTGACAGAATCCGGTGGATTTCCCGGATCTGCAGAAAGACTTCCGGATCGCCGGTATCCTGGTTATCCGGATGAAACCGAAATGACAAACTGCGGTAGAGCCGTTCGAACGCCACCATGTCCCCCGCCAGGCCGGCTCGCATTAAATCCTGGTGATTAGGGGAGTCCGATGACCGCGTCACCGGCTCTGTCCGCAACTGAACTCCAAAGCGATACTGGCTCTGCAGCCAGGCGCAGTGCCGCACCTGTGCCAGCGCAGCGATCCCAAGCTGTTGGGAATCCACAATCAGGCACGAGGCCGGCGTCACCGGCTTCGGGCAATTAATGGCCATCCCGGTCGCTGAAACATTGAAGACCTGCCCCTGCTCCCACTGCTGCAGCCCGGAATCATCCCGCCAGATCAGTTCCGCGGCGGATTCCACCCGCACCCGACCCCCGCCCCGGCGATCCAGTTCCGTACTCATACGTCCGATCTCTTCACAGTCCTATCGGCAAATCCTGCCAATTCCTTTACCGCGCGTTTTCGTGGCCATCAGACTGCTACCTTAGCGGGGTGCCGCGTGGTGCGGCCAGAATCTGCGGGTTTTGTCAGGAGAGCAGCATCATGCGCATCGTAATTGCAGGCGCGACAGGTTATATCGGCGGCAGGCTGGTCCCGGTCCTGCTGGACGAGGGCTATACCGTCCGATGCCTTGCCCGCGCCCCCGCCAAACTCCGCGACCGCACCTGGGCGTCGCGCCCCGCTCTCGAAATCGTCCAGGCGGATCTCGCTGATCCCGCCTCCCTTGCAAAGCATCTCGAAAACTGCGAAGCGGCGTTCTACCTCGTCCATTCCATGAATTCCGCCGGTTCGGACTATGCAAGTCAGGACCGCTTACTCGCAACCCGGTTCGCCACTGCGGCAAAGCAGGCCGGCGTCGGCCGCATCATCTATCTGGGCGGCCTGGGCGAAACCGGCCCAAACCTCAGCCAACATCTGGCCTCCCGCCGCGAAGTGGAAGCCGCTTTGGCCTCCGCCGGCGTGCCCGTCACAGTCCTCCGCGCCGCCATGATCATCGGTTCCGGCTCGGCATCGTTCGAAATACTTCGCTATCTGGTGGAACGCCTTCCCGTGATGGTCACCCCAAAATGGGTCGAAACCAATTGCCAACCCATTGCCGTCCGAAATGTCATCGCGTATCTGTCCCGAACCCTCACGGTTCCCGAAACCATCGGAGGTATCTTCGATATCGGCGGCCCCGAAACCCTGCGCTACCGCGACATTATGCGCCTCATGGCCGAAGAACTGGGCCTCCCCCGCCGCGCCATCATTCCAGTGCCTGTGCTCACCCCCCGCCTCAGTTCCTATTGGATCCATCTCATTACGCCACTCAGCCACAACATCGCCAAACCCCTCGCCGAAGGTCTGAAGAATCCCGTGGTCTGCCGCGAAAACCGTATCGTCCAACTCATTCCCCTGAAGCTCCTCACGGTGCGCGAGGCCATCCACGCCGCGCTCGACAAAATGGCCGCTCACCAGGTCGAGACCAACTGGTCGATGGCTGGTTCGATGGCTGGTTCCATGCCGGGCGACCCGGAATGGGCCGGCGGCACTGTTTTTCGCGACGAGCGCACCATCCTGATCGCCGCCTCCGCCCCTGCCGTCTTCAAAGCTTTTTGTCGGATTGGCGGCGACCATGGCTGGTACGCCGCCAATTGGATGTGGAGAATTCGCGGCTGGCTTGATCGCCTCGCAGGGGGCCCGGGCCTCCGTCGCGGTCGCCGCGATCCGGAAATTGTTGCCTACGGCGAAACCCTCGACTTCTGGCGCGTTGTCGGCGTGGAGCAAAATCTCTCTCTCGCACTGCGCGCCGAAATGCGTCTTCCCGGTGTCGCCATGCTGGAGTTCCTCATCGAAAACCAGACCGACCACTCCTGCACCCTCCGCCAACTCGCCCGCTTCAAACCCCGCGGTCTTTTCGGCCTCCTGTACTGGTACTCCGTCGCGCCCTTTCACCACTTCGTCTTCAATGGCTTGCTCCGCGGCATTGCCGCAGAAGCATCCCGCCAACAGGCCACCATCCACCCACATTCCGCAGGGTGAAATTCAAAACCAGTCGACGACATTTCCCGAAACAGATCATCAGCCGCCAGCTTCATCAGGCAGGGAGAATCGCCACCCTTACTGGTACGGATCCAGTCGCGATGAGTAGTGGTCGACGAAAAGCTGGTTCATACGAAAAAGGCCCGATTCAGAGAATCGGGCCTTTTTCGAACCACTTGTCGGATTTTGTGTTAGCGGTTAACTCAGCGTCCAGCCCTTGCGATAGGTCGGCTTCAGGAACTTATTGGCTTCCGGATTATTGGTAAACCTGCCCTTCGCCGCATCCCATTCGAGCTTACCTTCCACACGCAGTGCGATCACGCCGAGCAGCATCCACTCGACGAACGGCCCGGAGACATTAAAGTTCGAGCAGGAGGGGTCACCGCCCTTGCAGGCGCGGATCCAGTCGCGATAGTGGCCCGGCGAGCGGGTCAGCATCGGTTCCGGGAACTTGTAGTCCTTCATCTTTTCGGCAGCAGGCAACAGGCGGGTCTGCTCACCATAGGTGCCGGTGGTGAGCATGCCTTTGTCGCCGACAAAGAGGCTGCCGTTCGGGCCTGAAATGCGTGCATCGGGAGAGAGCGCGTCTTCGAAGCGGTCCCAGTTGAAAATCTGCCCGACGTAACCGGTGGGAGCAACCACCGGGCGCGGACCCGTGCCCGCCTGACGCGGTTTGGACGGAAGATCGCCCAGCAGTTCTCCGGCGGGAACGCCATCGACCTGCGGGGCTTCCTTCAGGCCGTCATGCCAGAAGATGGAAACGGGCGGCATGGCGCCGCGCTGCGGGAAGTCGAAACGTATGACCGACTTCTTCGGGAACATGAAGTTGCTGACGCCTTCTTTCGAGACGCATTCCACGCTGGTGGGTGCGCCCAGTTTCAGGGCCATGTTCGGAGCGCCCAGGATGTGGCAGGCCATGTCGCCCAGCGCGCCGCAACCGAAGTCGTAAAAGCCGCGCCAGTTGAAGGGCTGGTAGAAATTTCCGTAGTCGTTGGGGTAGCCGGCGCCGCCGCTGGTATAGGGGCGCTTCTCGGAATTGCCGAGCCACAAATCCCAATCGAGAGTAGCAGGCGCTTCGTTCGGCGCGGGTATTTCCGTCAGACCCTGCGGCCACCACGGGCGATCCGTCCAGGCGTGCACTTCCTTCACGTTGCCAATCTCGCCGGCCCACACCATTTCCGCCACCTGACGTGTGCCTTCGTTCGAGTAACCCTGGTTGCCCATCTGCGTCGCGACCTTGTATTTATTGGCCGTTTCCTGCATCAGGCGTGCTTCCCAAACCGTGCGCACAAGGGGTTTCTGCACGTATACGTGCTTGCCGCGTTCCATGGCGTTGACCGCCGCAGTGGCATGCATGAAATCCGGAATGGTGACGATCACGGCGTCGATGTCTTTGCCCTGCGCATCGAGCATCTTGCGGAAGTCTTTGTACTTCGGAACTTTATCGTATTGCTTGAATTTCGCTGCCGCGCGCTTCTCATCCACATCGCAAAGCGCCACGATGTTTTCGTGGGAGCAGCCATCGATATCGCTCGAAGCCTTGCCACCCGCGCCGATGGACGCGATATTCAGCTTCTCATTCGGCGACTTATAACCGGCGGCCTTGAGAGAAGGCACACTGCCGTAACCGCCCTTCGGAATCGCGCCCGCGAGCAGCGAGCCGTAGAAGAAATAGCGTCTGGAGAAATTGTTGGCCAAGGTGGCCTCCTCTTTTTTTGCGTACCCATCAAAATTATATCCCTCCGGCAGGTTCGATGAAAAGGGAGGGTGTTTTGCATCACCTGCAGTCAGGCACAATGGAGCATGGCGGAGCTATAGCGGTGGAGCTACAAAATCCGGACGCATGGAAGAGAATTGAGGAGGTTTTTCTCGGGGCGGCCGATCTGGCCGATACGGAGAGGGAGACCTATCTTGAGGCAGCCTGCGCGGGTGATGAAGATCTGCGGCGGGAAGTGGAAGGGCTGCTGGCGGCAGACTCGCCGGACAGGGCCCGGATTAAGACCTTTGTCCAGGGCTCCATAGTCTCCATGGTTTCAGCCGCCGCCGCTTCGGTGGAATCCGGCAGCGGGTCGGGCTTCCCGGGCGACGGGGATCTGGAAGGCACGGTGGTCGGCGAATGGCGCCTCGAAAAAGAAATAGGCCGGGGCGGCATGGGGACGGTTTACAAAGCAGTCCGCGGCGATGGTGAGTTTAGTATCGAAGCGGCCATCAAAGTTCTTGGGCGCGGCTTCAATTCCCAAATGCTGCTGGATCGCTTCCGCCGTGAGCGACTGATTCTGGCGCGCCTGGAGCACCCGAATATCGCCCGCCTTCTGGATGGCGGCAAGATGAGTTCCGGCCAACCCTACTTCGTAATGGAGTACGTGGCAGGCATGCCGCTCACGCGTTACTGCGATGAGCGGCAGCTATCGATTCGGGAACGTGTGGCGCTCTTCCGCAAGGTCTGCGATGCGGTCAGCTGCGCGCACCGGAATCTGGTGATCCATCGTGATTTGAAGCCCGACAACATCCTGGTAACCGCTGAGGGCGTGCCTAAGTTACTGGACTTCGGCATCGCGAAATTGCTGGAATCCGGCACGGAAGACGGCGGCGATTTGACCATGACGGCGGAGCGAGTGGGAACCCCCTCCTGGTCCAGCCCGGAACAGATTCGCGGCGATCATATCGGCGTCGCCACAGACATCTATTCGCTGGGCGTGGTGCTGTTCCGGCTGCTGACCGGCTATCGGCCTTACAAAACAGATACCGTCACGTGGGAAAACGCTGCGAACGTGATTTGCGAACGCGAACCGCTGCGCGCGAGCGAGGCAGTTACGGTGAAGCCGAAGTCCCCCGAAGAATCGCAATTCCTCGCAAAGAGCCGCAACGCTGCCATCGAGACGATTCGCAAGCAGTTGACGGGCGACCTGGACAACATCCTGGGCTACGCGCTGCGCAAAGAGCCGGACCGCCGCTATCGTTCCGTGGACCAGCTCAGTGAGGAGTTGCAGCGGTATCTGGAAGGTCGACCGGTAATTGCCGCCGGAGATACGGTTGTTTATCTGGTGGGCAAGTTTATCCGTCGCCACAAGCTGGGCGTAAGCGCGGCGGCGGTGCTGACGCTGATGGTTGGCATTGCAACAGTGGCGGCTGTGTGGCAGGCGCACAGACTGTCGGTACGCGTGACTGAGGACCGGAAACTGGCCACCTCTTTGCTTTTCGATTTGCACGATAATATTTCGCGGTTGCCAGGTTCGCTGCCCGCACGCGAGGCACTGCTGCGAAAGTCGCTTGCCTACCTGAACGGACTGGCGAAGGATGCGGGCCAGGACCGGGAAACGCGTCGTTCGCTGGCATTGGCGGGAGAGCGATTCGCCACACTGCTGGGCACCATGGGGCGCTCAGAAGAAGCCCTGAAGACCTGGCAGACGGCGCGTGCCATTCGGGAAGCCCTGGCCAGCGATTCTGCGGACCTGACCACACAATACGAACTGGCGGCCAGCTACCTGATCGGCAGTGAGATTACCAGCCGGGCAAGAAGCATTGAAGAAATGGCGGCGCTGGACCGCAAGGCGCTGGCGATTGCGCAGCGTTTGACCGCCGCCATGCCGGAAAAGCGCGAATACCAGGTATTGCTTGCTGATACGTGGGCCAGCCTTGCCACCGGCCTGAATATTTCAGGCAAGGCCGACGAGGCGGTGGCGGCGCTGCGGAACGCGGTACCGCTCCGCGAGAAGCTGGCGGCGGTAACGCCGGAATCGAATACTTTCGACCGGGAAGCCCTGCATGACCTTGCCATGGTTCGATATCACCTGGGTCTGATTGAGGCCCAGGCGGATCGCTCCGCTGCGGCACTACCGGATCTGAATGAGGCGCTGACCCTGCAGCAGCGCCTGCTGGCCATACCGTGGAACGAGTCCCGGCTGCGGTTTGAGATGGCGAGCATCCACCATTTTTTCGGTGTTTCGCTGGGGCAACTGGGCCGTTACGACGAAGCTCTGGGGCATTTCAAAGACGCCATCGCGCTGCGTGAACGCGCTATCGCGGAAGATGATCACGACGCCCGCAGCCGCTCGATGCTGGCAGGCAATTACTCTGAGCGTGCCGTGGTGCTGCTGCGGAAGGGCGACAAACCAGATGCTCTGGCGAGCATTCTGCGCGCACTGTCGCTACAGAGGCAGTTGCTGGCGCTTGATCCGACAGGGGTCCCGGCGCGAGTGAATATGGCAACGCACCAAAGCCGCCTCGCCAACATCTATGAAGCTCTTGGTCAGCAGGCAGAGGCGGGGGAAGCATGGCGGCAGGCTGTCCACTACTACGATCAGCTCCGGATGGGCGGCTTTCTCACTGCGCCGGATGTGATTCACGATGCGGACCACGCCCACGCCGAAGCAGCGAAACATGCCGCGCCGCCCCCAACCGAATAGGATCTTCAGTATTGTAATAGGGAAGTCATGCATTCACGATTATCAGGTTTACTCGTTTTGACGGCGTCCGTCGCATCCGCCCAGACAGTGGATTTCCAGCGGGAGATCCGTCCACTGCTGTCAGATAATTGCTTCCAGTGCCACGGGCCGGACTCGGGCACGCGAATGGCCGGGCTGCGGCTCGATCTGAAAGAGAATGCACTGGCGCCGCGGAAGAACGGCACGGCGATCGTGCCCGGCAAACCGGGCGAGAGTCTGCTCTATCAGCGCATCAGCTCGACGGATACGGCGAAACGGATGCCGCCGGAATATTCGCATAAAAGCCTGACTGCGCCGCAGGTGGCAAAGCTGAAGCTGTGGATCGAACAGGGTGCGCCGTGGAAGGAGCACTGGGCTTATCGGGCGCCGGTCAAAGCGCCGCTGCCTGTCGTTAAAAATGCCGCGTGGGCGAAGAACCCCATTGACCGCTTCATTCTGGCGAAGCTGGAGGCAAAGGGCCTGGAACCGGCGCCAGCCACTGACCGCAATACTCTGCTGCGCCGCGTGGCGCTTGATCTGACGGGCCTGCCACCCACGCCTGCCGAGCGCGACGCCTACATGAAGGACCTGTCGCCCGTCGCGTATGAACGCATGGTGGATCGATATCTGGCCTCGCCGCACTTTGGCGAACACCGCGCACGCTATTGGCTGGACGCGGCGCGCTACGCCGATACCCACGGCATCCACGTCGATAACTATCGTGAAATCTGGCCGTATCGCGACTGGGTGATTCAGGCTTACAACCGCAACCTGCCTTACAATCAATTTGCCACCGAACAGTTGGCAGGGGACTTGTTACCCAACCCGACGCTCGATCAGAAGATTGCGACAGGCTTCATTCGCTGCGGAGTGAGTACGAACGAAGCCGGCATTATTGAAGACGAGTATGCGGAGATCTATGCGAAGGACCGCGCCGAGACCACCAGCGCCGTGTTTTTGGGGCTGACCGTAGGGTGTGCAACCTGCCATGACCACAAGTTCGACCCGATCACGCAGAAAGATTTCTATTCCCTGGGAGCGTTTTTCCGCAACACAACGCAGCGCGTGATGGATGACAATGTGCCCGATACGCCGCCGGTGGTGGTGGTTCCGGTATCGGAAGACCGGGACGCATGGGCGAAGACAACCTCCCGGCTGAGCGGGATTCGGAGTGCCATGAGTGCGGCGCACGCGTCCGCAACTGGTGCGTTCGGGCAATGGCTGAAGACGAGGGCTGTGGCTTCTTTGAAATCGCCTTTGGAAGATAAGACGGAAGTCTTTGACGCAGATTTTCCCGCACTGGTGAAGGCCAATAAAGACGTTGACCTGGTGGGCAACGCGCTGCATTTCCAAAAGAACCAGGGCGTTGAGATTGCCGATGCGCCCAAACTGGATGCCGACAAGCCATTCACCATCAGTGTTGGATTCTATTTCCCCAAAGCGGAGCAGAGCTACACAATCGTGAGCCACAACAATCCGAAAGATAAGAACCGTGGCTGGGTGATTGATGTAGGCGCGCGTGTGCCGGCACTTCGACTGACTGGTGATGGTGGCCGGAATATTGAAATTCGCGCGGCGCATTTGTCGCAGTTGCAGCATGGGTCATGGAATCACATTTCGGTCAGCTATGACGGGTCGCGGCACCAATCCGGCCTGACGTTTTATTTGAATGGCCGGGCGGTGCCGACGCAGGGGCGCGGCAATCAGGTGGTGGAACTGCCTGGCGACATTGGCGTCGACATGCCGTTGATTCTGGGGCGCTCACTGGCTGAAGGGTCCATCAATGATTTCCGGATCTTTAACCGGGTGATCACGGAGTCTGAAGCCAGGTTGATTGGCGACTGGCCGGCGATGCAGACGGCGCTCGCGACCGAGACAGCCCAGTTAAATGACGCAGCCCGCAATTCATTGCAGACCTGGTTCCTGCAGCACGAATACGAGCCTTATCGCGTGCTCGCCAAAGAGCAGGCGGAACTGAATCTCCAGGCGAAAGCAATCGCGCGCCGCGGTTCGGTTTCGCTGGTTATGGAAGAGCGCGAGGACACGAAACCAAAGGCGTGGATCCTTTATCGGGGCGCCTACGACCAGCGTCGCCAGGAGGTGGAAGCCGGCACGCCGTCCGCGCTGCCTCCCATGACTTCCACCATGCCGCGCAACCGGCTGGGCCTGGCGCAATGGCTGTTTACAGAGGATCATCCGCTGACAGCGCGTGTCGCGGTCAACCGTATGTGGCAGGAAGTATTCGGGATCGGGCTGATCAAGACCGTTGAAGATTTTGGCAGTCAGGGAGAGCCCTCCACGCATCAGGAATTACTCGACTGGATGGCCGTAGATTTCCGGCAGAGCGGGTGGGACATGAAGCGGTTTTACAAGCAAATCATGATGTCCGCCACGTACCGCCAAACCGCCGCCGTTACTCCGGCGAAGCTGGAGAAAGACCCCGATGACCGACTGATGAGCCGCGCGCCGGGTTTCCGCATGGACGGTGAACTGATCCGTGATTATGCGCTCTCGGTCTCAGGGTTGCTCTCGCCGCAGATCGGCGGCCCCAGCGTGAAGCCCTATCAGCCGGAGGGGGTGTGGGAAGCCGTCGCGATGACCGGCTCGAATACGCGATTCTATAAGCAGGACCAGGGCAACGGGCTCTATCGCCGTTCCATGTATTGGTTCTGGAAGCGCAGTGCGCCACCGGCCAGTATGGATATCTTCAATGCCCCCACGCGTGAAAGCTGCACCGTGCGGCGAGAGAGAACCGACACGCCGCTGCAGGCGCTGGTCACCATGAACGATGTGCAGTTTGTGGAAGCGGCCAGGGAGTTGGCAGGTCGTGGCATGCAGACGTCATTCGACTTCGACAGCCAGCTGGAGTTCGTCTCAACGCGGGTGCTGGCGCGCTCACTCACGCTGAAGGAAAAGGCCATTGCGAAGAGGTCGTTTGATCGCTACAAGAGCTTCTATTCGTCACATGAAAGCGACGCGAAGAAGTTTCTGAACACAGGCGAACGGAAGCCTGACCCGGCGCTGCCCCAGGCGGAGTATGCGGCCATGACGATGCTGACCAGCCAGTTGCTGAATCTTGATGAGGTCCTGAATAAATGACGAGCTTTAATCCACACCCTGCAGACGCCTTCGCCAACGCGATGGCGCGCGAAGAATCGCGCCGACAGTTCTTCGCACGCGGCGCACAGGGCATTGGCGCGCTCGCCTTGTCTTCCCTGCTCCCGGCTCAGACTTCCGGCCTTCCCCATTTTGCGCCGAAAGCAAAGCGCTGCATTTATCTGCACCTGGTCGGCGCGCCGCCACAGATGGAAACCTTCGACTACAAGCCGAAGATGAAAGACATGTTCGATAAGGACCTGCCCGAGTCCATTCGCCAGGGCCAGCGCCTCACCACCATGACCAGCGGCCAGACCCGCTTCCCCATCGCTCCCTCGGTGTTCAACTTCTCACAGCACGGCAAATCCGGCGCGTGGATATCGGAACTATTGCCTTACACAGCGAAGATGGTGGACGACATCGCCATCATTCGTTCCATGCACACGGAGGCGATCAACCACGAGCCCGCCATCACGTTCTTCCAGACAGGTTTCATGATTGCCGGGCGCCCGTGTATCGGGTCGTGGCTCAGCTATGGCCTGGGCAGCATGAATCAGAACCTGCCATCGTTCGTGGTGCTGCAGGCGAAGCACTATCATCCGAAGGCGAACGTGCAGGCCATCTCCGCGCGCCTGTGGAGCGCAGGGTTCCTTTCCGGCAAGTATTCAGGCGTGGGCCTGCGCAGCGCGGGTGACCCCGTGCTGTTCATCAACAATCCGGACGGCGTCACCACCGAAGTGCGCCGCGCCATGCTGGATGGCCTTGCCGAAATGAACGAGCTGAATTTCAGCAAGCTGGGTGATCCCGAAACGAAAACCCGTATCGCCCAGTATGAAATGGCGTTCCGGATGCAGGCGTCGGTGCCGGAGCTAACAGACCTTTCGAAGGAACCGGCCAGCACGTGGGATGCCTACGGGGCCGATGCGAAGGAGAAGCCCGGCTCGTTCGCGAACACCTGTGTGATGGCCCGACGGCTTGCGGAGCGCGGCGTCCGCTTCGTGCAGGTCTATCACCGCGGGTGGGACGTGCACGGCAACCTGCCGGATGTACTGCCCTCACAGTGCAAGGAAATCGATCAACCCGTCTATGCGCTCATCCAGGATCTGAAACAGCGGGGCATGCTGGATGACACGCTGGTGATTCTGGCAGGTGAATTCGGGCGTACCATCTATTCGCAGGGCAAGCTGACGCCCACCGATTATGGTCGCGACCACCATCCGCGCTGCTTCAGTCTCTGGATGGCCGGCGGCGGCGTGAAAGGCGGCGTGGTGCATGGCGAGACCGATGAGTTCAGCTACAACATTACCCGCGATCCGGTTCACGTGCGGGACTTCCAGGCCACCATCCTGCACCAGTTCGGCATCGACCATGAGAAGTTCTCTTACAACTATCAGGGACTTGATGTACGACTGACCGGGGTGGAAAAGGCCGAAGTCGTGAAAGCGATTCTCCGCTGATCTCAGGTGTGCGGACCATTCACAGTTTAACCCGCGAAAACGCGTGCATTTACAACAGAATCAACCGCAGCGTCTGAATTGCCACTTCCTCCACAGACCCTGAGGAGGGACCATGCTCAACCGAACCCTATACCTCATAGCGGGCGCGCTGCTGATCGCCACGCCTGCACAACCGCAAAAACAAGTGAAGGACCAGCGCGAAGCGGAACTGTTTAATTCCGTGGCTGCCGAGAAAGATCCCCTGACGAAACTGTCCCTGCTCAATCAGTGGGCCAACACTTACCCTGAGACAGACTTCCGCCAGGAACGAAACCTGCATTACGTCTCTTCTTACACCAACCTGGAGGCAAGGGCAATCGCGGTGAATGCCCCGTCCGACATGATCCGGGAGGGAGAGAAAGCTGTGCACATCGTGCTGGATCGGTCAGATGAGCTCTTCGCCCCGGACCTTGCACCGGGCGGAGTGAAGCCGGAAGACTGGGCAATCGCGAGACAGGAAGCACTGCGCCAGGCCCATTCCGTGCTCGCCGCGCTTGCGTCCAAGCGTAAAGACTACACCCAGGCAGAAGCTGAGTTTGGCAAGCTGCTGGAGATGGCTCCCGATGACGCGGCAGCCACTTACCGGCTGGGAGTCGCCATTGTTGGTCAGAGACAAGCCGCCCGCTATCCTGCAGCAATCTTTTATCTGGCGCGTGCTGTTGGCCTGCTCCCGGACTCTGATAAGACTGTTGCACAGCAGTATCTGGATAAGGTCTACAGCTCTTACCATGGCGACTTAACCGGCCTTGGTGAGATTGTGCAACTGGCATCTCAGTCTCGGGCACAACCTGCCGACTGGCATGTAGTAAGCGCCGCAGAACTGGCTGTGGAGTTTGCAGGGAAGCATCCGGAAATCATTCTGTGGCGAGGTCTGAAAGAGAGTCTCACCGGGGCTGACGGAGCGGCATGGTTTGACACGAATTTGAAAGGCGCGGAAATCCCGGGCCTGAAGGGCAAACTGGTCAGCCAGCCGGGCGCGAAAGAACTGCTGATTGCCGTCGAAGGGGCTGAAGCGGAGCTGCGTCTGAAACTGGATGTACCGATCCCGGGCCTGAGCCTGGGCATTACGATTGAATTTGCAGGAGTCGCGGAAACCTTCACGCCGAAACCATTGCTGCTGACCCTGCGGACATCTTCTAAAGCGATCCGGCTCGAGAGCCCGGACCGGCCGGCGTCAGGATTGCCCGCGCCACGTTAACAGTGGCGTTCCTGTCGCCGGTCCGTCCGCAACGGGTCAGCGCACTTTGATTGGAGGCGGAGGAGCCAGGACCGTCAAGACCACCAGGTGATCCGGTCCGGCATTTCTGATGGCGTGCATCACACCGGAGGGAGCGAGCGCCATGTCACCGGCAACAAGCAACTCGCTCTCGTCGCCAATTGTCACGACACCGGAGCCCTGCAAAACCATGTAGAGCTTGTCCTGGCCAACGTGTGAATGCGGGGCATGCTCCTGACCGGGCTCAAACGAGTTCAGGCCCGCGAACAGGGAATCCCCCTGTACGAGTGTGGTCTTCGTCATACGATCCGGGGAAAAGTTGGCAAGGCCGGCTGCATTTCTTATGAACATGCAGCCAGTTTAGCTTTTGCTGCTATGCGTGGTTCTTGTGGTGGATCGATTTCTCACTCGCGTGATTCGAAGCATCCCAAGCCTGGCGCGCCTGCAGCAGTGCTTCGGCTGCATGAAGATTAGCGGTCTCATGGTCATCCTTGAAATAGTGCTCGGCGGCAAGCCGGTGACTCTTAGCGGCTGTTTCGTGTAGTTGTGCCGCAACATCGTGCTGTTCTTTAGGCATTTTGTGACTCCTTTTATTCAGATGGAAATAATAACTTTGAGTGCCCGGGTGGTGGCCGCATGACCGAACGTTTCGTACGCATCCATAATCTGGTCGAGCGTGAAGTGATGCGTGATCAGAAGCTTCGGGTCAATCTTCCCTGACTGTACAACCCGCAGCAGCATGGGAAGGGTTGCTGTATCCACCAGTCGCGTGGTGATGGTGATGTTCTGAGACCAGAGCCGTTCCAGATGCAGATCGACTTTTAGGCCATGAACACCGATATTCGCGATGGTGCCGCCTGCCGCCACAATATCTTCACAGGTGAGAAATGACGCAGGAACGCCAACCGCGTCAATAGCTGTATCCACGCCTCTGCCCGCCGTGAGTTGCATCACCGCTTCAGAGGCCTTGCCGTTTGTGGCGTTGATGGCCGCGGTGGCACCGAACCGCAGGGCAACCGCCAGTCGGTTATCGTCGAAATCAATCATGACGATAGCTGCCGGTGAGTAGAACTGCGCGGTCAGCAGAGCCGCAAGGCCAATGGGACCGGCGCCAACAATCGCGACTGAGTTGCCTGGCGCAATTTTTCCGTTCAGCACGCCGCACTCGAAACCGGTTGGCAATATATCGCTGAGCATGACCAGCGCCTCTTCGTCGGCACCCATCGGGATGGGATAAAGGCTGGTATCCGCATGGGGGATCCGCACGAACTCTGCCTGTGTGCCATCAATTTCATTGCCGAGGATCCAGCCCCCGGTCGTGCAGTGCGAAAACATGCCGCGGCGACAGAATTCACATTTCCCACAGGAAGAAATGCAGGAGATCAGTACGCGGTCGCCCTCTTTGAACGCAGTGACAGCAGCGCCGGTCTTATGAACCACGCCGACGCCTTCATGCCCCAGGATGCGGCCGGCTTTGCAACCAGGTACGTCGCCCTTCAGAATATGGAGATCCGTACCGCAAATGGTGGTCTTTGTGACATGGACAATTGCGTCCGTCGCGTCCGTGATTTCAGGAACGGGGCGGTCTTCAAGGGCCTTTTTGCCCGGACCGTTATAGACGAGAGCTTTCATAAGGATTGTCCTTTCTAAAACACTAAAACACGATGCTGATGGCTATGCCGAACTCCGGATCCCTGCGGTTGAACAGGTAGTAACCGTCGTCCCGATAATCCACATAAACGTCGTCCGTTGCATACCAGTCGTCGGACCAGGATTCCGGCCACGGATCGACCAGCATGAATGAATAGCCACCATAGTCAAAGCGCGGATAGCCATCGATGATCATGGGGTGCGAGTTCAGGCGAAACCACCGGCGGTCGCCGAATGTGAGGGTGAAGCGGTCAGCAGGAATGTAGTAGCCGCCGTAGCCGCCGCGCTGCTGCCAGGTGCGGTGCTGTTGCTGCCAGTTGGTCGCACGCCCCTGCTGCCAGGAATTCAGGCCCTGCCAGGCACCGCTCCGCTGCCAGCCACGCTGCTGCTGCCACGTGCGCACCTGCTGCGGGCTTCGCGGAGTAGAGTCATATCCGGAGCGAGGCTGTGCGGCCTGATTCGGCTGTGGCCGCTGCCGGCGCGCCTGATTGTCGCGATCCTCCTGCGACCGCTGTTGCGGCTGAAACAGCGGTTTGGCGCGTTCGCCCGGCTGCTGCGTTGCCTGCGATGGTGGCGGCTGTGATCGCTGTGGCTGCGCCTGCGGGCGCTGCGGCTGTTCGCGGGGACGCTGTTCATTGGACTGTTGACCCTCGCGCCTCTGCTGCTGCCACTCCGCAGGCTGAGCACCCCGCCCGCGCATCCCTTGGGGTTTCTGTTCCTGCCACTGCTTTTCCGGGCGACCTTCCTGCCCGAGCTGCTCCCCTTGCGCCAGCAGAATGCTGCCGGCGGTGATCGCGAAGAGCAGTATCGCCGTACCGGCTAGTTCGGATGTCAGAATTCGCTTCACGTTAGTCACGCTATGTCAGTGAGAAACAGAGCACTTCCATGGCCGTAGTCCGGGGCCGAAGTCAGAGGCAGTAGTCAAAGTGAGTAGACTGGTGGAGAAGCCCGGCACCTCGACGTTTCGAACATTATCAGCAGGAAAGAAAGCCATGACGCGCAAGTTGCCAGCGAGGAAGGGGAAGCCCGTTTTTAGCGTCACACACTTTCTTGCCAGGACGGGCACTGGCAGAACCAACACCACATACATCACCGATCAGGCAGTGTTTACGCAAGGGGACTTGGCGGACGAGCTCCTCAGCATTACTCAGGGACAGATCAAGTTGTGCCAGGACATCTTCATGGGGACTACTGCAACGCAAGCCCGCTTTTTCCCAACTGCTTCTGAGCTATGTGTTGGCGTGCACCATGCGAATTGAAAAAGATCTGGTTGACCAGCGTTTCCATTGAAGTGAGAAACGGCTTGCGAGGGCACTGTTGTTACTCGCACATTTTGGTAAGGACGACGCTCCGCACACCGTCATTCTGAAGTTTAGTCAGGAGACGCTGGCGTAGGTGATCTGGACGACGCGCTCCCGCTTCAGTTTCTTCATGAACACATTCCGAAAGCCCGGGTTCAAATCAATACAACAGCTTAGTTCCCGGACAGTGAAGCCATCAGTGCCGGGCGGCGCACACGGATTGTTTTACGAGAATAGTCAATGTATTGGCTGCGCCGAAGACGGTTCATATGGTGGGTCACAATCTCCCGCGATGTGCCCACGTACTGGGCCAGTACGCCATGGGTCATGGCCGGCATTTCACTATCACCGTCGGTGCGGGTGTGGCCAAGGCGATCCGAGAGCACAATCAGGGCGCGGGCGAGGCGCTGGGGAACCTTGTCTACAGCGAGACTGGTGATTCGAGTCTCCAGAGTGGAAATGCGCCGGGCGAGCGCGCGGAACAACTGCATCGCAAGCCTCGGGTTGCCTTCCAGCAGCCCTTCGATTACCTCCGGCTTCCATACGGTAACGGTTGCCGCGCGCATGGCGACCGCACCTTCCCTGTGACCGGTGTGACCAAGGAGCGACGCTTCTCCAAAAAAATCCCCGGACTTGCAGATGTCCAGAATCACAGGGTTCTCGGCCACGGTCAGCAGCGCCACTGTCACCTGACCATCCACCAGTTGGTAGAGGTGATGCGGGCCGGTTTCATGGCTATAAATCACTTCTTCGCTTTGGAAAGTCGCTGTGTCTCCGCCTGGAAGCCCAATGGCCGCAATTCGCCGATGCCCGCTTGACCGGGCCGTATTGGTGTTCATGGCCTAAAGCTAAGGCACGCAAATGGCCATTCCCGCACAGTGGCGGTCCAAGTGCTCAGGGAATCGCAGGGAAAGCGCACCGACTTAACAAAGAGGCGCTACGGATCGGACAAGGGGCCGAAACCTCGGAGGAGAGTTTCGGCCCCTGGGCTTGGTAAAGATCGCGGAGCCCATCGTTTCCGGAACAAATTTCCCCGCTGAAGACTCTGTACTGAGGTTCAGAGTGCCTTGCGGGCATACCCACACAAGTATTCTGTACTACACAACGGGTACCTGCAGATTTCCCGAATTCTGCGCTCCTGGAAGAATCACCACCTCTCGCTCACGAATTCGTTGACCATTACTCGGACCGGGTACATCTCCCCGGATTCATACCAGGTAATGGCGATTTCCTGTTAAAGAGCGGCAGCGAGTGCCGCCAGGTCGGTTTCGTCGTTATAGAAGTGAGAGGAAACGCGCAGATTGCCGTGGCGGGCCGCTACGATGATGCGCCGTTCAGCCAACCCGCCCGCCAGTTCGGAAGCATCACGATCCGGCCAATGCGCGGCGACGATATTGGAGTTCTCATGTTGGATGATCGCTCCGCTGCGTTTCAGAATGTCCGCCGTTTGGGCAGCAAGATCCAGCACACGCGCTTCGATTACATCAGGCCCGATCTCAAGGAACGTTCGCACCGATGCAGCCATTCCATAGAGCGAAGGGAAGTTGAGCATCCCGCCTTCATAGCGTTCAGCGCCATCGGGGAAGTCCGGAATCCCGTGATTCAGGTCGTTCACGGAGCGCCAGCCCTTGTCACTGCGCCAGCCGATAACACCGGGCGACAGAGTCTTCCTGAGGTCCGGAGAAATATAGAAAAATGTCGCGCCGTTGGGACATAAAAGCCATTTGTAGCCATTCACGGCGAAGACATCCGGCCGGGTGGCAGTCACGTTGAACTGCAGCGCCCCCAGGCTTTGTGTGCCATCTACATAGACCAGGGCTCCGGCCTCGCGCGCCACACGGCAAATCGCGCCAACGTCCGGTCTTGCACCATTCATGTAGCTCACAGTACTGATACAGACTGCCCTGGTGCGTTCCGGGAGCACGGTAATTTCCGGAAGTTCCACCAACTCCACGCCCCGCGCACTCAGCCAGTTCGCGTAGTAGAACTGGTTGGGGAACTCGTTCGTAAGCGTGATGATGCGGTCACCTGCCCGCCAGTCAATGCCGCCCAGAAACAGGGAGAGTGCGGAAGCGGTGTTGGTAGTAAAAGCAATGTCATCCGCCTGACAGTGGATGAGTTGCGCCAGCAAGCCGCGCAGTTCATCCATGTCATCAAACCACGTGAGAAAGTCTTCGCAGGCAAGATCATTGCGCCGCGCGAAGTGCGCCGTCACAGAGTCCTGGGTGCGTTGCGAAAGCTGCCCGCAGGTGGCTGTGTTCAGGTACGTGAAGTTCTTCAGCGCCGGGTAGTTGTCGCGAACAGAGCTCCAGTTCACAACAGCTTCCGCAATTCACTCACCGCGTCGGCAACAGGCACCTCCCGGGTTTGCTTCGTGCTGCGGTTGTAGAGTTCCACAAGACCCAGAGCAAGTTTCTTGCCCCCGATAGTGATTCGGAAGGGCACGCCGATCAGATCGGCATCTTTGAACTTCACGCCGGCGCGTTCGTCCCGATCATCCAGCAGCACGTCAATTCCCCCGGCTTTACAGGCAGCATAGATGTTGCCCGCAGCGTCACGAAGAGCCGCGTCCGCATGATTGACGGGCGTCACAATCACCGTAAAAGGCGCAATGGCCGCCGGCAGGCACATGCCGTTTTCGTCATAACGCTGTTCGATGGCGGAACACAGAATCCGTTCGATGCCAATGCCATACGACCCCATGATGGGCGCTACTTCCGCGCCCGTTGGTCCATCGACCTTCAGCCCCATGGACTCGGAATACTTATAGCCAAGCTTGAAAATGTGGCCCGCTTCAATGGTCTTGTGCAGTTTCACCGGTGCCTGGCAGGTTGCGCAGACGTCGCCATGACACACCTGACGGAGGTCGAAATATTCCGGCTGGAAGTCGCGACCGGGCGTCACATTTCGCAGGTGATAGTCGTTCCGGTTGGCGCCCGCGATCATGTTCCGCCGGCCGGCAAGCGCCGAATCGGCAAGCACCCGCATGTTGGTCATGCCGATGGGGCCCAGTGAACCGGGTTCCGCCCCGAACCATTCCACAATTTCGGCAGCAAATGCGGGGCGAACCGCAGATGCTTTCGTCGCCGCCGCCAACTTCGTTTCGCTCAGGTGGTGGTCGCCCCGAAGCAGCGCCAGCACAGGCTTGCCGTCAGCCACCATCACCAGGCTCTTCATTTGCGAAGTCGCGGGCAGTCCGGTGAAATCGGCAACCTCAGCAATCGTCTTGCGCCCCGGTGTATGGAACGCTTCCGGCGCGGCGTCGGTATCAGGATCTTCAGCCTTTATCCCGACTGCACTCGCCACCGCCTTCTCCAGATTTGCCGCATACTGGCATTGCTCGCAAACCACCACGAAATCTTCCCCGGCGTCTGAGGGCACCATGAATTCCGTTGACTGGCTGCCGCCCATCGCACCGGAGTCTGCCTCCACCGGGATCACATGGATTCCGCAGCGGGCGAAAATCTTCAGATACGCGTCGTAATGTTTGCGAAAGGAGACGTCCAGACCTTCGGCATCAAGATCGAACGAATACGAATCTTTCATCAGAAACTGCCGGACGCGCAGCAGGCCGGATTTCGGGCGCTGTTCGTCCCGGAACTTGGTCTGGATCTGATACCAGATCTGCGGCAGTTGCTTATAGCTGCGCAGTTCGCCGCGCGCCACCGCCGTCATGATCTCCTCGTGGGTCATTCCCAGGCAAAGATCCCGCCCAAAGCGGTCTTTCAACCGGAACATGTTGTCGCCCATGGCGTCCCACCGGCCCGATTCCTGCCAGATCTCAGCGGGATGCAGCGCCGGAAGGTGGAATTCCTGAGCCCCCATCGCGTCCATTTCCTCCCGCACAATCGCGGTGATCTTGTTGAGGGAGCGCTGGGCGAGAAACAAGTAGCTGTAGATGCCGGCGGCGAGTTGGCGGACATAACCGGCACGCAGCAGCAGCTTGTGGCTGGGCACTTCGGCTTCTGCGGGATCATCGCGCAGCGTGGGGATGAAAAGTTTACTCCAGAGCATGTGGGTGGCTTTTGACGTTTGAAAATTGATGATACCGTGTGCTGCGGGCCTCAAAAACTGACAGTACTACCAGTACAATGAAGTGCCAGGAGGGACGATGTCACATCTCAAAATAATCGCGGGGCTCATTCTCTGCTCGGGACTTTCACTTCAGGCGGGGTATCTGGGCTCCTACAAGGTAGACGACGGACCCTTCTGGTCCACCAGTCCTGACACCTTCACGGCACTTGAGGCGGCCGCGCAAATTTTTGGGGGAGCCCCCACGGACTACTTTGTCTCGACAAATCCGGACGTGGTCGACCCAAACACCATCACACATACCGGCTGGCAATCGACTTTTGGGGTTCCCAACGGCTTTGAATTTGCCGAGGACTACAAGCTGAATACCTCTTACAATTGCGGGAGTATCGGCTGCGCGACCTCGGCATACGTGGACGACAATGCGACCGGCGCCACCTACACGAACTTCGTCTGGACGTCCGACACCGTGGCCACCCCGGAACCCTCCACGCTGATCCTCACGGCTTCTCTGGCAAGCCTCGCAGCTTTGCGGTGCCGACGCAAAGCCTGACGGGGCTTGTTTTGTACGGTCCTGACGACGGCGAATCCTTAACAGGGGGTCGCCGTTTTCCTTTCCGCCGCCGCTACAACCCACCGCATATACTGTCTACAAATCACTTATACAAATGTCACGGAAATTAAATCGCTATAGTTCCCGCATTACCCAGCCACCCGCCCAGGGTGCCTCTCAGGCCATGCTTTACGCCACCGGTCTTGTCGAAAGCGACATGGACAAGGCGGAAGTCGGCATCGCCAGCGTCTGGTACGAAGGCAATCCCTGCAACATGCATTTGCTCGACCTCGCCGCGAAAGTGAAAGAAGGCGTACAGGCGGCAGGCATGGTGGGAATGCGCTTCAATACCATCGGGGTCAGCGACGGTATTTCCATGGGCACGGAAGGGATGAGCTATTCGCTGCAATCCCGCGACCTGATCGCCGATTCCATTGAAACAGTCATGTGCGCACAGTGGTACGACGGCGTGGTCAGCATCCCCGGCTGCGACAAGAACATGCCCGGCTGCATGATCGCCATGGGTCGTCTGAATCGCCCGGCCCTGATGGTTTACGGCGGAAGCATTCGCGCGGGTCATCACGATAAGGCTCCTGGCGGCGACAAGCTCGATATCGTCAACGCCTTCCAGAGCTATGGAGAATTCATCTCCGGTCGCATTGATGAACCCACCCGCCAGTGCATCGTGCGCCATTCCTGCCCTGGCGCGGGCGCCTGCGGCGGCATGTACACCGCGAACACCATGGCCGCAGCTATTGAAACCATGGGCATGAGCCTTCCCTACAGCTCTTCCACGCCCGCTGTCGATCCGCAAAAGCTCGATGAATGCGTCCGCGCCGGAGCCGCGATGTACAAGCTGCTCGAAATGGATCTGAAGCCCCGCGACATCATGACGCGCGCCGCGTTTGAGAGTGCCATGGTGGTGGTGACTGTTCTGGGCGGATCGACCAACGCGGTGCTGCACCTGCTGGCAATCGCACGTTCCGTCGGTGTGCCGCTGGAACTGGCGGACTTCCAGGCCGTCAGCGACCGCACTCCGCTGCTGGCGGATTTCAAGCCCAGCGGCAAGTACGTCATGGAAGACCTGCATGCCATTGGCGGTATTCCCGCCGTGATGAAAATGCTGCTCGCCGAAGGCATGATTGACGGTACCTGCATGACGGTCACCGGCAAGACAATTGCAGAGAATCTGGCGGAGCTGCCCGGTCTGCCGGAAGGCCAGACCCTGGTGCACCCGCTCAGCAATCCCATCAAGGCGAGCGGCCATATCCAGATTCTGAAAGGCAACCTGGCTCCCGATGGCGCGGTCGCCAAGATCACCGGTAAAGAGGGCCTGCGGTTCAGCGGCCCGGCACGCGTTTTCGATTGCGAAGAAGAGATTCTGCATGCGCTCGAACGCAAAGAAATCGGCAAGGGCGACGTCGTCGTGATTCGGTACGAAGGCCCGAAAGGCGGCCCCGGCATGCCGGAAATGCTCACCCCGACTTCGGCCATCATGGGCGCTGGTCTGGGTAAGGATGTCGCGCTGCTCACAGATGGCCGTTTCTCCGGCGGTTCACACGGCTTCATCGTGGGTCACGTCACTCCCGAAGCCCAGGAAGGCGGGCCGATTGCACTGGTGAAGGCGGGTGACATCATCACCATTGACGCCGAGAAAAACGAGATTTCCGTGGCTGTTTCAGACGAGGAAATGGCCGCGCGCAAAGCCGCCTGGGTGATGCCTCCGTATAAGGCCACGCGCGGCACGCTCGCCAAATACATCCGGCTCGTCAAGAGCGCCAGCGAAGGCTGCGTTACCGACGAATAATGATTACCGGCGGCAAGACCGCCGGTGCTGCTGTGGTGCCGGCGATCCTGTCGCCGGCCACTACTTAATAGCTTCCAGCGTGGGCGCCACCCACGAGAGCAGAAAGCTGGAAATCGCGGGGAACTGCGAAGCGAGGAGGCTAATCACAGGCAGCCCGCTGTAGGCAGCGATCCGCACGTAAAAAGCGCGGTTCAGCACTCCGGCGTCGCTGCCATTGATGCGGCTCAGAATCGGATCCCGCTCCATCCCGCTCAGGCACTTCCATATGAGCCAGCCAACGCCGCCAAACAGAACCAAGAGAAGACGGCCGACCAGTTGCGGTGCCTGCAGCCCGCAGGAATTCAATGACAGCACCAAGAGCATGGATCCGGCCGAGAGGAAGAACATCAGGTTCTGAATCTGCCGCACACCGTAAAGGAGAAATGAAGTGTAGTGATAGGCGACAAATCTCTGGCTAAGCTCGGGGCGGTCCGGCAAGGCGCTGGTGTCAACATCCTTGTCAGCAGGGACAATCGGCCCATGGCCCCATTCGTCCGCAATGATGCCCGTCAGCAGGTCAGACACGATTTCCTGACTCTTTTTTCGCAGAAGCTGGTGTCGCTGCCGTATTTCTTCGCGGGTCTTGTCCTCGGAACCGACCAGATCACCAATCAGCGTTCGGTAACTCTGATACCAATTCTTCTCCCGCACGGCTTCCTTCGGCAGGGAAAGATCGTGCAATATCGCCTGCTTGCGCAGATGAATTTCGATCGACTGCAGATTGAGATGGCGAACCCAGATGGGGCGGCTTCCCGGACAGGTATTGGGGGGGTGAAACGCATTTCCCAGGGGCAGCGATTCCAGCACGCCCAGGAAGGCGCGCAGCGAGTCCCAGAGCAGGTAGACGTGTCGGCAGGTGACCACGAGTGCAAGCACAAGACCCACATGCAGAGCAATCGTCAGAAAATCGAAGGTCACGCCGTCCACAGTTCGCAGACCTCGCCAAGTGTCCAGTACAAATGCGACAGCGCACCCCACCAGGGCGATACCGCTTGCCAACTGAAGCTGTGATTTCGTCCACAGGCCTCCATACGAGAGCAGAGACTGGCGGAACTCCTTGTGCGCCAGACGCAGCCTTGCGCCCAAAGGGGCCTGAATATTTTCTGTCAGGACCTCTGGTTCCTGATAAACAGCGATGAAAAGTCTGGTGACATTGCCGAGCGCGAAGAGGGCAAAGGCGACAATCACGGAAAGGGCCGGCCAGACCGGCGAAACGCCAAACTGTAGTTGCATAGCGCGCAGAGCAAACCATCTCTGTCCGCCGAAGCAAAGCACGGACCACAGCACCATGCAGACGGCCATCAGCGCGACCACTACGCCGGTAAACCTCCAGGGATTTCCGCTGTGCTTCATGCGGAGCAGAATGTCTACGCAGTGACCAAACAGGAACAGCGCGCTGAGGGCTGCGAACACAAGGGTCAGATAGGGAAATGGCTCCAGCCGGAGATCACGGAGGACCGGCAAACAAACCGTGGCCTGCGCGCAGATGAAAAGAAACAGCAGGCTGCAAACGTAATGCCTCCGCCATTCATCCCCTGTGCCGGGTTCCCGGAGTGGCCGGCATTCCAGCGGTTCGTCAAAACGGGCATCGAACTTCCAGTCGCGCCACCACCGCAAACCTAAGATCGAGGCACCCAGCCCTAAGCTCAGCACCGAAATCAGCACTGACAGCAGAGTCCAGTTGGCGGGAACCCTGAGGGCAGAATCGGCCTGACCCGATTCGTCATCCTGGGTCAGCAGCGGCGCGTACCCGTCACGCCCCAGTTCCAGCAGCCACAGGCGCTGCGGGGTGGCTGCGGGTACCGGCGTGGAAAGAAGTTGGAACGCGGCATCGTGGACCCCCTGGGAGTTCGGGTCCGTGGCAAGCTCGTCTTTTTTATCTGCCGACAGCAACGACATCGGATACGGTGAGATTGCCAACATTCCCTGCAGGGCATAGTCCCGCGCGGCGTCGACGAAGAGCAAATCAGGATTGGCAGTCAGCAGCCTCGTATCGGGACAGACCGGTCGCAGAACTTGTGCCAGGAATAGAAGATCCAGCACATTGGTTGCGTTCAGCTGCAACAGCTCAATGCCGTCGTCACGGATAGCCGACGTGAGCTGGTGCAGCAACGCATTTTGTGAAAGCGGGGTCTGGGTGCGGGAAAACACGGGAATGCTGTCTTCGCCGCTTTCGGAATCCTTCAGAGTGAAATCAAGACTCGGTGCGGCCCGATGATCTCCTTTCGAAACTGAGACCGCGTCCCGCCAGGCATTGCGCAAATGAGCGATATCGCGAGGGAAATGGAACAACCGAACTTCTGGATTGGCCGGATCGCCGAAGCTTTCTGCCACAGCCCGCCCATAGCCGGATTCATCTTCCACCAGCACCGCAGTCTTCCTTTCAGGGATACCGAGCCTGTCGCGA